>DJFY01000052.1:8049-11849 GCA_002431545.1 Cellvibrionales bacterium UBA5860 | reverse complement strand
CACTCGTGCCTCCTGCACGTCGTTTGCCCTTTAGTCCTGTCTGATTTTATAAGAACACGCTTGAATCTGGAGGCGCGGGTCGGAATCGAACCGGCGTACACGGAGTTGCAGTCCGCTGCATAACCACTCTGCCACCGCGCCTACACATTCAAGCCTGCTCAATTCGCGATTGTTACCTCGCGGTGGGCCTTCGCCGCTACGACTTGAGAAGCACTGTTTTTGTTTTATCTCGCCTTGCTCTGCCTTCTGTCTAACACCTAAACCAGGCCCCATTCAAAGGCCGCGGAATTGTACCGGAGCGGGCATTGAAAATACAGATTGAGGCACCGCCGCTTTTAGCGCGGCAGGTCATTCGGTGCCACGAGTCAGTTCCGGCCAGGCAATTTTCAGGTAAGCAAGCATGGACCACAGCGTGAGCACGGCGGCGACATAAAGCAGCACGAGACCGATCATGTGAAAGACCGGATACAGGGCGGGGTTGAACGTCAGCAGGACGATGATGGAAATCATCTGCACCGCTGTTTTGACCTTGCCAATGTAAGACACCGCGACGCTGGCGCGGCTGCCAACTTCCGCCATCCATTCGCGCAGGGCGGAGACGACGATTTCCCGTCCGACTATGACCATCGCCGGAATGGCAAGCACGCTGGAGGCGCTTTGTTCTGTGAGCAAGACCAGGGCAACAGCGACAATGAGCTTGTCGGCCACCGGGTCGAGAAAGGCGCCAAAGGCGGTTTCCATACCGAGTTTTCTGGCCAGGTAGCCGTCGAGTAGATCGGTCAGTGCGGCCACGCCAAAAATGGCGCCACTCGCCAGATAGCGCCACTCCCATGGCAGATAGAAAACGAGAATCAACAGCGGGATCAACAGCACCCGCAGCATAGTGAGCAGATTGGGTAGGTTAAACATAGAACTGCTTAATTCGATGTGCGGCCCAAGTTACCCGTTGTGAAAGGCACTGTAAATAGCCTCGGCGACTTTTCTGTCAATCGAGGGCACGCGCATCAGATCGGCCATACTGGCTTTTTCCACGGCTTCCAGACCACCGAAGTAGCGCAGCAGCTCGCGCCGCCGCTTTGGACCGACGCCGGCTATACCCTCCAGAGGTGAGGAACGCCGCTTGCGGTCACGCCGCTGTCTGTGACCTGTGATCGCAAAGCGGTGAGCTTCGTCGCGTATCTGCTGAATCAGCAGCAGGCCGTCCTGCTCGGGAATGACTTCTCTCTCGCCGGCTTCTGTCGTTAGCAACAGGGTTTCCAATCCAGCCTTGCGGCTGGTGCCCTTGGCGACGCCAACCAGTTTGACGCCGATAACGCCGAGTTCGTCGAGCACTCGCTGCGCAGTGCGCAACTGCCCCTTGCCACCGTCGATAAACAAAATGTCGGGTAGTTTGCCTTCGCCTTCCTGCAACCGTTTGTAGCGGCGACGCAGGGCCTGCTCCATGGCGGCGTAGTCGTCGCCTGCAGTAATATTTTCGATATTGAAACGCCGGTAGTCGGACTTCAGCGGACCTTCGCGATTAAACACCACACAGGAGGCTACGGTTGCCTCGCCGCTACTGTGGCTGATATCGAAACATTCCATACGCTCGGGCACGTCATCCAGATCGAGGGTCTGACGCAACAAATCGTAGCGCTTGAGCATCGAGGCGGATGCAGCCATGCGCCCACCCAGATTTTGCGCGGCTGTGCGCGTCGCCAGCTCCAGCCACTTTTTGCGCGTCCCGCGACTGGCGTTTTTGATACTGACTCTGCGCCCGGCAATATCGCCGACCGCAGCTTCCAACAACGCCTTGTCTGCCAGGTCGACGCCGATGGCGATTTCCCGGGGTATATCGCCGCCACCCTGCCCCTTCAGATAGTGGCGCGGAATAAACTCGCCGAGGAACTCCTCCTGTGTCGCCGCCAACGGCACCTTGGGGTAGAAACTGCGGCTACCGAGAATGCGACCGTGGCGAATATAGAGCACATGCACACAGGCTTCGTTACCTTCGATGGCTGCGGCAATAACGTCGATATGGGCGTTGCCTGACTCGATCACCTGTTGCGCCTGCACCTGACGCAGGGCGTTTATCTGGTCGCGGTAGCGTGCCGCCTCTTCAAATTGCAAAGCCCGGCTGCAGCTTTCCATGGCCTCTTCGAGTTCTCTCATCAGAGAGAGATTTTCGCCTTCGAGAAACATGCGGGTATGGCGCACATCCTCCCGGTAGTCTTCGGGCGAGATCAGGCCAACGCAGGGCGCGTTACAGCGTTTGATCTGGTATTGCAGACAGGGCCGCGACCGGTTTTTAAAAAAACTGTCCTCACACTGACGCACGCGAAAGGTTTTTTGCAGAAAACGCATGCTTTCGCGCACCGCGTGCACGCTGGGAAACGGCCCAAAGTACGCGCCCTTGCGGCGCTTGGCGCCTCGATGAAATGCCAGTCGCGGCGAAGCGTGTTCGGTCGACATAAAAATATAGGGATAAGACTTGTCGTCGCGCAGCAGGATATTAAAAGGCGGCCGGTATTGCTTGATCAAGTTCTGCTCGAGCAGCAGCGCTTCCAGCTCCGTTTCGGTTACCGTGACATCGACATTGTCGATACGCTTCACCAACGCCTGCGTTTTCGGTGCCAGCCCGCTCTTGCGAAAATAGCTGGATACCCTTTTACGCAGATTTTTGGCTTTACCGACATAGAGAATGTCGCCGGCACTATCCAGCATTTGGTAGACGCCGGGGCGCGGGGTCAGGTGCTTGAGAAAGTTCTTGGCGTCAAAAGGCATCTTGATGAGTCAATTCGAGCAAGGTCGGGGCTTCTCTGCCGAAGTACTGCGCTAACGGTACAAGAAATTCAGCAATTTGTTAGCGGGCACGCCGACACAAAATTCTTGCACGACACTATAACCCAAGATGCCCTGGCAACAGGGTTTCGGCACACGGACAAGGCTTCGGCAAGTAACAGTATATTTCTGACACCTCCACTAAAGTCGTTGCCGGACATCAGACCGTCAGTTCAATTGGCAACGACCAGTAGCAGTTTTCTTCAAATCCAGGCCCTGATCCAAACTCAAGAAAAAACACAAATAAGTACAGGCGCAGCAGGAATTACAGCCTCAGTTTGACTCAACATAACGAAAGGTTACGCTGATCCGCTCGCCAATCTCGGTCGACATTTTAGGCACCCGGTGTTGCCAGTTGCGCTGCGTGTCGCCAGCCATCACCAGCAGCGAACCGGCTGGCAAGTGCAAGCATTGTGTCTTGCGCGCCCGCGCCCTGCCGGTTTCCAGCTTACCCATGTCGCGGCGCCTTGGCCGCAGGTCAAAACGCCGCTCCGCGCCCAGACTGAGCGTCGCCACAATAGGCGTGCGTCCCAGCTCGGGCTCGTTGTCGCTGTGCCAGTCGACACTGTCCCGGCCATCACGGTACAGGTTGAGCAACGCGCAATTAAAGGCAGAGCCGGACGCTCGGGCAACACGGGATTTCAGGCTGTCCAGTTCTGGCAACCAGGAATTGACCGGTAATCGCGTGCCGGAATAACCGTACTCGGTACCGCTGTCACCGTACCAGGCATTCAGCCTTGGTATCGGCAGTTGGCGCCCTGCTATACAAATTTTCGATTGAACCCAGGGCACGCGATCTCGAATGCATTCAAACAGGGCCTCAGCATCACGCGTCTCGAGAAAGCGCGGCCAATAAAGCAGTTCGCCACCGGCCAGGGGAATGCGTTCAGACTCGTATTGCAGCAGCATGGTCGCTAGCCGCCCAGCACGCAGGGTTCCATTTCCAGTTCGATAGCAAATTGCGCATTTACGTCAGCCGC
>DJFY01000052.1:6127-7747 GCA_002431545.1 Cellvibrionales bacterium UBA5860 | reverse complement strand
TGATCGGGATGCACGCGACAACCCCGGCCTACTCTACCCTTCCAGCCAGCACGCTCGATCAACCAGGCGGCCGGCACTTTGATACGGCCGTCCTCTTGCGGATAGAGAACAGCGTCCGCATGCGCGGCTCGCAGCCTATCCGCTTGTTCGGCACTGATCACAGGGTTCTTAAAAAAACTGCCGGCATTGGGTTCCAGGATGGGGTCGGGCAAGCGCTGGCGACGAATCTGACACACGGTTTGTGCGACCAGTTCAGGCGTAATCTCCGTGGCATCGCCCGCGACCAGTGCCTGACGCAATGCCGGGTATTCGATATTGACCCGCCGCTGGCGATGCAACTCGAGGGTCACCGAAGTGATCAGCCAGGCACCCCTGTGTTCATGCTTGAAGACACTGTCGCGATAACCGAAGTGGCAATCCCTGGAATCAAACGCCGCGCTTTCGCCGGTATCCAGGCTGACCGCCTGCAACCCGACGAAGCAATCGCTGAGTTCGACCCCATAAGCGCCAATATTCTGGATAGGCGCGGCGCCTACCAGACCGGGAATGAGAGACAGGTTTTCGAGTCCGTAACATCCCCGCCCGAGTGTTTCGGCAACCAGGTCGTGCCAATTTTCGCCGGCGGCCGCAGTCAGTTGAACCAAGTCGCCGGATTGCGGTTCGAAACTCACGCCTCGCAAATCCACCTGCACGACAAGGCCGGGGATGTCGTCGGCTATGACGACGTTACTGCCGCCGCCCAGTACGGTGATTGCAAGGTGCCGCTCACGGCTGAAGTGCAGGGCCTGGTGAATATCCTCAGCGCTGGCAACGCGACAGAAATATTCGGCGTAAGCCGGCAGATTCAGTGTGTTGCAGGCAGCGAGAGGCTGGTGAGCGACGATATCCAAACAGGCAATCCCGACCCGGCCGGCTAGGACACCGGGTTTTGTTCTTGCTGATGATACTCGCACAAGCGATCCAGCAAGCACTCGCAAGCCCGTTCAATCAGTGCCAGCACGCGCTGGAAGCCGCTCATGCCACCGCCGTAGGGATCGGGGACCTCCCAGGGACGGGGCATGCCGGCGTATTCAAGAAACAGGGCTATTTGGCTGTGGTGTTGGCGTGGCGCCTCGCGCCGCAAATTACCGAGGTTGGATTCGTCCATCGCGAAGATAAAATCAAAGCGCTGGAAATCCTCAGGGCGCACCTGCCGTGCGCGAAGACAGGACAGGTCGTAGCCGGCGCGTTGCGCGGCAAGCACGGTGCGCTCGTGGGGCGGCTCGCCTAGATGCCAGTCGCCAGTGCCGGCGGAATCGACCACGAACCAGTCCCGAAGGCCGCGTTCGAGCGCTTTTTTCTCAAATACCGCCTGGGCTGTCGGCGACCGACAAATGTTACCGAGGCAGACAAACAGGACATGAGTTTGCTTCATCTGTTCACTACTGTTCGAAATATCTGGACGTCTATTTAACGTGGATTTTCAATTACCGTGGGCTCGTAATTACCGGGAAAGCAGCGCAATAACCCGGTCCAGATCCGCGGGAGTATCGACACCTCCGGGCACCGGCTCGACCGATTCAGTCACGTGGATTTTTACTCCGTGCACCATAAAACGCAGTTGCTCCAGCGCCTCGGTTT
>DJFY01000052.1:716-5914 GCA_002431545.1 Cellvibrionales bacterium UBA5860 | reverse complement strand
AGCTCCAGCGCCTCGGTTTCTTCCAGCTCGGCCGCGGGCCATGCGACGAAGTCCTGGAGCGTTCCGGCCCGGTAGGCATAAAGCCCGATATGCCGGCAACCCGGGTGCCCTGCCGGCAGGTCGGATTGGCTGCGGGCAAAGTGGTCGCGCGGCCAGGGTACCGGCGCACGCGTAAAGTACAGCGCGTAGCCGGCCTGGTCAGCCACCACCTTGACGACATTGGGGTTTAGAAAGTCCTCCACCCCTGCCAAAGGTTCGCACAACGTGGCCACGCCTGCCTCCGGGTGAGCGATAAGATTGCCCGCAACCTGGTCGATCACCGCGGGTGGAATCAAGGGCTCGTCCCCCTGCACATTGACGACAATGTCGTCAGAGGCAAGCTCGCAAAGTCGGGCTACTTCCGCCAAACGGTCGGTACCCGAGGCATGTTCGGCTGCGGTCATGATCGCCTCGCCGCCAAAAGCCGAGACCGCGTCGGCGATGCGCGCATCGTCCGTCGCCACCAGAACCCGCCGCGCATCGCTCTGACTGGCCTGCCGGTAAACCCGCTCGACGAGGCTCATCCCGCAGACATCGAGCAGGGGTTTACCCGGCAGCCTGGAGGAGGCATAGCGGGCAGGAATAACAACTATATAATCTTTTAAATTCAATTTATTAAAGATAAATATTAATTAATTAGATTAACAATATTCTTCGCCAGAATGGGATCTATATCGGCTTCGACATCAAGCCGCCAACAGCGGGCATCGGCCCAGCTTTCGCACTTTACGGCGTCCTTGGCCGTCATAATAATGGGCAAATCATCGTCAAAAGCCAGGTCTCTGGAGCTAAAACGGTGATGGTCGGCAAAAGCGTGCAGTTGGGGCGCCAGTCCCAACTGCACCAGTGTATCGCGAAAGCGAGCCGGGTTGCCGATGCCGGCCACCGCGTGGACGTTGCGCGCCAGCGCCCAGGCATCGCAGGCCACCTGCTCACCACTGGCGAGATGAGTGAATCGTAGAGGACGCAGGGTCATCTCGAAGACAGTCGATTCCGGCGTCCCCAGCTCGGCCAGACTCGAAAAGCCACCCGCAGGGGCAGTACCGTTAATAACGACGGCATCGACCTCAAGCAGCCGCGACGGCGGTTCGCGCAGGGGACCGGCGGGCAAACAGAGGCCGTTACCTAAGCCGCGCCGGGCGTCGACGACCGCTATTTCCATGTCCCGGTGCAGGCGATAGTGCTGCATACCATCGTCGCTGAGGATAACATCGACGGCGAACGACGCCAGCAGGTGTTGAACGGCAGCGCGGCGGTCACTGCACACCACTGTCGGACAAGCGGTCTCGCGGGCAATTAACAGCGCCTCGTCGCCGCACGCCTCGACAGCGCTGTCCGAATGCACGACGAGTGGCGTGGCGCCAGCTGTTCCCCCGTAGCCGCGGCTGACGATACCCGGCGCTATACCTTCGGCCCGCAACTGACGGACAAGACCGATCAGCAAAGGGGTCTTACCGGTGCCGCCCACAGCGATATTGCCAACGACGACAAGTGGCACAGCGAAGGGCTTACCCTGATATTCTGCCTGCAGGCGTCGGCGGCGTGAGGTCGCAATACCACAAAACATCCAGGCCAGCGGCGAAAACAATCGGGTCCAGCTCTCGGGTCTGTACCACGCTTGCAGCAGGCGGCTCATGCCACCACATCGTCTTCTTCTATCAATTGCTGCTGATAGAGCTCGGCATAACGTCCGTTCGCGGCCAGCAGTTCGTGGTGCGAGCCTTCTTCGACAATGCGGCCGTGCTCCAGCACGAGAATCTTGTCGGCATTTTCAACCGTCGACAGGCGGTGTGCGATAACAAATGTCGTGCGCCCTCTCATCGCGACATCAAAGGCCGCCTGAATGTGGCGCTCGGACTCGGTATCGAGAGAGGATGTCGCCTCATCGAGAATAAGAACGGGGGCATCTTTGAGCAGCGCCCGGGCAATGGCCAGGCGCTGTCGCTGACCACCGGACAACAACACACCATCGTCCCCAATCAGGGTATCGAAGCCATTGGGCAGCGCCTCGATAAAGTTCAGCGCATGCGCCATACGCGCGGCCTCGCGCACCTCGTCGGGTGAACGCGATGCCAGCTCGCCATAGGCGATGTTGTTATACACCGTGTCATTAAACAGGGTGATCTGCTGACTGACCAGAGCGATGTGGCGGCGCAGATTGTTCAGTGTGTATTCAGTAATTTCGTGGTTGTCCAGCAGAACGCGCCCCGACTGGTAGTTGTAAAAGCGGGGAATCAGACTCACCAGAGAGCTTTTTCCGCTCCCGGAGGAGCCGACCAGTGCCACGGTTTCACCGGCCTCGGCGACAAAGCTGATCTCCTGCAGCACGCCCTTGTTGTCGCCGCTATAACAGAAAGACACGTTCTCAAAGACGATATGGCCATCGACACGGTCGGCCTCGTAAGTGCCCTCGTCGATCTCCTCCTCCTGATCCAGCGCGGTAAACAGCACTTCAGCGGCAGCGATGCCCTTCTGGATAATACTGTTGACCTCGGTGAGCTGACGCACGGGTTTTGCCAGCAGGGACGCGGTAAAAATAAACTTGGTAAAACCACCCGTGGACATCGAGGTGAGAATCTCCGGTGTCAGGGCCAGCCAGATCAGCACGGCCATGATCAATGCCAGCAAGATTTGCACGAAAGGCATGCTGAGACCCTCCGTGATTGCCATTTTCAGGTGCTGTCGGCGGTTGGTCTGGCTGGCGCGCTGCATGCGCTCGCTCTCGTACTGCTTGCCGCCATACAGATGCATCTCGCGGTAACCGGCGACCGCCTCCTGGGAGACATGGGTGACGTCGCCCATGGCCAGCTGAATACGTTTGCTGAGTTTGCGAAAGCGCTTGCTCACAATACCGATAACCAGCGCGATCATGGGCATGACGGTGAGAAAGATAATCGCCAGCCGCCAGTTGAGATACACCAGGTAAACCAGCAGACCGATGACCAGCGCCCCCTCGCGAATAATCACCTTGAGAGCCTTGGTGGTGGCGCCCATGACCTGCTGCACATGAAAAGTGATCAACGCCACCACGTGCCCGGTCATCTGCGCATCGAAATAGGCGCTGGGCATGCGCGTGTACTTGTCGAACACCTGGGTGCGCAAGACATGCACCACCGACTGGGAGACGTAAGTCATGCCGTAGTTACCCAGTAAAAATCCGAAGCCGCGGATCAACGCCAGTAATACCAACATCGCCGGCAGCGCTTTTCGACTTTGGGAAAGCACATCCTCGCCGGCACCGAGTTTCTCAGCCAACCACGACGTCACGCCACCGTCGAGCTGGGTCATGTTGACCTGATCGGGGAGACCACCGTCACCGGTGACCACGGTCAAAACATTGATAAGGTAGCCGAACAAATCGATAAAGGCGATCTGCATGGCGCTGTACAACCAGAGCCCGAGCACGCTGATCAGAAACACCTTCCAGAAGGCTTTCATGTAACCGATGAGACGGTAGTAGGTCCGAAAACCAGACACTTTTCCTGCAGCAGACTCGATCATAGGGGAATGTTTACCGGGCGTCTTCCGGCGCCTGCGTAATGATGCTCAAATTCCCAAAGCCCAGTCGGCCGGCAGCATCCATGGCCGTCACCACCGCCTGGTGGCGCACGTTAGCATCGGCGGTGATCGTCAGCGGGATATCTGTGCGCCCGGCGGATAGTTCTTTCAATCCGGCCATCAGCGTCTTGATTTGCGTGTTGACCAGGGCTATGCCATTGAGCGAATAATTGCCGTCGGCAGTGATGAGCACATCGATGGATTTGGCCTGGGTTTCACTGGGCGCGGCGTCGGCTTCGGGCAGATTAACGACAAGTTCAGTCTGCCGTGTAAAGGTGGTCGAGACCATGAAAAAAATCAGCAGCAGAAATACCACATCGATCAGAGGCGTCAGGTTGACGCCCTGGTCGCGATGTGCCTGACGGCGAAACTTCACGGGGAATCGGACTCGCCGGGCGCCAGTACTCTGTCGCCATGCAAGGCGTCGACGAGTTTGATCGCCTGATCCTCCATGCCGACGACCAGCGAATCAATACGGCGTTCGAAGAAACGGTGGCAGGCTAGCGCCGGGATCGCGACCGACAACCCAGCCGCAGTGGTGATCAGCGCTTCGGAAATACCACCGGCAAGCACTCCGGCGTTGCCAGTGCCTTCAAGCATGATCGCGGTGAACACCTTGATCATGCCTACCACAGTCCCGAGCAGTCCAATCAAAGGCGCGATGGCCGCAATCGTACCCAGTATGGAGACATAGCGTTCGAGATTGTGAATCACCTGATTCGCCGCTTCCTCGATACTATCCTTCATCACCTCACGGCCGTGGCCGGAGTTGCTCAAACCCGCCGCCAGCACCTGGCCCAGGGGAGAAGAATCGCGCAGCTCGCTGAGTTTGTCCGATGTGACCTGGCGCTGCTTGAGCCAGTGCCAAACCTGACCCAGCAGATTTTCCGGTAATACTTTATCGGGATGGAGCGAGATATAGCGTTCAATTGAGATAACCATGACTGCCAGCGAACACAGTAGCAACGGCAACATCAGCCAGCCGCCGGCAACAATCAGCTCGAACAAATCAGACCCCTCCGAAAAATACCGTCACTTTACCATATTAAGGGGGTGCTAAAAACGCATCCCGCCAATACCTGGATCGACCCTGGCGGGCCGTCTCGACCCGCAGCTTTTCGTCAGTAGGCCAGTCAAACACGATCGCACCGGCATCTGCAGTGGACCACTGCTCCGCACCGACCTCTCGGTAGCGCGCGACAACCTTGGCATGGGGATGCCCGAAATGATGGTTATAGCCCGCTGAATAGACAACATGTTTCGGCGTGACCGCCGAGATAAACTCCGCCGTCGACGAACTGTTGCTGCCGTGGTGAGGCGCTACCAGCAAGTCCACGTCTGGCGGCAGCAACCCTGCACGCACCAGCTGACGCTCCACCTTGCCGGTAATATCGCCGGTGAGCAGGATTGTATGATCGGCCTGGCTGACTGCGATCACACAAGAGGCATCGTTGTCGGACACCGCAATGCTGTGCTCCGGCGCGAGGATCTCAAAGCGCACATCCTGCCACTGCCATGCCACTCCCCGCCGGCAGGGCTGGACACCTTCGAGCGCCAGGTCGGCGGCCTGACCGGACATCACACGCTCCACTGGAATGCTG
>DJFY01000052.1:0-448 GCA_002431545.1 Cellvibrionales bacterium UBA5860 | reverse complement strand
ATGCCCTCCCCCGCATTGAAACGCTCGCTGAATTTTGCACCGGTATCGTAGACCAGAGTACGGTCATTGGCTTCGATCACAACCGCCAGCCCCTGGCCGACATCGAGAACCGCAACGCGGAGGCCGGATCGCGGCGGCACCTCCATCAATAGCACCGCAAGCAACAGCAGTAACCCCAGACCTCTAAGGCCAAGACCGCGTGGCGCCAGTAACAGACCACCCGCAAGGGTGAGCGCGACCGCCAGTAGCAGTGGCTGGTCCGTGACCAGTTGCCACGACCAGGACCGGGAAATCTCGCCGGCCTGCGTCAACAGGGATTGAAACCATTGCAACTGCGTGCCGGCGGCGTGCCAGCACCATTCGGCTGCGCCAGCGGACAGGGGCAGAATAAACACCCCAAGCAGGGCGAGCGGCAATATGAGAAAGCTCAGCCAGGGAATCGCCAGCA
>DJFY01000008.1 GCA_002431545.1 Cellvibrionales bacterium UBA5860 | reverse complement strand
CGCCAGTTCCAGGTGTAATAGGCTTCCAAACTAATGTTGTCGGTAAAGCCAAAGTTAAGGTAAACGCTCTCCTGGGGTGTCAGTGTCTCTTTTACATCCGTACCCGGCGTTGTCGCTTTCGACAGGTCGGTTGGGTTCATCATCTGGGAAATACCGCCACCCATGATGTTGCTTTCACCCCAATTGATGACCTGTTTACCGACCCGCACGTTGAGTGGGTGCTCGCCAACATCCCAACCCGCATGGAAAAATAGATCAAGCAACACAAAGCGATTTCCCGCCAGGTTCTGGGCCTTATCGTCTATACCATCGACCACTGAAACCGGCGTTCCACCAAAAGGCACGCCGTGCAACACAGAGCTGGCAGGGCTACCGGTACCGCCCGCGGGAAACGGCCAGACGTTGGGACGGAAACAATTACTGCAATCCTCATCCATAATGGTTGGGTCGTAGGTATAAGCCGCCCGAGTAAAAAAACCGTAGTTGTCTTTGCGGATGCCGATATCTGTCAGCAATGATAAAGGCGAGCTATAAACATCGCCCGCATCCTTAAACAGATTATTCCGGCCGGTTGGGTCCGCGGTACCGAAATCTGAATTGCCCTCTACCCGCATCGCAGCAGAGGCAGTGAATGTGGTATCGACAAAGCCACGCCACTCACCAACATTGAATTCGAAGGCATGGCTACCGACTGCCGCAAGCGCGACGGTACCCGCTGCGATAGATCTTAAATATTTCATACCGCTAGAAACAGCTGATCTGGACAAAACAACTCCCCCTTTCCAGTTACAGGATTGTTTTTAATTGTTGACGGCAGAATCCCGGCGACTGTTATCGCGACATTCTCAATAATTAAAAGTGTTTAGGACTCGAAGTAACAACGAAATAAGTGGCCAGCGGAAATACCTGTCCGCCGTTGAGACGCAGCCGATCGCACGTAGAGATTTGCAAGGCTGGAAGCTGCAAATCGAATTCCCCCTCAATTGGTACTGCTACTTATGATTGACTACAGAGGCCATTTATATTCAGACGCAGTCTGAGCGCGCAAAACTTAATAGCGACGCGCAACTATGTCAATCTTATTACAGATTTCTTTTAGTTATGGACGGCATTGCCGCAGAGACTTTTACGTGATTTTGCCTTATATGGCGATTTTGTCGCCTTCGATTTCCCGCACCTACCCTCGCACCACTTGACATAAAGTTTTTATGGACTGAAGGAAATTACCGCCACAGCTGACTATATTAATTTACGGCCTGTTTTCTTATTTAGCGCTTTCAATTTGTCTCAGGGGGAAATATGACCAGGAAACTGGCGGCATCCATTATAAAAAGATTAGTCGCGTCTTTCGTTGTCACCATGAAACTCCCGGCTACGTGGCTGGCAGCTCTGGTGCTCACCGCCTGTCTGCCTCTGGCCGCAGAGGAAAAGTGGTGGCCTTCAAAGTGGGGACAGACAGATCGCTTAGGCGCATTCAATTACCTCTCGTCAGAAAAAACCCTTGCGGCGGCACAGCTGATCAAAACCGGCAAAAGTTATGCTCTGGGAATCGATTCCGGACCCGATACTCCAGCAGGCGCGGATCTGACGCCGCGTTCATTCAACCTCTCGGTGGTACAGCCCGGCCAGTTGCTGGGCAAGACTATGGGCAAGAACGGCTTTGGTTTTAACGACGATATTGTTTACGCGTGGCTCGGCGTCGGTACTCAAATCGACGGCCTAGGGCATGTGGGGATAAACAACAGATACTACAATGGCGTACCAGCACAGGCTTTTATCAGGTATAGCGGACTCACGGACTTCGCGTTGCACAATGCGCCGCCAGTGGCTACACGCGGTGTTCTGCTGGATATGGCCCGACACAAAAACAAGGCATATCTGAAAGCCGGCGAGGTTATTACCGTTGAAGACGTCAAAGGCGCAGCCAGGGCACAAGGCGTCACAATCGGCGAAGGTGATATCGTGTTGTTCAACACCGGCTGGATGAAAGCCAAGCTGAAATCCGACCCGGAACTTTTCAACCACCAGGAACCAGGCCTCGGCGTAGCGGCAGCTCAATATCTGATCGACAAGGGCGTTGTCGCCATAGGTGCCGACACTTTTGGCCTCGAGGCATCGCCCGGTGAGGACCCTGATATCGTATTTCCGGTACACCAGCTCATGCTGGTGAAACATGGCGTCTACGTTCTGGAAAATATTCGTACAGAAGAACTGGCCGCCGACAGAGCCTGGGAGTTTCTGCTGGTGATCGGTATTCCAAAATATGTCGGTGCAGTCCAGGCTATTATCAACCCGATCGCCATACTGTGATATTGCCTGGCCCGCATGTTGCGTCGCGGGACCAGGCGCTACCGGACGCGTTGCTTATCATCCGTCAATGATCATGGACAGTGCCTCGTCGTCCGTCTCCGGCAGCCGGCCCGAAACACTACTTTGCGGGCTGGCCAGGCCTCAACTTGCGGTCAAATAGCTCAAAAGCAATGTCCCAATGGCGCTCGGCAGCCTCATGGTGATAGGCCATGCGCTCGGGAAACGCAAAACCGTGACCGGTCCCCGGCACTTTTTCGACAACACAATCGACGCGGTGTTGCCTCAGGCTTGCGCTGAGGACATCGATCTCCGCATCCGGCACGTAAGGGTCGTGTTCTGCAAAGCCGAAGTAGAGACTGCAGTCGGGCATAATATTCGGTATCAACAAATGTGCGGAGTCGTCCTTATTGGTCACGTGGGACACGCCGTACAGAGACAACATGGCCTTGAAGCGTTCGGGAAAGGCGCCAGTCACGGCCAGCACGAACTTGCCGCTCATACAGTAGCCGATACAACCCATCGCGCCGGGTAGCGTTTGCTCACGCCCATCCAGCCAGGTGATCAGACTTCGCGTATCTTCAATAATCATGGGATTGGTGTGAGCGTAGAGCATATCCATCATGCGAGCACCCGGATCCTTAACGCCATAGCGGTAATACAGATTGGGTATAACCGCGAAGTAACCCTGGGCAGCAATCCGCCTGACAAAGTCGTAGAGCTCTTCCCGCACGCCCGGCGCATCCATATATAAGACCACCGGGGGAAAGGGCCCACCCTCGGCCGGGTGCGCCCAAAAGCACTCCATATTGCCGTCTGCAGTAGACACATCTTCAAATGCCTCCTGCAACGGCAATGACTGATTACTCTCAACCATAATTCACCATCCTTAAGGTCCCGTTTCTCCGGCTGACACTTGACTGTATTTCCACCTTATCCCGCAAACGGAAGAAAATCCGTTAACGCCCTTTATACAGAGGCTCGCGCTTCTCCAGAAAGGCTTTGCGCGCTTCACGACCATCCTCCGACCGGTCGAGAATGCCCGATGCATTGGCCGTCAATTGCATGGTGGCTTCCATACTCGTGTCCATGGCGGTGCGCATAATCCGCTTGCTGATCCACTGTACCAGCGGTGGGCTCTTGATAATGCGCTCGCACAGGTCGCGGGTTTTCGCCATCATCTCATCGCTGCCATACAAGTGATTGAGCAAGCCCCAGCGGTAGGCCTCTTCGGCTTCGAGGAAACCGCCGGTATAAAACAGCTCGAGCGCCCGGCCCATGCCGACAATGCGAGGCAGCAGATACAACGCGCCGTTTTCCGCAATCTGCCCGACATTCTGGTAGGTGAAGAAGCGGGTATTTTCGCAGCCGATACGAATGTCGCAGTGCAGAGCCATGTCGAGACCCGCGCCGACCGCGGCGCCATTGACCATGGCGATGGTCGGTTTTCGAACCATCGATATATCGCGGAACAACGGCGTAAAGTGCTCGCTGAAATGCTGGCGCGGACCGTCCACGCCGGGGTCGCTCAGGCCCTCTGTCGACCCCGACTTCATATCCGCCCCCGCGCAAAAGGCCTTACCCACGCCGGTCAGGACAATGACACGAATATTCGGATCGGCGTCTCCCGCGCGCATGTACTCCCCGACCTTGGCCATCGTAGAATCCGGCTCGGCGAGACCGTACAACGCATTTAACCGGTCCGGCCGATTGAATCTGATCCAGAGGATGCCGGATTCCTCTGCTTCATATAGAAGGTGATCGACCAATTCCAGGGCCATTTATCGCTCCGTTATCTGATTCTCAACCGTGTGTCGCAAGCGACACACGCACAGTGCGGCCAACGCACTCAGGTTACTGCCAGTCACGTAGCCGCCTTAGCTCGCCGGTCTTTCTTCAACGCCTGACAGTTATCGGCCCAGTCATAACCGGCCGACAATCGCTGAAAACGCTTGTCGATATATTTGCGCATGCTCGGATCGGTAAAGATGTAGGGTTGACCCTCAAGAATCGCTTCCAGCACCTGCTCACCGACAATGTCCGGATCCAAACCCTTGCCAAGCATCTCTTCGTTGGCTTCGAGGTCACGGGCCTCACGCATACCGCCATAGCGATCCTGACGATTGCGCGTGCCGCTGGCTATATTCGTCGCCACCACCCCAGGACACAACACCGAGACCCCCAGATTGTCGTCCCGGTGTTCCTCCATCATGGTTTCCATGATCGTTACGACGGCGAACTTGGTGGCGTTGTACGGCCCCATATAGCGAAAGCTGACCATACCAGCCATAGAGGCCGTGCTCATCACGTGACCGCCCTCGCCGTGAGATTCGATCAGAGGGACGAAAGCCTGCAGGCCATATATCACACCCCACAAATTCACATCCACCACCCAACGCCAGTTTTCCATGGCGCATTTTTCCGACTTGCCGCTGACACCGATACCTGCGTTGTTACACAGGACGTGCACCTTGCCGAAGGCCTTGATCGTGGCTTCCGCCGCCGCGAACACTGAATCCCGATCGGCTACGTCGACGTGCACACCGGCGGCTTCGTAACCTTTGCCCCTGAGTTCGGCCACCGCACGATCCAGAGGCTCCTGTTCTATATCGCCCAGCATCACCTTCATGCCCGCCGCACCAAACGCCCGCGCCATACCCAGACCCATACCGCTAGCACCACCGGTAATAAACGCCACTTTGCCTTTCACATCTTGCATCGCTCTAACCCCTTAATAATTTGACGTGGCAGAATAAACCAGGCATCAGCCGAACGCCACGGCGCCCCTGAGGAAGCCGGTTCCAGGCAGCAATGCGGGT
>DJFY01000065.1:36824-38969 GCA_002431545.1 Cellvibrionales bacterium UBA5860 | reverse complement strand
GTTCAAAAATGGCAGCTCCCCGATGCCCTGGTGGATACGCTAGCTAATGCACACACACCACTGACGACACCTTTTTCTGTTAGCGGCATCGAAGACGGCCGGCGGTTTACCCTGGCTTACATCTGCTACCGGCTTGCCGAATGTATCACGCGAACACGCTCTAACGATCTCAACCGGGCCTACGCGACCCTGCAAGCCAGCGACGAATACTACTATCTGAAGGAATATCTGCATGGCAGCGATCTGGCCGACCTGCCGGGCCTGCTAACCACCTCAGAAGCCAGCTGCGCCCTGCGATCTCTGACGGATCATTTTCCAGCGAGGATCTAGATCGATACTTCCTGTTGGACCAAACCTGTCACTCGGCCAAGGGGTGGCGTACGCGTCCTTAACAACTGCCGAGCATGCCTCTAGGCATCGGGAACGATATCGGCAGATTCAGGATAGAGAGACACTCGACTCGTCGCTGACCCTGCAATCAGGACACCAGTCGCAACCAGGCCAGACTGCCCCAGACAACCAGAAACAACACCATGCTGAGAAAAACAGCGGCCGATCCCAGATCCTTGGCCCGGCCTGCCAGCTCGTGCTTTTCGCCGCTAACCAGGTCGACAACGGCCTCGACAGCAGAATTGAGCAATTCTGCAATCAAAACAATCAGCATGGAGCCGATCAACAGGCATATTTCAACAACAGATGTTGAAATGACAAACGCCAGCGGCAGCAGAATGACGCCCAGGAACAACTCGAAACGAAACGCCTCCTCGTGTTTGTAGCAGGCCTGCAGGCCCATCACGGAATAGCGAAACGCACCGACCAGGCGGCGATGCAACAAACCTCCTATGCCGTTACCCGTCGGAGAACTCAGCCAACACCCCCTTCACTATTGATTCGCTGATCCATTTCTCGAGCCGGCGAGGCCTCGCGCGGCACGCCGACAGCACGTGCCGGCACCCCGACCACCGTGGTATGCGGCGCTACCGGAGAAAGCACCAGGCTGCCGGCACCGATCTTCGCGCCTTCCCCCACTTCAATATTGCCCAACACCTTCGCACCCGCGGCAATCAACACACCACTGCGTATCTTGGGGTGGCGATCGCCGGAATCAGTGCCCGTGCCCCCGAGACTAACCGAATGCAACATGGAAACGTCGTCCTCGACGACGGCTGTCTCGCCGATCACGACACCTGTCGCATGATCGATCATGATGCCACAGCCCAGGCGTGCGGCCGGATGGATATCGACACCGAATATTTCGGCACCGAGATTCTGCATATGATAGGCCATTGTTCGACGCTCCTGGCCCCACAAATAGTGAGCCACCCGATAGACCTGCAACGCATGGAATCCCTTGTAGTAGAGTAGCGGCGTCACCGCGTGGCGACAGGCAGGGTCCCGCTCGCGGTAAGCCTCGATATCCCGGCGTATTTTTTGACCCAGCACCGGGTCTGCCGAGAGCGCCTCGTCGATCACCCGACGCACGGCCTGCTTGGACACGGTGGCATTGCCGAGAATTTCCGCCAACGTGTAGGCAAGCGCCGACTCCAGCGAAGGGTGGCTCAGCACCGCCGTATGAAAATAACTGGCGAGTACCGGCTCAGCGACGGAAAGTGTCTCGGCCTCGCGCAGCATTCGGGACCACAAGAGGTCCGTTGAATCATTCATATTGTCCGTTAAAACCTCGTCCAGACATTTTCTACTTCCAATCTGATCCTACTTCCAACTGATTACCAACTTAGTGCCGCCCCGACACGGTCCAGGATACCGCTATACGCGCCCGATTCCGCATCGGTCTATAACCTATAGGGCGACAAAACGCTGGTAAATTTCGTCGAAGTTTTCCAGTAAGGCCTGTTTTAACGCGATGCGGGTTTCGCTCAGCACATCGAACAGTAAGTCCCGCGTCAATACCGCCTCGAAGTTGTGCGCCACCGGCGTATAACTCAAATGCCAGGGTTCCGGTGCCACACCGCCACGGTCTTCAGTATAGGGCCGAGTGAAGGCTGTTCGATCTTCGAGCATCATTTTGTCGAGCCACGACATGAGCGGAAAAAAGGGCCCACCGGCGCGGTATTCTTGCGTCTGTAGTTGCAACGAGTAGTGACTTTCAACCGCGCTGCAGTCCCACACATCGACATCCGTACC
>DJFY01000065.1:34528-36652 GCA_002431545.1 Cellvibrionales bacterium UBA5860 | reverse complement strand
GCAGTCCCACACATCGACATCTGTACCCCAATGGTGCCGGGAAGCGCCCGGCAGCGCCGACCAGCGCAGTATGGTACAGACTTTATCCTTGTCGGGCATGGCCTCGAGGTCGACCACCTGACCAGCATCGTCGTAAACGGGGCGTTGCCCCAAGGCCTTGCTGTTCCAGATTTCCATTTGGCGCTCGAAAGAGCGAAAGCCGCTCGCCAGGCGCAGGTCAAAGCCGGCCAGCCGGGCCTGTCCCACCAAATCCAGGTAAGGTTGTACCACCGCCCCGTGGAGGAAGTGGCCGGGAAAAACTTCCCGCATCAGCGTATCGCTGCGACCGATAAGATGCTCAAGCTCCATAGTCGATGAACCGCCGCTGCCGCTCGTATCGCAAAGTGGCAAGCATACAACATGGAGATGCGTCGGGTGATGTCCAGATACCGGACAACTACGGCCAGCCACACGGGTATACTAAAAGGCACGCGGCTATCGGGAAGAGTATCGCCATGCAGGAAGACATCGATAAGTTCAAAGAAATATACGATCTGGTGATCACATTTTTTGTGACCTACAGTTTTCAGCTCCTCGGCGCGCTGATTATTTTGATCATCGGATTACTGATTTCCAACCGAATATCGCGCCTCGTGCTCGCCATTTGCGAGCGCAACAATCTTGATATCACACTCAGCCGTTTCCTGGCCAGCTGCACCAAAATCACCATCATCGTCATGGTCGGTATTATCTGCCTGAACAAAATCGGTATCAGTGTCACGCCTTTTGTGGCAGCTATCGGCGCAGCATCTCTGGGGGTGGGCCTGGCCATTCAGGGTCTGTTATCCAATTATGGGGCGGGATTGAACATCATTCTCACGCGTCCCTTTGTCGTCGGCGATACCGTGACCGTACAGGGCGTTACCGGTGTCATCGACGAAGTGCGGCTCGCCCACACCATCATGACCGACGAGGATGAAGTCAAAATCATCATCCCTAACAAACATATCGTGGGCGAGATTATTCACAATTCGAGCACCCTACGCGTGATCGAGATCTCCATCGGTGTCGCCTACGATAGCGATGCGGAGACGGTCAGCAAGACGATCGACACCGCGCTTAAAAACCTGGGAATCGCGGAATACCGGGAGCCACAAATCGGTATCGATTCTTTTGGCGACAGTAGTATCAATTTCGGGATACGCTTCTGGGTACCGACCGTCAAATACCACCAGCTGCGCATGGCAGTCAACGATACCCTTTATGAAGCCCTCACGGGCGCTGGTATCAGGATTCCGTTTCCGCAAAGAGAAATCCGCGTGCTCCAGGGCGGCGTAGCCTGAGTCTACCCGACCTGTCGCCATGGAGGCCCAATCAGCGGCACCGCAAACGCGCGATTTATCAGGGCCGGAAACTCTACTAACTCCGGAAGCTCTACTAACTACTACTCTACTAACTACTAATAGTGGGGCGGCTTGGTGTCAGTGATGGCATCGATGCCATGCTCGAGTAACCCTTCGAGACGCCGCCGGTAATTCTCGAGCGACTTTTCTAGCGAATCGATTCGCTGATCCTGACGAACCACGACGTCGTTTAGGGCATTCAGCAAGTCCTCCTGAAAAGCCACCTTGACTTCCAGCGCTTCCACACGCGCGTCACTCACGGCAACTTCACTCCATTCAGATTTTTGTAGTCACTCAGTTTGATAGTGCCGCTTTCGCTTACTTGACGCGCCATCGGCCACCAGGAAGAGTGCATACTGACCTCAAACGCGTATCGCACTTCGGGGGCGTTTTGCTGAAGCAGTTCGGAAATAAAACGCAGGCTGCTGATTAAATTAGTGCCCGCCTCCAGCGAGATGCGGGATTCGCTAAACCCCGGTATGGCGGCAATATCGCCGGCCACGCCAGAAGCTATACGGTTATCGTTCAGGCTTAAGTGGTAAGTCATGCCGGAAATTCGCAGCGCGCGCTTATTTGGATTGATGATATTCAACCCGATGAGGAACCGCTGCTCAAAACCATTTCCGGGCAACGGCCGAATACTTGTGAGGTGCACCTCGGGCGTCTGGGAGCCAGCCCCTAACCCAGCACACCCCACCACGGACATTGCAAGCAGGACGATATATATACGCCTTATTTTCCA
>DJFY01000065.1:32749-34284 GCA_002431545.1 Cellvibrionales bacterium UBA5860 | reverse complement strand
ATTTTCCACGCAGAAACCTGGGTAATCATCTACTTCAACTCCGCTAGTCGGTTAGTCAGTCTAGTCCGGTTCAAAATTAGCCATTGGCGGCCTGGGCGTAGAGAAAGATGCTTTTCAGGAAGCCCACACCGTGTGCGATAATCGCCGCCATTGAATTTTTTCTAGGTGCACGCATCTTATAGGTTGCCTGGACCCAAGACCATTATCCCGGAGGTGATCACGTGCTACGCATCGGGCTATTCCTTGCCACAAACATCGCGGTACTACTGCTGGTAGCGACCATCCTTGAGATCTTTGGTCTCGAGCAGTACCTCGCCCAGCATGGCGTGCAGGGCGATATGACGTCGCTGCTTGTCATGTGCGCCATTTTCGGTTTTACCGGCTCATTCATCTCACTGCTGCTTTCGAAAACCATGGCGAAGATGGGTACTCGAACGCAGATCATCGAACACCCCGCCAACGCCGAGGAACGCTGGCTGGTGGAAACCGTGGCGGATCTGGCACAAAAGGCCGGCATCGGCATGCCGGAAGTCGGTATCTTCCCCGCCCAGCAATCCAACGCCTTCGCCACCGGGTGGAACAAAAACAAAGCCCTGGTGGCTGTCAGTACCGGGCTGTTGCAACGGTTTGACCGGGAAGAAGCCCGGGCCGTTCTGGCGCATGAAGTCGGCCATGTTGCTAATGGGGACATGGTCACGCTGACGTTGATTCAGGGCGTGGTGAACACCTTCGTCATGTTTCTCGCCCGTGTCGTCGGTTCGGTTATCGACAAAGCAATTTTTAAGAACGACCGGCCCGGAATCGGTTATTTCGCTATTGTAATGGTGCTTCAGATTGTCCTCGGTATTCTGGCCTCGACTATTGTCATGGCTTTTTCCCGCTGGCGGGAATATCGCGCGGACGCCGCTGGCGCGCATCTGGCAAGTCGAGGCAGCATGATCAAGGCACTGCAGCGTCTGCAAGCTGAAACCAGCGCCCACGTTCCCAATGAACTGCCCGACACGATGACTGCGTTTGGCATTTCGGGGGGCTGGAAGGAACACGCCATGCGCCTGTTTATGTCCCACCCCCCTCTGGATGAGCGGATCGAAGCACTGCGCCGCGGCCTGTAGCCACGGGCGCCGGTAGCGCAACCGAGCGACCCCCATTGTCAGAATCGATTACGCTATGCCGGCTCGACGCCATTCCGGTCAATGGCTGCAAAGGTTTTGTCCTGGATCGGGATTGTCAGTTGTTTGCGGTACGCACACAGGACAATTTGTTTTTGTACCGCAACATCTGTCCACATGCCGGTTTTGAGCTCAACTGGCAGCCGGATAAATTTCTCGACCGCAGCGGCCAGTACATTTTATGCGCAGCGCATGGCGCAACTTTCGATATCACCAGTGGTGCCTGTGTCGCCGGCCCCTGCGCTGGCGCCAGTTTAACCTCAGTGCCATATATCATCTCCGATGGTGAAGTGCGTATTGGCACGCTGGCAGCACGCCGCTGAAGCGGGACTTCTTTTCCTGCCGGGGTGGCATCGCGAACTGCGC
>DJFY01000065.1:19436-32521 GCA_002431545.1 Cellvibrionales bacterium UBA5860 | reverse complement strand
CCACGCCTGCGATCCGCGCTGTGACGCGGAGCCGGTTGTGGCCTTCAGGCGAAATCCCATAAAATCGCTCGGCGACTCAATTATCGGAACACAACTAACAACCAGGGGTAATAACAATGAGTAATGTAGAAGATCACCTTGCCATTCGAGAACTGGCGGCACGCTATAACCGCGCTTTTGACTACGGCAACCCTGAAGCCTGGGTTGAATGTTTTACCGAAGACGGTATTTTTGAGATGGGCGGCAAGCAACTAGCCTCGGGCAGCGAGGCCCTGTTGGCTTTTGCCAAAAAAATGATACCCACTATGAAGGTTAAACACTGCACCACCGATGCTATTGTGGAAGTCAATGGCGACACTGCAAGCCACGACGCCTATCTGATCCTTATGGATTGCGGCGACAAAGTCAGCGCCAGCAATTCCGGGCGTTATCTCGACACCGTGGTCAAGCAAAATGGGCAATGGAAATTCAAACAACGCGTTGTCGAGATCGACGGCAAGATGTAGCACAGGTCCAGCCAGGACAACAGCGGTATCCTACCCGCGACGGTTCACCAGGGCTGGCCAAAAGCGATCCGCGTTGCCGCGGTCATAATAACCACGACAAAAAAATCGAACGCAGAAAATAATAGAGGCCCGCATTTGCGGGCCTTGTTCTTCTGCAATATATTTTTTTTCGAAGTCCTGACTTTCGCCGTTCGCAAGAACCCATCTAACCCGATCAAGGCGGCATAAACGCCAGCTCCCGCGAGATCGCAATCCCGGAAGGGGAGAGATCGCAGCCCCAGGCCATCACCTCGACCCCCGCTTTTTGCGCCAAGCGCAGCGTCTCGGCATACATCGGGTCGATATCCCCGGCGACGCCAAGCTCATCCGTCTCGCTCAGCTGAGCACAATAAAACAACACCGCCCGCTGGCCCGCCTTGGCCATGCGGGCCAACTCGCGCAGATGTTTTGCCCCCCGGTCGGTCACTGCATCGGGAAAGAGACCTTGCCGGCCAGGTGCTTCGAGTGTGACATTCTTAACCTCGACATAGCAGGGACTATCGGCCCCCGTTAATAAAATATCGATGCGGCTACCTTCCTCGCCGTATCGTTGTTCCGTCGCCAATTCCGTGTAGTCCCGTAAACCGCTGACTAAACCGGACAGAATCGCCTCCACCACCAGGTGATTGGTGCGCGCGGTGTTGACCCCGGCAAAGCGTCCGCCCTCCGTGGTCACCAACTCGAGCGTACCCGGTAGTTTACGCTTTGGATTATTGGACCGGGAAAACCAGCAGGGACTGCCCGGGTTGATACAACCGCGCATTGAACCGGTATTGGCACAATGAATCGTCAATACGCTACCGTCGTCCAGCTCAACATCGGCAAAGAAACGTTTGTAACGCCGAATAAACCGGGCCTCTTCCAGCGGTGGGCTAAACTCCATCAGACAGCCAGGGCTTTGTGCAAACGCTCTACCGCCAGCGCCAGACGGTCCATGTCCTGCGTATAGGAAAACCGTACATGCTGGCGGGCCAGGTTGTGCCCGAAATCCGTACCCGGCGTAAAAGCAACGCCAGCGCGTTCCAGCATATCCCAGCAAAAAGCCTCACAGTCTTCGGCGATATTTTCGATACTCGCATAGACATAGAACGCCCCCGCAGGCATGTGCGGAATGACAAAACCCAGATCGCGCAGACTGGGCACGAGAAAATCCCGCCGCCGCTTGAATTCCGTGCGCCGCTCTTCCATCAGTGCGATGGTGTCCGGTCGAAACGCCCCCAGGGCGGCATATTGCGCAATGCTCGGTGGCGAGATGTAGAAATTCTGCGTCATGATGCCAATGGCTTCCAGCGCCGCTTCCGGCACTACCATCCAGCCCAGACGCCAGCCCGTCATACCGAAGTATTTGGAAAAGCTGTTGATCACAATAACGTCATCGCTGTACTCGAGAATTGTTTTTTCCCGCTGATCGTAAACCAGACCGTGGTACAACTCATCGACGATCAATGTGCCGTTCTTTTGCGTGACCACATCGTGAATCGCGCACAAATTGCCCCACTCGATCATTTCACCGGTGGGGTTACTCGGCGAAGCGGCCATCACCCCGATCGTATTATCGCGCCAGTGCTGACCGACGGCTTGCGCAGTGAGCTGGTACGCGTTCTCGGCAAAAACCGGGATCAGCTGCGGCTCGCCACCCGCACGGCGTACAAAATTGGCGTTGCAGGGATACCCCGGGTCCGTCAGCTGCAGACCGTCTCCGGGGTTAATCAACAGATCAGATGCGATACCGATAGCGGCGCTGCTACCGGTAGTCACAACAACGCGGTGCGAGGGCACGTCCAATCCGTAGCGCTGCCGGTAAAAATCGGCGATTGCCGCACGCAATTCAGTCACACCCAACGATGGTGTGTACTGGGTTTTCTCTTCCTTCAGCGCCCGCGTTGCCGCTTCGACAATCGCCGGCGCGGTTTCGAACGCCGGCTGGCCGGCTTCCATTCTGATGATATCCCGGCCCTGGGCTTCAAGGGCGATGGCAGCCTCGAGAAAATCGACCACCTTGAACGAGGTCATATGGTCGAGACGACTGGCGTAACGGGGCTTTCGAGCTCTGGTCATGGGCGATACCCGATTAATTTCACCTATTGTACCGACAACGCCACTCACTTCGCAGGACGGTGGCCGCTCCCTTCCCCAGGGCAAATAACACTTGCAAATTAATGTGCTTAGCACTATAAACGCGGGTTTCAAAAAACCTGTCACGGAAGTACTCGATGGCTAGAAAGAAAAAAGCCGATACGTCGCCGGTCCTTATTCACGGCTTCGAACCCTACAAAGAAAAGAAGGGCGAGGAGTACATGAACGAAAATCAGCGAACGCATTTCCGCAAGCTGTTACTGGCCTGGAAACAGGAATTGATGGAAGAAGTCGACCGCACCGTGAACCATATGAAAGACGAAGCGGCCAACTTTCCCGACCCGGCGGACCGCGCCACTCAGGAAGAAGAATTTGCCCTCGAACTAAGGGCACGGGATCGCGAGCGTAAACTGATCAAGAAAATCGATGGCACCATTGAGCTGATCGACGCCGATGACTACGGCTATTGTGAACAGTGTGGCGTCGATATTGGCATTCGCCGCCTCGAAGCCCGGCCCACGGCGACTCTCTGTGTGGACTGTAAAACGCTCGACGAAATCAAGGAAAGGCAGATCACGGGCGGATAAGCCTCGGCGCCGACACACGTAGACCGAGTGCATGATGTATGTCGGTCGCTTTGCCCCCTCCCCCACTGGCCCTCTGCACCTGGGCTCCCTGTTCGCAGCTGTTACCAGCTACCTGGATGCCCGCGCTCACCACGGCACCTGGCTGGTCCGCATGGAGGATATCGACTCGCCGCGCGAAGTCCCCGGCGCTGCTGACACCATCCTGACCCAACTTGAAACCCACGGCCTGAACTGGGACGGCCCGGTGCTATACCAAAGCCGGCGCATCCCCGCCTATCGCGAGGCCTGGCACCAACTGCGCGCCGACGGTCTGGTGTATCCCTGCAACTGTTCGCGAAAACGGCTACGCCATCTTGAAGGCATCTACGACGGGCGCTGTCGCACGAAAACTGCGCCAGGTCAGGACGATATACCCTGTGCCTGGCGAGTCCGCACCGACATCGCCGATCGCGTTCACTGGAACGACCTTTTTTGCGGACCCCAGCAGTTTGACCTGAAACAAACCATTGGCGACTTTATCGTATTGCGCAAGGACGGGCTGTTTGCATATCAATTGGCAGTCAGCGTTGACGACGCGTTTCAGAGCATCACCCATGTGATACGAGGCGGCGATCTGCTCGACTCAACCCCGCGCCAGCTCCACCTGTTACAGCTTCTGTCATCGCCCGCACCCCGTTACGGGCACACGCCGATACTCACCGATTCATCCGGGCTTAAATTGAGCAAACAGCGCTTCGCCCCAGCGATCAATCCAACAAGCGCACAACATAATATTACGCGCTGTCTGGGTCTCATCGGACTGACACCACCGACATCCAGTTTGGGAGCACCCGCGTCAGAGCTGCTGCAGTGGGCAGCGGAAAACTGGCATAGGAACGTGCTCAAAACCGGCGAGAGCGGTAAAAAAGCGCCAACATCGATCGCGGTTGACTGAGAGAATCGAGTTTTTATTCTGAAACAACGAAAAACCCCATACACTGATTCTTAATTGTTCTAAAAAAGGTGTGGCGAGACTGCCGATTGGTTTGTAGTATTACGCTAAATCATAACAACAATAAACAGACAAATATAACAACAAAAAACATAATAATAATCAAACTTGGTAGTTGCTATAAGTTTTAATAGGGTGGGTTAGATCCGAAAAAACGTGGCATATCGAAAGGAAGCCTTCGGGCTTCCTTTTTTGCTTTCGGTATCGAAATCAATGGTGTTCTGCACTTCTCACCCACACACCATGCCTAACGACAAATAGGTTGATATACCCCCCGCCTACCGGATTTACGCGCTCGAGGCTGCCTATGCCGACACGCGCCAAATCCGCTCAAATCGTATCGGAGCAAGCATGTCTATTAATGACGGACTTGATGCCGTCAGGCTATGTTAGAATGGCGACTCTTCCCACTCCCATGTCGTTGAATGCTAAGAAAAATCGGCAAAGCGCTTCACCGGTTGAAACCGTCGTCGCAGCGTCCACCGCATACCGTTCCCGCCTCGCAGTTCGATCTTTCTCCGGAGAAAATCAGCCCAAGCGCCCTGAAAACCGTCGCTGCGCTCACTGAAGCCGGTTTTGAAGCCTATGTTGTGGGCGGCTGTGTAAGAGACCTGATCCTGGGTATCAAACCCAAGGATTTCGACGTCGCCACCAATGCTACACCCGAAGAAACCCAGCGCTTATTCAAACGCGCTCGCATTATCGGTCGCCGTTTTCAAATTGTTCACGTGCGCTTTGGTCGCGAGATCGTCGAAGTCACAACGTTTCGCGGCCACCACACGCCGAAAGCCCGCGACGACGCCACGTCCTCTAAACGTTCCCGTCACGGTTTGCTGCTTAGAGATAACGTCTTCGGATCCGTCCACGAAGATGCGGCCCGGCGGGATTTTACGGTGAACGCACTCTACTATGACCCCAACTCTAACCTGATCTACGACTACACTGGCGGACTAACCGATCTGAAAACGCAAACTCTGCGCGTGATCGGCGATCCGGCGGCACGCTACCGGGAAGACCCCGTCAGAATCCTGCGCGCATTGCGTTTCTCGGCTCGATTGGGCTTCCATCTGGAGTCCGCTAGCGGGGCCGACATAGAGAGCGGAGCTGCCCTGCTCGACAGCATTCCCGCAGCACGATTATTTGACGAAACCCTGAAACTGTTGATGACTGGGCACGGTGTAGACACCTGGCAATACCTGCATGACCACCAGCTGGACCATCATTTGTTTCCGGAAACCGCCCGCGCCACGGCAGAAGACCCGTCTTACGGGGGTTTCCTGCGTCAGGCCCTGGCGAATACAGATGCCAGAGTCAACCGCGGCAAGCACGTGACGCCGGCGTTCCTGTTTGCAGCATTGCTGTGGCCCGCAGTAAAACAACGCGAAGTCGGCTTGATCAAGGCGGGCAATCCCCCCGGCCAGGCCTATCTCACAGCGATTTCAGAAACCGTATCCGCGCAGGTAAAACGCATCGCCATTCCCAAGCGCTTTAGTATTCCCATGCGCGAAATATGGGAATTTCAACCCCGTCTGCAGCAACGCAGTGGTCAGCGGGCCTTTCATCTTGTGGGTCAGCCGCGCTTTCGCGCAGCTTACGATTTTTTATTACTGAGAGAACAAAGCGGGGAGGATTGCCAGGGACTGGGTGCTTGGTGGACGGCCTTCCAGGAAGCCGACGAAGATACGCGCAACGACATGGTCGCGCGCATCAAACGCAAGCGTCGACCGCGCCGCAGGCCGCGCAAACGCGCTCCCGCACCCCATGCCAACTGAAACCTACGTGGCCCTGGGCAGCAACCTCAAGCAGCCGTGGCGACAGATCGACCGCGCCATCGACGCGATAGCGACACTTCCCGGTACCCGAATCCAGAAGACAGCACCCCGTTACCGGTCGCTGGCGATTGGCCCCATCCCGCAACCCGAATTTATCAATACCGTGATCTGTGTCGAGACCCGCCTGTCTCCGGCCACCCTGCTGCGAAAACTGCAGTCTATTGAGAACCGTCTGGGCAGAAGGCGCTGTTTGCGCTGGGGCCCACGCACCATAGATCTCGATCTTTTGCTCTATGACCAGTATATCTTCAGCAATCGGACACTCACGCTGCCCCATCCACGCATGCTGGAAAGAAACTTTGTGCTCTACCCGCTGGCCGATATCGCCCCACACCTGAAGCTGCCGTGCGGGAAGTATCTGCCCGAGGTATTGGCAAACTGCAATCCAGACGGTATCGTCCGCTTCGACGCTGGAGAGACGCGTGGTAGTACTCGCTAACGATATTGCCCTCAACCTGGAGCCCGCACTGCTGCCCAGCTTTGTCGCCGTGGAAGGCCCTATCGGGGTCGGTAAAACCGCACTGGCAAAGCGTCTGGCTACGACGTTCAATTACAGCGTCCTGCTGGAGCAGGCCGAGGAAAACCCTTTTCTCGAGCGCTTTTATCAGGACTTGCCCGGGGCGGCGCTGCCGACGCAATTATATTTTCTGTTTCAGCGGGTGCGGCAGATGCAGGATTTGCGTCAGGGCGACATGTTCAAGCCACTGCGCATTGCCGACTTTCTGATCGAAAAGGACCCTTTGTTCGCCCAGGTGACACTCGACGACGACGAACTGCGCCTGTACCAGAACGTCTACGATCAACTTAGGATTGACAGTCCGACACCGGATCTTGTGATCTACCTGCAGGCACCGCCAGAAGTCCTGCTGGAGCGGGTGAATCGTCGCGGTGTAGCCATGGAAAAATATATCGACAAGCGATATCTCAGCGCACTGAATGAAGCCTACCAGCAGTTTTTCCATTTCTACGAAGATGCGCCGCTACTCATCGTCAACGCGGCCGAGATCGACCCGATCCACAATGACGATGACTACCGCAATCTGGTCGAATACCTGCTGACCATCAAGTCGGGACGCCACTACTACAATCCGCAGCCGCACGCCTCGTAGCAGATCGGCGTCGGCGCGCTTGTTATCGCATTCGATTCCCCAACATACACGTTGCCAAATAGTTACCGGGACCTCCACATGAAAGCAGTCAACATCCACACATTAAACGGATACAAAGCGAGGGGTGAGAAATTCCCCGTTATCACCGCCTACGACAGCGCATTCGCGCGCCAGGTAGAGTTGGCGGAAATCGACGTGGCGCTGGTCGGCGACTCCCTGGGCAACGTGGTCCTGGGTTATAAGAGCACCGTGCCAGTGTCCATGTCCGACATGGTCCATCACACCGCCGCTGTCGCCCGTGGCAACAGTAAATCCCTGGTCGTGGCCGACCTGCCGTTTATGTCCTACAGCACCGAGAACGACACTCTGAGCAACAGTGCCCGATTAATGCAGGCCGGCGCACACATGGTCAAGCTGGAAGGTGGCGCGTGGCTGACAGAGTCCATTTACAAGCTCGCACAGCGCGGTATTCCCGTGTGCGGACACCTGGGCCTGACGCCGCAATCTGTCAACAAACTGGGTGGTTATAAAGTCCAGGGGCGGGATGACGCCGCAGCGCAGGAAATCCTGCAGGATGCACTATCCTTACAGGAAGCGGGCGCAGATCTGCTGGTTCTGGAATGCGTGCCCACCGACCTCGGAGCCCGGATCACAAAGGAGCTGGCTATTCCGGTGATCGGCATTGGCGCCGGTCCGGAAACTGACGCGCAGGTTCTGGTGATATACGACATGCTTGGCTTTTCACCGCGGATTCCCAAGTTCACACGCAACTTTCTGGCCGAAACAAATAGCATCGAGAAAGCGCTCGCAAACTACGCTGCGGCGGTACGCTCCGGGGAATTTCCTGCGCCGGAGCATTGCTTCGACTAAAACCGAAGCACCGTTTCGACTCGAGCCGACAATGCGCTGTACAACAGCTTAATCCGTCGCGCAAAACAGCCGGTAAAGCGTATCGATAACGGTGGTCGCCCGTTCATCGGCCAGACGATAATAAATAACCTGCGCTTCCCGACGCGTCGCAACAATCCCCGCCGAGCGCAGTATTGCCAGATGCTGCGACAAGGCAGACTGGCTCAGTGGCACGCAGTCATTAAGCTCGCCGACGGACATCTCGCCATCGTGCAGGCTACACAGAACCATCAATCGATTGCGATTTGCCAGAAGCTTGATCAGCGTTTCAGCCTCTCCAGCGTGCTTGAACAGTCTAGATAGATCTCTTTTATCAACCAAGGTGATTTCCAGTTACATGCCTTTGATAACAGCAATCATTATATAAGAAATACATAATTAAGTATTTACTAATTTAGAATATATTTATATGATGCTGATCTACCCCGATGGAGCCAAAAAGCATGGATATTCAAACCTTCTTTGACCCCGCGACATCTACCTTCAGCCATCTTGTCTGGGATCCCGATACCCTTGATGCCGCGATAGTCGACCCTGTACTCGACTACGACCCAAAGTCAGGCAGAACCACAACAGACAACGCGGATAAAGTAATAGACGCCATGTCTGCCAAGCAACTTAAGCTCAGATACATCCTGGAAACACACGCCCACGCCGATCACCTGACCGCCGCCCCCTACCTAAAAAGCCGGTGCGGCGGGCAAATTGCCATCGGCGCAAAGATTCGCCAGGTGCAGGAAGTGTTTCGCGGAATATTCAATCTGCGCGACCTCGCCACAGACGGCAGCCAGTTCGATGTCTTGCTCACCGAAGGAGACACCCTGTCGCTGGGCAGCCTGAGCATAGAGGTGCTGGATACCCCGGGCCACACACCGGCTTGCATTTCCTACAGGATCGACGACGCCATCTTCATCGGCGATACATTTTTTTCGCCCGGTTACGGCACTGCCCGGGCAGACTTCCCCGGCGGTAACGCTGAAGCTCTTTACAATTCCTTGCAACGGCTGTTGAGCTACCCGGATGGGACACGGCTGTATCTATGCCACGACTACACTGACGCCAATACCCCGCCTGCGGCTGTTTATACAGTGCGGGAACAGCGCGAGGGAAATATCCAGCTCAGAGGCAAGAACAAGGAAGCCTATGTCAAACTCCGCGGAGAACGCGATGCGCAACTGGAAATGCCGGTGCTGATTTTACCCTCGATCCAGGTCAATATCCGCGCGGGCGTTTTGCCCCCACCGGAAGACAACGGCGTCTCTTACCTGAAAATCCCACTAAACCAACTATAAAACACGCGAGGCATTGACATGCATCACTTTCTATTAGCTGCGATTGGCGGCGCCCTGGTCGGCGTAGCGGCGCTGATCCTGATGGGGCTTAACGGCCGCATTGCAGGGGTCAGCGGCATACTTTCCGGATCACTCACCGAAGCGGGCGGCGAACGCTGGTGGCGATTGCTGTTTGTCTTGGGGATCGCTATCGGCGGCGCTATTCCCGCCCTGCTATCGCCGGATTTTAAACCCCCGATACCGGACGCCAGCACCCTGATGGTCATTATCGGTGGCCTGCTGGTCGGAATCGGCACCGGCCTGGGCAGTGGCTGCACTAGCGGACACGGCATTTGCGGTATTTCACGAATGTCGCCGCGCTCTATCGTCGCCACCTGTACTTTTATGGCAGCAGGGTTTATCTGTGTCTACCTGCTGCGCCACGTGTTCGGAGGTTAATACCATGATCAATAAACAAACAGGTCGCCTGGGCGCTTCGTTGCTTGCCGGCATTATTTTCGGGGTGGGCATGGCAGTATCCGGTATGACGAATACCCAGCGCGTGCAGGGTTTTCTGGACCTCGCCGGCCAGTGGGATCCAACGCTGGCCTTTGTCATGGGCGGTGGACTCGTCGTCGCCTTTATCGGTTACAAATTTATTTTGAAGAATCCCGCGCCGTTATTCGCAGAAACTTTCGCGCTGCCAACAAAAACAGACATCGATAAACCACTACTGTTTGGTGCGGTTTTATTCGGCATCGGCTGGGGCCTGGTCGGTTACTGCCCCGGACCCGCGATTGCCGGACTAAGCTATGGTTACAGCGCGACGTTGCTGTTCATACCGATGATGTTGCTGGGGCTGCTCGCGGCTCGGCGTATTGCCCGTTGGTTCGAACCCCCGGCTGACCACCAATCTTCCTCGGCGCCGGCTTAGTCGCCGACAAAGGTTCTGCCAGGGAGAAAGATATCTATTGCCTGATCTGAAAACCGGATACCAGCGTTAGCGTTTTTCCGCGGATTTCCTGCCAGCGTATCCGGTGTTCCCTGGCAAACATCGCTTCCCATCACCACATCGTCGCCAGCGCTACCCTGCCCCTCAGCAACAAAGCCAGAGGTTACCAACACCCATTTCGCACCCACCGCCAGAAATTCAAATATCTGTTGTCGGTAACTCAAATAAACAGTAGGCCTAGCGCAACGAACGACACGACGAGTAGAGCCCTTCTGTTGCGACCGGCGGCAAACCTGGCAGCGACACCATGAGCCCTAGACCTGCTATTTATCTAGTGACGCCATGCAACAAATTAACCGCATCCTATCCCTGGTATTCCGGCCCAATACAGGTGGCCTATTCGATGCGCAAATTCCTCGCGCGGTAATTCGCCACCAACATCAATCAAACGCCGCTGCTACAGTAAATCATTTGCATCTTTTTCCAACATCGTCCGTCTTATTAGGCAGGAATAAATAAGCGGAGCTCGGATATGCGTGTACAACTGGCCATTAATGTCGATGACCTCGAAAAATCTATCAATTACTACACCAAGCTATTTGGTGTCGAAGCCCACAAAATTCGCGACGGCTACGCCAACTTCGCCATCGATTCGCCGCCACTAAAACTCGTGTTATTCGAAAATCCGGCTGCCGAGCAGCGCCTCCATCACCTTGGCGTCGAAGTGTTCGAAGCAGAAGAACTTGTCTCGGCACGCGATCGCCTAAGCCGCGCCGGCATTGTCGAAGAAAGCCGGTTCGGTGACACCTGTTGCCACGCGACACAGGATAAAATCTGGTCTCGAGACTCCCAGGGAGTGCGCTGGGAGTGGTACCGTATCACCGACGACACGCCGACGGAGCCAACCCAGCGATCCCGGTGTTGTATCGGCCAGTCATCACCAGATCACTTCTGATCGACACCTCGCGCCGATCGATGACACAGACAAAGAACCGCATAAACAAACCCGAATCGAACGCCGGGTGGTCGGCGTTTCGACAGCAACTGAGCCACTATGTTGCCCGCCGCGTCGAAAACCGGTTCGTCGAAGACCTGGTGGCTGAAATCCTGCTACGTATCGTACGCAGTGAACAGCAGTGGCTGACAGCAAAAAGACCTGACGCCTGGATGTACCAGGTGGCAAAAAACGCCATCACTGACCACTATCGCCGGCAAGGAACGGAAAATCGCGTTCTCGAGTTACTCAATCAACAAGCTTCAATGCCGGTCACAGCGGAACAGGGTTACCAACCGGCCCACGAACTGGCCCACTGCCTGAAACCACTCATTCACGCGTTGCCTGGCCACTATGCCCAGGCACTGATACGAGTAGATCTTGACGGACTTCGCCAGGCAGATGCAGCCCGCGAGTTCGGCGTATCACTGCCGGCCCTGAAATCCCGGCTACGCCGGGGCCGGCAGCAGCTCAGGGAAAAACTCCTGGCCTGTTGCGCTGTCGAGCTTAATCGAGTCGGCACAATCGTCGATTGCGTCGAGCACTCTGATTGCTGTTAAATATAAGCTTAAGCGCAGCGCCTGGGCACTTGGGCCGCATTCATATCGAGGACTATATGGATAAAGAGCAAGCTCGAAAATTTGCCGACGCGTGGCTTGCCGCCTGGAACGCCCACGACCTGAAGCGTATTCTTTCCCATTACGAAGAGGATTTCGAGATGGCATCCCCCGCCATCGTCAGTTTAATGGGACAGGCCTCCGGTATCCTGAAAGGCAAGCAGTCCGTCGGCGAATATTGGTCTCAGGCACTCGAAAAATATCCCCAACTGCATTTTCAACTTGAACACGTTCTGTGCGGCGCGAATAGCGTTACCCTGATATATCAGGGTGTTCTCGGATTGTCAGCGGAGGTGTTTCATTTTTCCGCCGCCGGCAAAGTCTCCCGCGCGTATGCCCATTACGATCTTTGACTATCGCAATCGACTCCATCATAAGAAATCCAGTGGCAGCGTGAAATTCAGCGGGAGAGCACGCGTTAAATTCGCCTGGTGAATCGGTGATGGCGCTATTCAGCCGACCTCTGCGCCAGAGACCAGCCATACTCGGTGCTGCCCGCAAAAGCCCGGCAATATCGACACCTTTAGAAATATACTTTTACGAATCTCGATAAAATAACAAATCGAACCAGTCAACGTTAACGGCTACAGATACCATCAAATTATCGCTAACAATCCCTAACTTCGGGGTTAGGCATTCGCTAGGATGCCCCCCGTAACTGACAAAACCCAGGATTCGTCGCTACGCCAATGACACTTGTATATTGGGAAGTAATCAACTTCTGGTTTGAACAACTAACACCAAAACAGTGGTGGCAAAAGAGTCCGGATCTCGACAAGGCAATCAGGGATCGCTTCTCTGATCTGCATCGCAGTTCAGTCGCTGGCGAGCTCTACCACTGGCGCATCGAACCGCTCGGGCGACTGGCAGAAATTATCGTGCTCGACCAGTTTTCCCGACAGATTTACCGGGATTTACCCCAGGCTTTCGCTCAGGACAGCATGGCACTTGTTCTGGCTCAGCACGCGATCGATGCCGGCGCCGATAAAGGTTTGGACGCCAACCAGACCTCTTTTTTATATATGCCCTTTATGCATAGCGAATCGCAGATGATTCACCGGCGCGCAGTTGAACTGTTTAGCCAGCCGGGGTTGGAAAGAAACCTGCATTTTGAATTACGCCACAAGGCCATCATCGACCGCTTTGGCCGATACCCACACCGCAACAATATTCTGGGTCGCCCTTCGACGCCGGAAGAATTG
>DJFY01000065.1:15580-19146 GCA_002431545.1 Cellvibrionales bacterium UBA5860 | reverse complement strand
AACAAACTGTAATTTAGCCGCACCACCGACTCAATCGGCGCTCGTTTCGGGATAGGGTTTAAGCTCACCTTTCCGCGAGGAATAAATAGCATGTCTCTAGGGAGCCCTGGACCTTCGCGGCGGAATTCCTGCACAGCTGGTTTAAACTACCACCTTGGCCACCCAACCTCGGCCCGACGACAAAACGGAACCCAAACGTGTCTGATTCACCCCACACAGCCCAAGCCTCGCCAGAAAGAGCGTCGGCATCCGTCGACGCAAAACCCTCTACGCGGCATCGGCTTGCGCGGCTCTCGTCGATCACCAGATTGATCAAGTTTATCGCGCCCTACCGGGCGCAATGGTTGGGCGCCGCTATCGCGCTTCTCTTTACCGCGGGCATTACACTCACCATCGGGCAGGGTGTGCGGCTCGTTATCGACGAGGGATTCGTCGCCGGCTCCACAGAGCAACTGAGGCATGCGGTATTTTTCCTGTTCAGCCTGTCCGTACTGATGGCACTGGGGACTTACATTCGATTTTATCTGGTGTCGTGGCTTGGGGAGCGCGTCAGCGCCGATATTCGCGCCGCGGTGTTTGACAACATCGTCACACTGCATCCTGGGTTTTTCGACACCACGCGCAGCGGTGAAGTCACCTCCCGCCTGACCGCCGACACGACGCTACTGCAAACCATTATCGGCAGTTCGTTTTCGTTAGCCCTGCGCAGCAGTATTTCCCTCACCGGCGCGCTGATCATCCTGCTGATCACCAACCTCAAACTGACACTGATTATTCTCGCCTGCGTGCCCGCCGTCCTTTTACCCATACTGATATTCGGCCGGCGCGTGCGCGCGCTTTCGCAAAAAAGCCAGGACACCATCGCCGATGTGGGTGCCTACGCCGGTGAAATTATCCAGAACATCAAGACCGTACAAAGCTACACGCGAGAGACCGAGGAAAAACAGGCTTTTGGCCGCGAGGTCGAACGCGCGTTTCAGGTGGCACGGCAACGTATCAAACAACGCGCGCTGTTAATTGCAGGCGTGATACTGCTGATCTTCGGTGCGCTCTCGGCCATGCTCTGGATTGGCGGCAACGACGTTATCAGCGGCGCCATGACGCCGGGCGACCTGGGTGCATTCGTCTTTTACGCTCTGCTGGTGGCTATGGGGGTCGCCACACTGTCCGAGGTGTACGGCGAGCTGCAACGGGCGGTGGGTGCTACCGAGCGCCTGATGGAACTGCTCGCCGCGCAACCGGAAATCTGTGCGCCGGAAACACCCCTCGGTCGTGTAGAAGTCCGGCCCACCAAGGCCCTCGCCGCGCAAATAAACCTGCGCCACGTCACTTTCGCCTACCCTTCGCGACCGAAGCAGCCGGCGCTGACCGACGTATCACTACAAGTCCCCGAAGGCAGCGTACTGGCATTGGTGGGGCCTTCCGGAGCGGGCAAATCAACCATATTCGAACTATTGCAACGCTTCTATGATGTCCAGTCCGGCAGTGTTGAAATCGGTGGTGTCGATATCCGCCGACTCGACCCGGCGGAATTGCGCGCGCAACTGGGTGTCGTCGCCCAGCATCCGGATTTATTCAGCGCCGACGTCATGCACAACATCCGCTACGGCCGGCCGAGCGCCAGCGAAGCCGAGGTCATGGCAGCGGCGCGCAGTGCCCACGCCCATGAATTTATCGAAGCACTGCCCGAGGGCTACCACAGCTACCTGGGCGAGCAGGGTGTTCGTCTGTCGGGCGGGCAACGCCAGCGCATCGCTATCGCCCGCGCCATACTGAAAGACCCGCGGATCCTGTTGCTGGATGAGGCCACCAGTGCGCTCGATTCGCAAAGCGAACTGCAGGTACAGCTCGCACTGGAGGAACTGATGCGCAATCGGACCACGATCATTATTGCCCACCGCCTGTCGACGGTGCTGCATGCCGATCGCATCGCTGTTATCGCCGACGGCGGCGTCATCGCCACCGGCACCCATCAGGAACTGTTACAGCATTGCGAACTGTATGCCGCACTGGCGGCCCGGCAGTTTCGGGAAACAGCCTGATCTGCTCAAATCCAGCGGCTATCGCCCAGTCTTTTGTTCCACCTCTTGTTCGGTCTTGTTATCCATCTTCTCACCCGTCTTCGATTGTTCCTCGGGGCAGCCCAGACGTTCACTTAGATACACACGCACGAGGGGGATCTGACACGCCCGATCGGGATTGTTCAGCGGGTACTTCGCCATCTTGAGAAAGTGGCCAAGCAGTTCATAGCAGACAGTGATCGTGGCGGTGGGTTGATGCCAATAGGCATCACTGCTCGAGCCGCAGTTTTCGAAATCAATGCTAATCGGCCGCGGAAAGCGGAATCGCGTCGCCATTTGTCGCGCCCGGGTTTCCACCATACCGGAAGACTGTACCCAACCCAGCAGCATTTTCCCCAGGGCGTTATTGGGTGTTTTGTAGCTAACATTGACCCGATCGGCATCGGGTGTTTCTCCGGCCTTGTACCCATGTTGCTCGCTGGCCCAACGCAGTGCCCGCTGTGCCTGTTTGTATTCGTACTCACAGTTCACAGCACGTTCAAAGGGCAGAAACCGGGTGTCCATCAGGTCATCGAATACCTCCGGGTTACTGCCGTACACCAGGCAAACAACATTGTGAAACCGCTGGATTTCCAGTCTATGGTTGTCCCAATACGCGGCGCCCGTGCGCAATCTATCGCGCAGCTCCCACTCGGTATACCAATCAGTTGCCACAGCAAGCAACCAGGGGATCATCTGTTGTTCGGGCTCGAATCGCCGCACCCCGAGCATGGCTATTATGGCAATGCGATCTGCGGCATCTTCCTCCATACCAAAGACCGGCAGCTGCAAATCATCGATCAGCGCGTGACCGAACTCGTGCAACAGCGTAAATTCCAGATTTGCCAGCACAAACAGGTGTTCGAGATCGCGATAAGACTTACCGGCATTGTCTGCTTCTGCCCGCAAATGCAAAGGCGCCAACAAACATAGCGGCAAAACGACAAGATATAAAACGCCTCTCCCGCACGAGCGTAATATTATTTTTATCGGCCTGTTCTTCGACATAATGTTCGCGGCCAATCGAAACAGCACACCAGCCACTATGACATAGCACAGCGGCGCATGCGAACACAGACCAGCAAGACACTCTATAGGGGGTTACCGCCAGATGCCGCTCAGACGGTTACCAGTAGCTGAAAAAAGCATCCTGCCGATCGCGAGCAGTGCCAGATAACGACCGACGGGATCCCCGACAGCGCGCAGAACTTGAACAACCGGGAAACACCAGCCAATGGGTTAGGGCATCTGAAAGACAGCGAATGCCCCGCGCCGACCCGGCTAACTTAGCATCGGATTTGTCCGCGATGTGCGCTATAGGGGAAATCAGCGCTTCTTGTTGGCCGCGATACGCATGCGCAAGGCATTCAGTTTGATAAAACCCTCCGCGTCCTGCTGATTGTAGGCGCCGGCATCGTCATCAAAGGTGGCGATGCGCTCATCAAACAGGCTGTCATCGGATTTGCGTCCGATCACCATAACATTACCCTTGTAGAGTTTGAGCCG
>DJFY01000065.1:2805-15305 GCA_002431545.1 Cellvibrionales bacterium UBA5860 | reverse complement strand
CGCTCCGGCGACCACCAGTAGCCGTTGTAGATCAGGCTGGCGTAACGCGGCATCAGCTCGTCCTTCAAATGCGCCACTTCGCGATCCAGCGTGATGGATTCGATGGCCCGGTGCGCCTTGAGCATAATGGTGCCGCCAGGGGTTTCGTAACAACCGCGCGCCTTCATGCCCACGTAGCGGTTTTCGACGATGTCCGCCCGGCCAATGCCGTTGGCGCCCCCCAGGGCGTTGAGCCGCTCCAGCACAGCAGCGGGCGAGAGACTCTCGTCATCGATGGCCACGATGTCACCCTTGCTAAAGGTCAGCTCGATGTACTGCGGTTTGTCCGGCGCCGCTTCTGGCGACACGCTCCAGCGCCACATGTCTTCCTCGGCTTCAGCCCAGGGCTCTTCCAGCACGCCCCCCTCATAGGAGATATGCAGCAGATTGGCGTCCATAGAATAGGGCGATTTTTTCTTCTGGCTGGCGAAATCGACGGGTATCGAATGCTCGGCACAATAGGCCATCAGGGTATCCCGCGAAGTCAGATCCCACTCTCGCCAGGGCGCAATCACCTTGACACCGGGCTTTAGCGCGTAGGCGCCAAGTTCAAAGCGCACCTGATCGTTGCCCTTGCCGGTGGCACCGTGGGCAATGGCATCGGCACCGGTCTCGTTGGCGATTTCCACCAGGCGCTTGGCGATCAACGGTCGGGCAATAGAAGTACCCAGCAGGTATTCACCTTCGTAAATGGTATTGGCGCGAAACATGGGATAGACGAAATCCCGAACGAACTCCTCGCGCAGATCGTCGATATAGATCTCCTTGACGCCCAGCGCCTGCGCCTTGGCGCGGGCCGGCTCCACTTCCTCACCCTGCCCGATATCCGCGGTAAACGTTACGACCTCGCAGGCGTAAGTCTCCTGCAGCCAGCGCACGATCACCGATGTATCGAGACCACCGGAATAGGCCAGTACAACTTTATCAACAGCGGGTTTGGAATGATCAGACACCTGGGACTCCACAGCGCAAATAAATAACAAGTTGAGAAAGCGTGATTTTAAACCGCGGGCCGCGGCAATAACAGACGAAGGTGTCGCCTAGACGCCTGTTGCCGCTCGACCTATTCCGGTACGATGATCGGCCCGACAGCGAAGGCATCCATGGACACACTGACCATCACCAGGCCCGACGACTGGCATCTGCATTTGCGCGCCGGCGCCGCACTGAAAGATACCGTGCGCGATGCGGCGCGGCATTTTGCCCGCGCCATTGTCATGCCCAATCTAAAACCACCGATCGTGACAACAGAACAGGCGGCCGCCTATCGGACCGCGATACTGGAAGCCCGACCCCGGGAAAGCGCGTGGCAGCCTCTGATGACGTTGTATCTGACCGAGGCCACTTCACCCGAGGAAATCGACACCGCGACCTCAAGTGGCTTCGTCCACGGCGTAAAATACTATCCGGCTGGCGCAACCACGCATTCGGAAGCCGGCGTAACTGATATCGACTCAGTGTCGGCGGTACTCGAACGCATGGAGAAAAACGGCCTGCCACTGCTGATCCACGGCGAGGTGACCGACCCCAATGTCGACATTTTCGACCGCGAAGCGGTATTTATCGACCGGGTGCTTGCACCCCTCATGCAACGCTTTTCTGAGTTGAAAATTGTCCTCGAGCACATCACCACCAGCGAGGCGGTACAATTTGTCGGCGAAGCCGATTCCCGCCTGGCCGCCACCATCACGCCGCAGCACCTGCTCTTTAACCGCAATCAGCTGCTGAGCGGGGGCATCAGACCACATTATTACTGTCTGCCAGTACTGAAACGGGACTCGCACCAGAAAGCCCTGATCAATGCCGCCACGAGCGGCAGCCCGAAGTACTTTCTCGGCACCGACTCAGCCCCTCACGGGAGGCACGACAAGGAAACCGCCTGCGGCTGTGCCGGCTGCTACAGTCACCACGCGGCCATTGAGCTCTATTCGGAGGCTTTCGAAACGGCCGGCGCCCTCGATAAACTGGAGGCCTTCGCCAGTTTCTTCGGCGCCGACTTTTATGGCCTGCCCCGCAATAGCGATACGGTGACCTTGCGTAAATCACCCTGGCAGCTGCCGGATAGCTGCAGTTTGGGCGACGAAGAATTAATCCCCCTGCACGCGGGCGAGACACTCCAGTGGCAGGTCGTCGGTGACTGAGGCGGAAGGCGGCACACAAAGCACTAGCGAAGCTACCGATAACGCCGCCGGTAGTCCCCTGTCGAACCGCTTTCGTGGCTTTATGCCGGTGGTGATCGACGTCGAAACCGGAGGCTTCGATGCGCGCAGTCACGCCCTGCTGGAAATCGCCGCGGTCACGCTTACTGTCGACGCCGACGGCAATCTACAGATCGACGAAGTCGTCCAGCATCGGGTCGAACCCCATCCGGATATGACCTGCGACCCCGCGTCGCTGGAGTTTACCGGCATCGATCCCCACGACCCGAATCGGGACGCACTCCAGGAAGCCCAGGCCCTGCAAAACGTATTTACCGCTGTGCGGCGCAGCGTCAAGAGTCACGACTGTACTCGCGCCGTGATAGTCGCTCACAACGCCCACTTCGACCTCGGCTTTGTCAACGCCGCCACTGAACGCAGCGGCATCAAGCGCAATCCTTTCCACCCCTTTTCCTGTCTCGATACCGCCTCGCTGTCAGCCCTGGCTTACGGGCAAACCGTGCTGTCGCGCGCCTGCGAAGCCGCGCAAATACCCTTTGATAACAGCCAGGCCCACAGCGCCGGCTACGACGCCGAGCGCACGGCACTGCTGTTTTGCGGCATCGTCAACCGCTGGCGCGCACTGGGTGGCTGGCCGCTGACCTGAGCGCGCATCACGCGCCTTTGGCAAAAACCCTTCGCCCCGAGACGTCTACTAACCGTCTCTGGCGCGACATATTTCTTTCATCGGGCATTCATATACCAAATGTAGTCTTATCGCGTGCCCCCCGGGAGCGCGCGGCGCACCGTCCGGCCTGAACCCTCCCCGGCCACAACCTGCCTGAACCCGTACGACCAGCCAACCGGTCGACGAATCGAGTCCACAACGAAGTAAAAGTAAGGAATAGTCCGTGAAAAATCTTGTCTCCAAGTCGCCATTGGGTGTGGCGACACTACTGGTCACATCAATGAGCTTCGGCAGCCCGGTGTTTGCCGGCGAGCCGGTTAGCGTCAACGCCGATACACAGTTGTCGTCGAAACACGGCCATTTCGGAAAACATTTCAAAGGTCGTTCCTTCAATCGAATCGCAACCTTTCCGATTTACCGAAACCTCGATCTGGCGATCGACGACTTGAGCGACGAGACAGTCGCTGAAATCATCGCCGCATCCGACGACGGCGACCTGCTGATCTATACCGACAGCGAGATGGAACGTCTCGGATTTATCGACATCTCCGACCCGGCTAATCCGCAGCCGGCGGGTTTCGTACAGTTGCCCGGTGAGCCCACATCGGTAAGTGTCAAGGGCCCCTACGCCCTGGTCGGCATCAATACTTCGAGTAACCTGCTTACTCCTTCCGGGCAACTCGACGTCATCGATATCGCAACCCGCACCACGGTCGCCAGTATCGATATGGGCGGACAACCGGACTCGGTCGCGACCAGCCCCGATGGGCGCTACGCCGCGGTCGCCATTGAAAACGAACGCGATGAGGACATCGTCGTCGACGGTATTGAAGGCGGTCTGCCGCAACTGCCGGCTGGCTTTTTAAAGATCGTCGACATGGTCGGGGCACCCGCTTCCTGGACCACACGCCAGGTAGATATGACGGGCCTGGCCGACTACGGTTCGGCGGATCCGGAACCGGAGTATGTCGATATCAACCGTTTTAACGTGGCCACCGTGTCGCTACAGGAAAACAACCACCTGGCGCTGGTCCATCTGCCGACGGGCAAGATTCTCAGGGACTTCCCTGCCGGTGAGGTCTCTCTGAACGACATCGATACTATCGAGGATGACATCGTCGATCCCAGCGGCTCCCTCGCCGACGTGCCCCGCGAGCCCGACGCCGTCAGCTGGATCGGCTTACGTCACTTCGCCAGTGCCAACGAAGGCGACCTGTTTGGCGGCAGTCGCGGCTTTTCAATTTTTAACAAGCGCGGCAAGGTCAGGTATGACAGCGGCAACAGCTTTGAAAACCTCGCCATCGCCCACGGTCACTACCCCGAATTTCGCGCGGAGAATAAGGGCGCCGAACCAGAAGGCGTCGAAACCGGTCTCTACGGCCTGACCCCCTATCTGTTTGTCGGCGGCGAACGCAGTAACTTTGTCGCGGTTTACGACGTTAAACGCCCGACCAAACCCGTATTCAAGCAACTGTTACCCACCGGCATCGGCCCGGAGGGTCTGCTGTCGCTACCGAAGCGGGACTTATTTGTCGCCGCCGCGGAAGTCGACGACGCCGGTGAAGGCTTCCGGTCAACAGTGTCGATATACCAGCTGCAACACCGGACACCGGCATACCCGGGCATTAAATCTGCAGATGCGCCGCTGATCCCCTGGGGCGCGCTTTCCGGCCTGGCGCCGGACCTCTGGCAGGCCAATACTCTCTACGCGGTACACGACAGTTTTTACAAACAGTCCCGAATCTATACTGTCGATACCAGCAACCATCCAGCCCTGATTACCGACACTACCGTGTTGAGCAAAGCCGGCGAGACCGTGGATTACGACCTAGAGGGTATCGCCCAGGCACAGGATGGCAGCTTCTGGCTGGTATCTGAAGGCAAGCCCGGCGACAGCCTGAACCTGCTCGTACACGTTGCCACTGACGGCACCGTATTGGCCGAACACGCGCTACCCGCCGCTGTACAGGCCAAGGTTAAAAAGCATGGTTTTGAGGGTGTGGCTGTTACTGAAAGCGGCAGCGACACCAAAGTCTACGTGGCCTTTCAACGGGAGTGGGACGGCGACCCCGACGGGCACGTGCGGATAGGCGTTTTCAGCCCGCTCGACGCGAGCTGGTCATTTTTCTATTACCCCATCGAAAACACCACCGAAGGCTGGGTGGGCCTTTCGGAAATCAGCCTGCTCGATAGCGGTGAGATGGCCGTGATTGAACGCGACAACCAACAGGGTCCAAAGGCCACCATCAAACGCATATATACCTTTGATCCGGCATCGGTAAGTCCCAGGGCAGAGGGTGAAACCTTTGACACGGTCAGCAAAACACTGGCCAACGACCTGCTTGACGAGCTCAATGCCAGCCGGGGCTGGACACCGGACAAAGTCGAGGGACTGGCAGCGGTTGGCGACAATGTCTATGTGGTCACCGACAACGACGGCCTGGACGACGCCGTCGGCGAAACCTATTTTTTCAAAACACCGCTTTGGGACCAATGACCGGCGAGAGAATTAGAGGGAATTAGAGGCCGACGGGGCTCGCCGGCCCGCGGTAAAAGACCTCGGCGAGTTTCGAATACTCAGTTAGCATCATCTGTGAAACAAAAAGCGGGCCCCGAGGCCCGCTTTTCTATTCTGACGGTGTCGTCACCGTTGCAGCCGCCACGGTTCCGCCCTGCCTAGGCGTCCTGCGCCTCCTGACCGGCAGCAGCCTCTTTCACCAGAGTCTGCAACTCACCACTCTCTTCCATCTCGGTAATGATGTCGCAGCCGCCCATCAATTCGCCGTTAATCCAAAGTTGCGGAAAAGTTGGCCAGTTGGCATACGTCGGTAAATGCGCGCGAATATCCGGATTGGCCAGTATATCGACGTAGGCAAAGCGTTCGCCACAAGCCATCAGCGCCTGTACCGAACGCGCGGAGAAGCCACATTGCGGCTGATTTGGCGTTCCCTTCATGTACAGAATTATCGGGTTGCTCTCGATCTGCTCGCGAATGGTCTCGACAATATCCATAGCACTACACCTGCAAAATAGTTGATCAATACACTTGGTTATTTTAATGCTTTACTTGCGCGAGGCAAGGACAAAACGCGACCAGCGGAAATTGCGGCTTAGCGCCCAGCGCGGCAACAGCGTCCCTGCCCGGGGTCACAAACGAGTGCGGGGCGTTGTACATGCGATAAATTGGCTATAAAATTTGATGTTTAATTCAGGCAGCAGACGCTGCCTGTTTTGCTTTTCACCGGGGCAAACAGATTTGGGCAAACAGACTCGCGGCCCCGGCGGATAAATTAATTAACGCACGCGACGAACCCCGTCGGCGCCTATTTGCCGAGTAAAGCAGGATGACCAGTAGCGCACTTATGGACAATTACGGGCCACGATCACTTTCTATCGCAAAAGGCGAAGGTGTCTGGGTGTGGGATGATCAGGGCACGCGTTATCTCGACGCCCTGGCCGGCATCGCCGTGTGCGGCCTCGGCCATTGCCACCCCGCGGTCTCGGCAGCGATACAGGCGCAATCACAAAATCTGGTGCACTGCTCCAACCTCTACAATATCGCGGCCCAGGAGCAACTGGCGGAAAAGCTGCGGGATATCTCCGGCATGTCCAATATGTTTTTTGGCAATTCCGGCGCCGAAGCCAACGAGGCCGCGATCAAACTGGCGCGCCTGCATGGGCATAGCCGTGGTATCGACATACCCACTGTGATCGTGATGGAGAACGCCTTCCACGGGCGCACTTTGGCGACGCTAACCGCGACAGGAAACCGCAAGGTACAGGCCGGCTTCGAACCGCTGGTGCGCGGTTTCGTACGCGCGCCCTTTAACGACGTCAGCGCGCTCGAAGCCATCGCCAAAAACAACGCCGCTGTCGCCGCCGTCATGGTAGAGCCGATCCAGGGCGAGGGCGGTATCAACATCCCCGATGACAACTATCTGAAGAACTTGCGCGCGCTGTGCGATGCTAACGACTGGCTGTTGATTTTCGACGAAATCCAGACCGGTAACGGACGCACGGGCAGCTTCTTTTACTACCAGCAGCTGGGCATCGAGCCCGACGTGGTGACGCTTGCCAAAGGTCTCGGCAATGGTATGCCCATCGGTGCCTGCCTGGCACGGGGCAAAGCCTCGGCACTGATGAAACCAGGCAGTCACGGCTCCACCTTCGGCGGCAATCCGGTCGCATGTGCCGCCGCACTGGCGACCGTCAACACCATTATCGAAGACAAGCTCTGCCGCCGCGCCGCGGACCTGGGCGAGCGCTTGTTGCAGCAATTCAGCGAAGCCCTGGCCGATTGTGATCATGTCATCGATATTCGCGGCCGCGGCTTGATGATCGGCATCGAACTCGCCCATCCCTGTGCGGCGCTGGTGGGTCAGGCCGCGGCGGCCGGTTTGCTGATCAATGTCACCGCCGAAAAAGTGATACGTTTACTGCCGCCCCTCGTAATGACCGACGAACAGACCGAACAGCTGGTCCAAACCCTGGTACCACTGATCAAAGCGTCTACAGCTACCGACTGAACGATCATGGCCGTACAACATTTCCTGACCTTGCGCGACCTGCCGCGCAACACACTGAAGACACTTATCGACGATGCCGTACGCCTGAAGAAGGCCCGGCATGCCCGGGCGGCGGCAGCGGACTGGCTGCCCCTACGCGGGCTCGTGCTCGGCATGATCTTCGAAAAATCCTCGACGCGCACTCGCGTATCCTTTGAGGCAGGCGTCAGCCAATTAGGTGGCAGCGCTATCTTTTTATCCCCCAAAGATACACAGCTTGGCCGTGGTGAACCGGTGGAAGACACGGCACGCGTGATTTCGCGCATGGTGGACATCATCATGGTGCGCACCTTCGAGCACGAGAAAATAGAAACCTTCGCCCAGCACTCCCGGGTCCCCGTCATCAATGCCCTTACCGACGACTTTCATCCCTGTCAGTTACTGGCCGACATGCAGACCTTTGTCGAACACCGGGGCGACATAGCCGGCAAAACAGTTGCCTGGGTGGGCGACGGCAACAACATGTGTCAGTCCTATATCAATGCGGCACAGCAGTTTGATTTTCAATTGCGTATCGCCTGTCCCGATGGCTTTCGACCGATGACGTCTCTGCTGGAAGCTCACAGCGACCGCGTCTCTATCGGCAGTGACCCGGCAGCCGCAGTGGACGGTGCACATCTGGTGGTGACCGACACCTGGGCCTCCATGGGGCAGGAAGAGGAAAAAAAACTGCGTGAAGAAAAGTTCGCCCGCTTTCAGGTCAACCACGATTTAATGGCGCGGGCACACGATCAGGCACTGTTCATGCACTGCCTGCCGGCCTACCGGGGACACGAAGTGTCGGCCGAGTTACTCGAAGATCCACGGTACTCGGTGGTGTGGGACGAAGCCGAGAATCGACTGTATGCGCAGCAGGCGCTGATGCTACATCTGCTTGGCCTGCCCGTCCCCTGAAGCTTGCGCTATCGATTACCCCAGGGCCGGTAGACTGCCTACCCGATACCGGCCGCCGCTAGTGAGCGCCCCTGGACAAGGCCAGCTTAAACCGCCGCTTTCTGACAATCTTCGAACACCAGCGGACTTCCTCTGCTCCTACCCCTACCCCTGGCCCTGCCTCTGAACACGGGCCACGAGGCGCCGATAAAATTGCGTCACGCTCCGCACCGGGCGTCGCAATTGGGGGCATTCACACCTGGGCGCAGCCGGTCCGGGGGCAAGCCAGACCGGGAAACAGCCGGGGCCACAGTCACCCGTATGAGACGAGGCAATCTCAGATAACCACTGGTCAAAAAATATACAAAACTCTCCAGATTTTTGATCACTGATTTTCTCGGTAAAAAAAAAGTGCTTGCTTACATTTTAGGGCACGCTATCTCGAAGCCGACATCCCGACAACCACCTCGTCGACAACCCGGATAACAAGGGCTTTATGAACTTCTTGTGACCACGCCCAAAATTCAGTCCACCAAAACGCAATTTTTTGCACATCTAGTGTTGTGAAATTCTTTAAACCGCACTATCTTGTATAGGCTGCTTGACATAGCACTAGAGGTCGCACCAGAGGTCGCGACGCACCACTGGTGCTCAGGTTGCAGTCTCAAGTCCGGATTTGCCGACGTCGCCACGGATTCGCGGTGGCTCCAATCCCCGGACAACGGCAAAAAATATTATAAAAACTAACGGAATAGCTAACGGGGAGCGAAAGCAAACCTAAGATGACAGCGACGTTTTTTTTGATGCGACACGAGCCCGCCAGCCCGGCGATTGGTCCCGGGCACGATTTCAGCGGGCCGGTCATCGCAGGTTTCAGTACACGAGCGCGATTCTCATCGCACTTCGCGAAAAACCTACTCAGCATTCTCCACTTCGTTAGCGTTATGGGGCTCCCGTCGCGCCAAATCTCTCTTCGTTCGGCACGCATCGTGTCGATGAATCAGCGACGATGGCCCTCTCCAGTACCGTATTGAAGTAACTCAACAAGCAACAAAAACCGTCAGTTTAATCTTTTAACGCAGTAAGGCGCAGCAGGATCGATATTAATGGAAACAGCAAACACCCCAACCAACCCGCAGACTCCACCGCCCGCGAAAACCGGTGCTTCCCCGGCTCCCAGCTCGGTGGCTGCCACAGCACCTGGTCAGTTGAAGGTGATCAAGCGCAATGGCTCGGTCGTCCCTTACGATGACAGCAAAATCGCGGTCGCCATCACCAAAGCTTTCCTCGCCGTCGAGGGTGCAGCAGCGGCTGCCTCGGGGCGTATTCACGAAACCGTCAGCAGACTCAATGCCCAGGTCACCGAGATCTTCAAAAGGCGCATGCCATCGGGCGGCACCGTCCACATCGAAGACATTCAGGATCAGGTGGAACTGGCACTGATGCGTAGCGGCGAGCAAAAAATCGCCCGTGCTTATGTGATCTACCGCGAACAACGGGCTCAGGAAAGGGCTCAGGAAAAGCTCACTGAGGCACCAGAGCCAGCACCCCAGCTACAACCGGGCATCACCGTCAAACACGCCGATGGCAGCGAGAAGCCACTCGACATGGCGCGTCTGCACACTGTGGTGACAGAGGCCTGCGAAGGCCTGAAAGATGTCGAGGCGAATACCATCCTCGATGAAGCCATGCGCAATCTCTACGACGGCGTTTCCATAGACGACGTCAACACTTCCCTGGTCATCACCGCACGCACCCTGGTGGAAAAAGAACCCAACTACACCTATGCTACCGCGCGCCTGCTGCTCGACCATCTGCGCGGCGAGGCCCTGACCTTCCTGGACGTTGCCGACTCGGCCACCCAGCACGAGATGACGGCGCTGTACCCACCGGCACTGCGAAGCTACGTGGCAAAAGGCATTGAGCTGGAGTTACTGGCACCGGAGCTGGCCACCTTCGATCTGGACAAAATCGGCCAGGCAATACGCCCGGAACGCGACCTGCAGTTTACCTACCTCGGTCTGCAAACCCTGTACGACCGCTACTTTATTCACAGCGGCGACATTCGCTTCGAACTGCCCCAGTGCTTCTTCATGCGCGTCGCCATGGGCCTCGCTGTAGGCGAGCAACAGCGCGAAGAACGCGCCATCGAGTTCTACAACCTGCTGTCCTCCTTCGATTACATGAGCTCCACGCCCACCCTGTTCAACGCCGGCACCCTGCGGCCGCAGCTCTCCAGTTGCTATCTCACCACCGTGCCCGACAACCTCGAGGGCATTTACGGCGCTATTCGCGACAACGCCCTGCTCTCCAAATGGGCTGGCGGCCTGGGCAACGACTGGACACCGGTGCGCGGTCTCGGCGCCTATATCAAGGGCACCAACGGTAAATCCCAGGGCGTCGTGCCCTTTTTGAAAGTGGTCAACGACACTGCCGTCGCCGTCAACCAGGGCGGCAAGCGCAAGGGGGCGGTCTGCGCCTACCTCGAGACCTGGCATATCGATGTCGAGGAATTTATCGAGCTGCGCAAAAACACCGGCGACGACCGGCGCCGCACCCACGACATGAACACCGCCAACTGGATTCCCGATCTGTTTATGAAGCGGGTCTTTGAAGACGGGGAATGGACTTTATTCTCGCCCAACGACACCCCGGACCTGCACGACCTATACGGTCAGGCCTTTGAGCAGCGCTACACCGAATACGAAGCCATGGCCGCCAGCGGCGAACTCAAGCTGCACAAGAAAATCCGCGCCCAGGACCTGTGGCGCAAAATGCTCGGCATGCTGTTCGAGACCGGACACCCCTGGATGACCTTCAAGGACCCCTGCAACCTGCGCTCGCCCCAGCAGCACGTCGGCGTTGTCCATTCCTCCAACCTGTGCACCGAGATTACCCTCAACACCAGGGCCGAAGAAGAAATCGCCGTATGCAATCTGGGTTCGGTCAACCTGGCCCAGCACATCACCGAGACCGGCGAACTCGACACCGACAAACTACGCAACACCGTACGCACGGCTGTACGCATGCTCGACAACGTCATCGACATCAACTACTACTCCGTCGACACCGCGCGCGCCTCCAATATGCGTCACCGCCCGGTCGGTCTTGGCCTGATGGGCTTTCAGGACGCCCTGTACCAACTGCGTGTAGCCTACGGCTCGGATGCCGCCGTGGAATTTGCCGACCGCTCGATGGAAGCCATCTCCTACTTCGCCATCGAGGCCTCATCCGAGCTGGCGGGCGAACGCGGCGCCTATGAATCGTTTGCCGGCTCCCTGTGGAGCAAGGGTATCCTGCCCATCGACTCCCTGGAGCTGCTCGAAAAACATCGCGGCAGCCAGTACATCGAAGTCGACAAGTCGCGCACCCTGGACTGGGACAACCTGCGTACACGCGTGCAGCAACAGGGCATGCGCAACTCAAACGTGATGGCCATCGCGCCAACTGCCACCATCGCCAACATCACCGGCGTCAGTCAGTCCATCGAGCCCACGTACCAGAACCTGTACGTTAAATCGAACCTGTCGGGCGAATTCACCGTGGTCAACAGCTACCTGGTGCACGATCTGAAAGATCGCGGCTTGTGGGACGCGGTGATGGTCAACGATCTGAAATACTACGACGGCTCGACCCAGGCCATCGATCGCATTCCGGACGACCTGAAGGCGCTCTACGCCACAGCCTTTGAAGTCGAACCCAGATGGATCGTCAGCGCCGCCAGCCGCCGCCAGAAATGGATCGACCAGGCACAAAGCCTTAACCTTTATATCGCCGGTGCCAGTGGTAAGAAGCTCGACATCACCTATCGCATGGCCTGGTACAGCGGCTTGAAAACCACCTACTACCTGCGCTCGCTCGCCGCCACCAGCACCGAAAAATCCACCGTACAGGCCGGCGCGCTCAACGCCGTGGCCGCCAGCGCACCGGCGCCAGTGCCCCAGGCCTGCTCCATTGACGATCCGGACTGCGAGGCCTGCCAATAGTCACCTGGCCCCACCCGCGGGGCCAGTCGCTAACAACCGAAAACAGACAACACTTTTAAAACACGTAACGAACAAACCGAGGCAAAGATGTTAAGTTGGGACGACTACCACAACGATGAACCACTGAAAAAATTTGTGCCGCAGCCGATCGAGGCCCTTGCCGACGAGCCGGCGGCACCGAATATTGCACCGGAAGGCACTGCCGGTAATA
>DJFY01000065.1:1093-2628 GCA_002431545.1 Cellvibrionales bacterium UBA5860 | reverse complement strand
GAAATTCAGCCCGCGGCAGCCCCGGTGGAAGTGGAAACACCCGTCGAAGATATCGCGCAAACCCCGACCACCATGACCGGGGTAACCACATTGGCCGATGCCAGCGCCGCGGCCAACGACACGCCCGCGACCGAACCTGCCGACGCCAGCCCCGCTGCTGTCTCACCCGAACCCGTCCCCACAGTTGAAGACAACCTGGAAGCACCGGAATCCGCCATCGAAAAAGCCCATGCCGCGGTGGCCGAACTCGACGTCGCCCCCGGCCTCGAAGACCTCGAAATGGGCGCCGCCCGCATCGAGGTTGACGACAAGGCCATGATCAACTGCCGCGCCGACCTCAACCAACTGGTGCCCTTTAAATACGAGTGGGCCTGGCAAAAATACCTGGACGGCTGCGCCAACCACTGGATGCCCCAGGAAATCAACATGACCGCCGATGTTGCCACATGGAAGAGCGAAAGCGGCCTCAGCGCCGACGAACGCCGCATCGTCGAGCGCTCCCTGGGCTACTTCTCCACCGCCGACTCCCTGGTCGCCAACAATCTGGTGCTGGCCATCTACCGCCTCATCACCAACCCCGAAGCCCGCCAGTACCTGCTGCGCCAGGCCTTTGAAGAAGCCATCCATACCCACGCCTACCAGTACTGCGTCGAATCCCTGGGTATGGACGAAGGCGAAGTCTTCAACATGTACCGCGAGCTGCCCTCCGTGGCCAAAAAGGCCTCCTGGAGCCTGAACCACACCCACTCCCTGAGCGATCCCACCTTTAAAACCGGCACCCCCGAAACCGACCAGGAACTGCTGCGCAACCTGATCGCCTTTTACTGCGTCACCGAAGGCATCTTCTTCTACTGCGGCTTTACCCAGATACTGTCCATGGGCCGGCGCAACAAAATGACCGGAGTCGCCGAGCAGTTCCAGTACATCCTGCGCGACGAATCCATGCACCTCAACTTCGGCGTCGACGTCATCAACCAGATCAAACTGGAAAACCCCCACCTCTGGACCGACGACTTCAAACAGGAAGCCATCCAGATGATCCTCGAAGGCACCGAACTGGAAATCGCCTACGCCCGCGACTCCATGCCCCGGGGCGTACTGGGCATGAACGCCGCCATGATGGAGGAATACCTCCACTTTATCGCCAACCGCCGCCTCGCCCAGCTCGGCCTGCCCGAACAATTCCCCGGCGCCCAGAACCCCTTCCCCTGGATGTCGGAGATGATGGATTTAAGAAAGGAGAAAAACTTTTTTGAAACGCGGGTGATTGAGTATCAGACTGGTGGGGCTTTAACCTGGGACTAACTGCCCCAAATGCACCTGTAACCGTAAGACCCGACCCAGCCCAGCGGTCGGATAATTACAAGAGGCCGCGAGGGCAGAAAGTCAATGACTCCGACCCTTTGATTCCACATAATCGGATATCTCGCCTAACGGAGTCTTAGAAAGGGCAGGACATAAGTGCATCCTTGCACACAAATATACTGTTTTAATATCCAGTATATTGATGAATTATCAAAAACAGTGCGCGTTTT
>DJFY01000065.1:641-777 GCA_002431545.1 Cellvibrionales bacterium UBA5860 | reverse complement strand
AGGAAACCTATTATCAAAAATAATAGGACCCCCTCGCTTTGTTTTGAATGGATTCAGGATCTGTGTATAAATATCTTTTAATTCAAAAGATTAAAATCAAAGGCCGAAAACAGGTTTCGGCAAAACGCGCATGCGC
>DJFY01000065.1:0-450 GCA_002431545.1 Cellvibrionales bacterium UBA5860 | reverse complement strand
ATGCGCGATATACAAATGTTATGTTTTCGCGAGGAATGGATGAATTACGAAGAATTCGAATGCAGGGGAACACTTTATCGGTGGTCAGCAATTCGAAATGGTGAACATCCTGATTTCGTTTTGGTATGCGACGATGGTGAAATTTGGGTTCAAGTTGAACGCACTACTGATATCGACAAGCAAGATAAATTGTTTAGCGAAGGTAAAGCGAAATACCCAATTTCCTTTGGCTTAGCGAAAAATATTATCTCGCAAATTATCAGTAAGGGTTATATTGAAAGCTATTTCGCAACAGATGTTGGTTTAATTTTTAGTGAAAATGGGCAGCTAATTGAAAACTAAACATAACAAGCGGGTGCATGGGAAGCCATTTCGTTCCGCCTTTTTTATGGTATCGCTACGCTTTTTTTACCATAAAAAAGGCTCCACTACATAGCCTGGTGCTCAAAT
>DJFY01000099.1:34657-40299 GCA_002431545.1 Cellvibrionales bacterium UBA5860 | reverse complement strand
ACCTGCCGCAAAAGTCCTTGCCGTCTACCTGTTCAAGCGCTGACCGGGCGAAAAAACGGTAGCTGGCCGCCGCCTTCGAGCGGCTCGAACACCACTTCTACGGGCAAACCAATTTTAAGGTCTTTATAGTCCATGCCTTTAAGGCCAGCGGTGATGCGCACGCCTTCTTCCATTTCGACCACCAGTACGGCATAGGGAAAGTCTTTCTCAAACTCCCTGGACATAGGCATATGGCATACCGTCCAGGAGTACACGGTCCCGCGGCCATTGGATTGCCGCCAGCCCCACTTCTCAGAGCCACAGTTGGCACACATGAATCGAGGAATATGGCGCCAGGTTTCACAATCGATGCAGCACTGAAAGCACAGGATACCATCGGCACAGTGGTTCCAGAACTCCTCGTCGAGGTAGTTCAGGGGTCGCGGCGCGGGGTTCGGAATAAATTCGCTCATCAGTTTACTTCCTCAAAATAACCAGACTGCCATCACCAAAATCGCCCCAACCCGTCACCAGACCGAGCTCGGCATCCTTTACCTGAACATCACCGCCGTCGCCGCGGAGCTGTCGCGCCGCTTCGACCACATGATTGAGGCCCCAAACGTGAGCCTGCGAATGCAATCCCCCGTGGGTGTTCATAGGGAATTTGCCGCCGACCTCGATATTGCCGTCTTTGACAAATTCGGCGACCGCGCCCTGTTCGCATAAACCGAGGGCTTCCAGTTGCAGCAAAACCACATAGGTAAAACAATCGTAAACCTGCAAAAAATCCATGTCGGTGGGTTTGACCCCGGCCATGGCAAAGGCTTTGGGTGCGGAGTTCGACAACCCGATATGAAACATGTCCGGTCGATTGGCAATGTCGTCAGCCGGGTAGGGATGGCCCTCGGCGGCGGCCATGATATAGGCCGGTGTGTGACGCATGTCTTTCGCGGCATCGGCGTGACTCAAGACCACCGCACAGGCGCCGTCTGTCTCCAGACAGCAGTCGTAGAGCCGGAAAGGCTCTGATATCCACCTGGAATTCAGATAGGTTTCCATATCCAGAGGCTGGCCCCGTGTGATCGCCTTGTCATTGTGCTGGGCGTGCTTGCGCGCGGCGACAGCGACGGCGCCGGTAGCTTCCGGACCGATGCCAAAGGTCTGCATATGTCGCGTCGCAATCCAGGCATACATTTGTACCGGCGACGCGCTGCCATAGGGCAGGTAGTAACCACTCAACGTGCGCTCGAGCGCGGGCAGGGATATGGTTTCGACAAATTTGGCGCCCGGTTTCGGCCGCAAGGCGGAAGACCCGTTCCAGCCGGCTGTCACCACAATATTTTTCGCGATACCAGCCGCAATAGCCATGGCAGCGCTCTGCAATGTGGTCACCGGGCTGGCGCCACCCATGTTTACGGTCACGGCGTAACGCAGATCCTCAATGCCGAGGTTGGCGGCCATTTCTTCTGCGGTGATCAAGACCGGGGGCAGAACCAGGCCATCGATGTCGCTGGGTTTCAGCCCGGCATCGGCGATAGCCTTGCGGGTCGCTTCCAGCATCATCTCCGCTGACGGCCGCTCCGCGCCGCGAGTGTATTCGGTTTCACCGATACCGACGATAGCGGCCTTATCTCTAAAATCCAGGGCTGGTTCGGACATGGGTTTTCCTCGGGGGTCGAAAATCAGAAAGCAAGCTGTGACGAAGCCTGCACCAAGCGAGCGTGGGCGCAGCAGGGCGCAATAAGATCATATCCAGCAAATAGCGTCAATGAACTGACATAAACACAAGGCGCATCGGGTGACCGGCAGGTTTCCGCCCCGGCTGTCACACGGGCAGTTCAAGAGCCTCGCACAGGAAGCGTATAAGAGGAAAACCATCCGAAAACCGGGAAGCTGCCGTGCGCTGTAGCCGGGAGCTTACAATGGTTTTCTCAGTAAGGGCTTTTATGCCGATAAAATCCTTCCATTTGAGGGTTTCCAGCATTGGATGATCCCGATCGTAGCCGCGCGGCGGTCGCTGGAGCCGATCCCCGGCAAGGCAAAATTGCTTGTTAAACCCATCGTTGTCTATTACCTGCCGCCACAACTCGGGTTTCTCCGCAATACGCGTGCGGATTTTTGCCAGGGCCTTTGAGTCCGGACGCCAACTGCCGACACCGACAAAAATATCCCCGGGTTCAATATGCAGATACAAGCCCGGTGCATGCACATCCTTGGCCATGGCATGGCGAAACTGGATACCGATATTGGTTTTGTAGGGCGTTTTGTCGGGACTGAATCTCGTATCACGGTAAACCCGCATTAACGAACCACCGGTGCGCCTGGGGATAGCCTCGTAATACCTGGAAAGCTGCGCCAGCGAAGGTGCCATGGCTTCGATAAAATCCAGCGCGGGGTCCTGGACCAGGGCTTGGTAGCGTGTTTTGTTTTCGGTAAACCAGTCGCGATTGTTATTGCGCGACAACTCTTCGAGGAAGCCAAGGGTACCCGTAGGGAATCCGGAGAAACTCATCCCAGGCCGGGAATGCGAAACGCGGCAGAAAAATTAACGGACGTCGTCCAGGTGACCGTGGCGAATGTCCTTGCCCTGCACCAGATAAACCACCTGTTCACAAATGTTTTTGGCGTGATCGCCAATGCGCTCGAGCGCACGCAGTACCCAGGCGATATCCAGCGAGCGGGAGATGTTGCGCGGATCTTCCATCATGTAGGTGATGAGTTCGCGTAACGCCGACTTATAGTCCGCATCCACCTGGGCATCGCGCCGCATGGTGTTAATCGCAGCGGTCGAATCAAAACGCAAGAAGGCGTCGAGCGCGTCGTTCAACATGGCCTGAACGTCATCCGCGATATGACGGATTTCAATGTAGCCACGAGGCGTCGGACCCTCTTCTATAAGGCGAATCGCCATTTTTGCGATTTTCTGCGCCTCATCTCCAATGCGCTCGAGGTCGCGAATACACTTAGACACCGCCATGATCATACGCAGGTCGGTGGCCGCGGGTTGGCGCAGGGCAATCAGCGTGGTGCAGCTCTCGTCGATCTGCCGTTCTTTTTCGTCGACCTCTTCTTCAACCGTTAAAACATGTTCGGCCAGTTGGCTGTCTGCCTGCTCAAGTGCCGATACGGCTTCATCGAGCTGCTTTTCCACCATACCGCCCATTTCGAGCATCTGACTCTTGATCGCCTCCAGATCCTCGTTGAATTGTTGAGAGATGTGCCGATCGAGGTTTAATTTGTCCACTGTAACCTCCCTTCTAACCGAAACGTCCGGTGATGTAGGCTTCCGTTAACCGATGTTCTGGTGCAGTAAACACCTGCTCCGTCTCATTCACTTCGACTAAAGCCCCTAAATGAAAATACGCAGTCCGATGCGAGACCCTGGCCGCCTGTTGCATGGAGTGCGTGACGATGACAATGGTGTAGTTCTCCGCCAGCTCGGCGATCAACTCCTCAATACGCGCGGTCGCGATTGGGTCGAGGGCAGAACAGGGTTCGTCCATGAGGATGACTTCCGGATTGATCGCGATCGCGCGGGCTATACACAAGCGTTGCTGCTGCCCACCAGACAGGCCGGTGCCTGGCTGATCCAATCGATCCTTGACCTCGTCCCATAACCCGGCCTTTTGCAGGCTGGTTTCGACGAGTTCGTCGAGATGTGGGCGGCGACTCGCCAGGCCGTGGATTTTCGGACCATAGGCAATATTTTCATAAATGGATTTGGGAAAGGGGTTGGGCTTCTGAAAAACCATACCCACGCGCGCGCGGAGCTCGACCACATCCATCTTCGGATCGTAGATATCACTGTCTTCCAACAGTAACTCGCCCTCGACCCGACAACCTTCGACCGTATCGTTCATGCGATTTATCGAGCGCAGAAATGTCGACTTACCACAGCCCGACGGCCCGATCATGGCGACGACTTCGTTCTTGCCAATGTCTATGCCGACATCAAATATGGCCTGTTTATCGCCGTAAAAAACATTGACGTTTCGCGAGCGGATTTTGGGGTCCTCGAGAAACGGCTCGCCCTGGGTACCCTCTGCGGCCAGCTCCTCTGCTGTTGATTCGCTCGATACCTTCACAGGCGCTTCGCGTTGTGTCTCTACACCCGGGTCCAGTGCGATGGTGCTCATAGTCAACTCCTCGGCGCGGTTTACCAGCGTCTTTCCAACCTGCGTCGAAGCAGGACTGCAACCGTGTTCATCGTAATCAAAAAAGATAACAGGATCATAATAGCCGCTGAGGTTCTTTCTACGAAAGCACGTTCGGGACTATCGGCCCACAAAAAAATCTGCACGGGTAGTACCGTGGCCGGATCGGTGAAGCCGCCGGGCAGATCGACAATGAAGGCCACCATGCCGATCATCAACAGCGGCGCGGTTTCGCCCAGCGCCTGGGCCATGCCGATGATTGCACCAGTCAGCATGCCCGGCATGGCCAGTGGCAACACATGCTGTATTACCACCTGCATTGGGGAAGCCCCCATACCGATAGCCGCTTCGCGAATCGATGGTGGCACCGATTTGATGGCCGCTCGACTGGAAATAATGATCGTGGGCAGCGTCATTAAGGTCAGCACCAGCCCCCCTATAATCGGTATCGAGCGCGGGACGTCAAAAAAGTTTATAAATATGGCCAGACCCAACAGACCAAATATAATCGACGGTACCGCAGCCAGGTTGTTGATGTTGACCTCGATAAAATCGGTCCAGCGATTTTTCGGCGCAAATTCCTCCAGGTAAACCGCAGCAGCAACGCCGATGGGGAACGACAATACCAACGTAACCAGCAAGGTCAGAAAAGAACCGATAGTGGCACCGCCAATACCCGCCTGCTCGGGTTCGCGAGAATCGCCGCTGGTAAAAAACCGTCGATTAAACTGCAAACGAATTTCTTCGTGTTCCTGAAGCTGGTCAATCCACGCTTGCTGCAGTTCGTTGACGCGCCCGGTAAAGGGTTCGCCACTGGCGACACTCTTATAGTAGGTATCGACATCGTCATCCGCCAGCACCCATATCGTTTCTCGAGTACCCAGTAAACCCGGGTCTGCGACGAGCTTGTCGCGAATATCGTAGGCGGCGCTGCTGCTAATCAGGCGGTTCAACTGACGTCGCTCGGAACGACCGGAGACATTTTCAAATTTTCTCGACAGGGCCCGCTTTACCACACCCTCGTAATCGGCGAATGCCATTTGTTCGGCATCATTCGGATCGCTGACGCCGAGAACCTCGGCATCGTAAACCACCTCGATCTCAATAAAGGTCTGACGAAAAGCACCGTGGCCCTTACTGACGATATCGACAAACAACGCTACGACACAAAACAGGCCAAAGATTATGGCGAGTACGCCGTAAAACCTAAACCGGCGCTCAGCCCGATAGCGGCGCGCCAGCGTTTCCTTTATACGGTCAGTTGTATCGGCGTCCTTATTCATACTGTTCCCGGTATTTTTTAACCACTCGCAGTGCGATCACGTTCAAGATCAATGTAACGACAAATAGCATAAGGCCCAGCGCAAAGGCAGACAGCGTTTTAGCGCTGTCGAATTCCTGGTCGCCGACCAACAGCGTAACAATCTGAACCGTTACGGTAGTTACCGTATCCAAGGGATTAGCCGTCAGGTTTGCCGCCAGGCCCGCGGCCATGACCACGATCATGGT
>DJFY01000099.1:7070-34437 GCA_002431545.1 Cellvibrionales bacterium UBA5860 | reverse complement strand
ATCATGGTCTCGCCGATGGCGCGCGATACAGCAAGCAGAATGCCGCCCACTATACCCGGCAACGCGGCCGGGAAAATCACTTTTTTAACCGTTTCGGAATGCGTGGCTCCCAGGGCCAACGAGCCGTCGCGCATGGCCTGCGGCACTGCATTGATAACGTCATCAGCGAGGGACGATACGAAGGGGATAATCATGACACCCATCACCAAACCGGCTGCAAGTGCGCTTTCCGACGTGACGGACAAGCCAATCTGCGTGCCGACGTCGCGAACGAAGGGCGCCACGGTAAGCGCGGCGAAAAACCCATATACCACCGTGGGTATTCCTGCCAGAATTTCGAGTGCCGGTTTGGCATAACTGCGCACACGGGGCCCGGCGTACTCGGCGAGATATATCGCTGACATCAAACCCGCCGGCACCGCCACCAGCATCGCGATAAAAGAGATCAGAAGCGTTCCCGTAAACAGCGGAACGGCGCCAAAGCTTCCCGAGCCCCCGACCTGATCGGCTCGAATCGCCGTCTGCGGACTCCATTCCAGACCAAATAGAAATTCCGCGGGCGGCACCATTTGAAAAAACCGCAACGATTCAAACAACACGGAAAGCGCGATACCAACAGTGGCAAAAACGGCGATGCTGGCACACACCAGTAACGCACCTTTAAATACCATTTCGACCTGCTGGCGCGCCCGCAGCGCGGGAGACATTCGGTACCAGGCCAACGCACCGCCGATAACCGTCAAAACAAGCACTAACACCGTAACGACCCACTGCGTGGTTTGATTCAACCTGATCAAGGTATCGGCAGCGGCCACCAAGGCGGGGTTCACACTGTCGCTGGAAAGCGCGCCCGACGCCAGGTTTTCGATTTGATTAACTGTCAGGTTATGCTCCGCCACCGTGGTCGGCTGCAGGGCTTCCGGTAACGATGACAAAACCAGCGCACTGATCAGTGGTTCATCGAACATCAACCAGATAACGAGTAAGGCAAGCGCTGGCAATCCACACCATATAGCCGCGCGCATCCCGTAATAGAAAGGTAAAGAGTGAAGATGGTGAGTGCCACCCAGGGGTTCCGCCATGGCCAGGGATTTCCTTTTACCCAGATAGTAAAAGAAACAAATAATGACGGCCATGAAAGCCAATAGGTTGGGCATGTCCATAGCGCAAATATCAAGTCCCGATTAGCGGTGAAAAAAATGGCCCGTCTTACGCCGGGCCGTTCAAGTTGCTTTGATCTTAAGATCAGGGAGAATCTATTCTATTAAACGTCTTATCGGCATATTAACGTTTTATCAGCGCTTCGATCAGGGTTTATTAGTGTAAATCCTCTTTGCCAGTCATCACTTTAAGTGATTTCACATTGCTGGCGAAGGTGGACCGAGAATCGTCGGGCAGAGGAATCATGCCTTTCTCAGCCAGATACCCTTCTGGTCCCCAGGCTTTCTCACTGGTGAATTCCGTCAGGTAACCCTTGATGCCGGGCACCACTCCGATATGGGCTTTCTTCACGTAAAAGTAGAGTGGACGGGAAACCGGATAGGATTTATCAGCGATGCTATCGAAAGTCGGCGGAACGCCTTCTATTTTAGATCCCTGAACCTTGTCGCTGTTTTGGTCGAGGAAGCTGAAGCCAAATACGCCCAGTGCTTTGGGGTTGGCGACAAGTTTCTGGACGATCAGATTGTCGTTCTCGCCGGCTTCGATGTAGTGCCCATCTTCACGCACGGTATGGCAGATCTTCTTGTACTGGCTTTTGTCCTGCTTTTTGATGGCCTTGATCCAGTCAAAAGATTTACAGCCACCCTCGAGTGCCAGTTCGGCAAAAGCGTCACGCGTCCCGGATGTGGGTGGCGGCCCGAGTACTTCGATTTTCGCATCGGGCAATGCCGGGTTGACTTCCTTCCAGGTTTTGTAGGGGTTGTCTACCAACGTTGTTGCCGTTGTGAAACTATCCTGCATGCCCTTGGGTGCGGGGACTTTTTTAGCCAGCGCCAGGAAAATGTCCTTCCGCGATAAGTTCATTTGTTTCGCGGTCTTTGAATTGGCGAGGACAATGCCGTCAAAGCCGATAAGCACTTCGACAACATCCTTGACGCCATTTTTCTGGCAAGTCTCAAATTCCGATTTCTTCATACGCCGCGAGGCATTGGTGATGTCGGGATGGCTAGTCCCTACGCCTGCGCAAAACAATTTCATGCCGCCGCCTGAACCAGTCGATTCTACCTTAGGTGTCGCTCCCCTGCCGCTCTTGCCAAAACGCTCGGCAACCACCGTAGCAAATGGGTACACCGTCGACGAACCGACGATGCTGATATAATCTCTGGCTTCGGCGTGACTATTACTGCTGCCTACGCTTATCGCCGTAGCCAGACCAATAGCCATTAATTTCGCATTATGTTTCACGCTTTTCTCCTGGTTTGAAGGATCAGTGCCGCGTATCGTAGGGAGGGTGAATGACAAGCTTATGTACGTTATGTGACAGAAATGTGACAATGCGGTTTTTCGGTTTAATCCTACTTATTCCCGTTTTTTCAGTCAGTTAGCCGCCCCCTCTATTCCGTATTCCAACCCGATGAAGACATTCACCCAATCGCTCGATAGCGTTGCAACCGGCTGCGGGAGGGCGGTTTCGTGGCTCACCCTGTTGATGGTGTTGCTCACCTGCCTGGTCGTTATCGGGAGATATGTACTCTCTGCCGGGTCGATTGCGCTTCAGGAAGCCGTCAACTACATGCACGCCTGCGTCTTTATGCTGGGCATCGCCCATACCCTCAAGCAGGGCGGCCATGTGCGGGTGGACATTGTCTACCGACGGTTAACGACAAAAGCCCAATGCTTGGTCAACGCCCTGGGTACTGTCTTTTTCCTGCTGCCCCTGGCGGCAGTCATCTTTTTCTTGTCTTTGGATTACGTCGCCAATAGTTGGGCCATCCGAGAAACTTCCAGCGAATCGGCGGGTTTGCCTTTCGTCTATCTATTAAAGACCCTGTTGTTGATTATGCCGCTGTTATTGCTTCTGCAAGGTTTGGCGGAATTATTGAAATCCCTGGCCGGGGTTTTTCGCGATGCACCCGTGGGCCGGGACTCTGCCCACGCCTCGACCCAACGCTCTGACCACTGATTCGCGCCGGACGAAGCAAGTGATGATCGAGCTCATGCCCCTGTGGATGTTTCTTGCGGTGTGCCTGGTCATTCTATTGGGCTATCCGGTGGCGTTCTCCCTGGCGGGCACAGCGCTCGCGTTCGCCGCCATCGGTCTGGCAACCGGCACCTTCGACGCGGCCTTTCTTCACGCGCTGCCCAACCGGCTCTACGGCACGATGGTCAATCAGACACTGGTCGCAGTACCTTTATTTGTCTTTATGGGCGTCATGTTGGAGAAATCCCGGCTGGCAGAAGACCTCCTGGACAATATGGCTAAAGCTTTCGGCGGTCTGCGCGGCGGTCTGGGTATCTCTGTTGTCCTGGTCGGAATGTTACTTGCCGCGAGCACCGGTATCGTCGGTGCCACAGTCGTCACCATGGGGCTGATGTCACTGCCGACGTTGCTGCAACGGGGTTACAGCCCGGCATTAGCGAGCGGCACAATCTGCGCCACCGGGACGCTGGGACAAATAATCCCGCCGTCTATTGCCCTGGTGCTTCTCGGTGACACTTTGTCCAGCGCCTACGCGCAGGCCCAGTTAAGCCAGGGCATCTTCACGCCTAAAACCGTTTCGGTCGGCGACCTTTTTGTCGGGGCCCTGATTCCCGGTCTGTTGTTAGTTGCCTTTTATTGCCTTTATATGGGCTGGCGTGCCCGCGACAGCATTTCCGATTTCGCACCGGCCCTTTCGACACCTGGCAAGGACGTTTCTGCCTTTGAACTGGCGCGCAGCCTGCTACCGCCACTCTTGTTGATCGTTGCGGTACTGGGTTCAATTCTGAGCGGTATCGCCACGCCGACGGAAGCCGCAGGTGTCGGCGCTTTCGGTGCGCTGCTGCTCGCCCTGGTTCGGGGCCAGCTTAAGATCGCGGTCTTGCGCAACGTAATGGATTCGACGACGCAGACCACGGCGATGGTCTTTATGATTTTGATCGGCGCGACAGTTTTTTCACTCGTGTTCCGCGGATTTGGAGGCGATGACCTGGTCGCTTCCCTGTTTGAAGCCCTGCCAGGAGGATTGATCGGCGCGACATTGACTGTGATGCTGTTGATTTTTGTCCTGGGCTTTATTCTCGATTTCATCGAGATCACGTTTGTCGTCGTACCCATCGTCGGCCCTGTGTTGCTGACGATGGGCCTGGACCCCATCTGGCTTGGCGTCATGATCGCGGTCAACCTGCAAACGTCTTTCTTGACACCGCCCTTTGGCTTTGCCCTCTTTTACCTCCGCGGAGTGGCGCCGAAGGAAGTACTTACTAGCGATATATATCGCGGCGTCGCGCCCTTTGTCCTGATCCAGATCTGCTTGTTATTGTTACTCTCCCTATGGCCCTCCCTGGTGACCTGGCTCCCGGAACAGTTGTACTGACCGCTCAGAAATAAGCTGTCCCGGGGTATCCATGCCCCGGCGCATGCCTCCGCCCCACCGCCTTATTTTTTCATGCCGCTATAGACGATACGCACCCACATATCCGGCTGCAGAAACCCATCACCCCACACCCCATCGAGGGCTGCGGTCGGCTTGGCTGCAACCACTTCGTCGGCACTTTTCCCGGCTTTAACCAACGAGCCAATTGCTGTTTCTGCCTGCACCAGCATGTCGTGATAGGTTTGCAAATCAGCGCGGGAAGCCAGCGGCCCATGCCCTGGTATGATTCTGGTCTGCTCATTTGCCATTTCCAGTATGGCTGCGCTCGCGGCGATCATGCCGGCCAGACTGCCGCCCGAGGCGGTATCGATAAAGGGATAGAAACCATTGAAGAAGGTATCGCCAGTGTGAATGACGTTAGCCCGCTCAAAATAAACCACTGCATCACCATCCGTGTGGGCATTGGCGACATGAAACAGGCGGACGTCGTCGCCATTAAAATGGAGACTCATTTGCTGGCGGAAGGTCACCACGGGTAAAGCCTCCTTGGGTGATGGTGGTTTGTGCATGTTGAATGCCGGTATGGATTTTTCCACCTTGAGGCTTTCCCGGACGTTCTCATGAGCGACGATGATGGCACCCTTTCGACCGAAATTTTCATTACCACCGGCATGATCGCCATGCCAGTGGGTGTTGATGAGAAATTTGGGGGCTTCACCGGACAGGGATTTGATTGCCGTTAACAGTTTGGCCGTCATCTCTGCGTACTGATCGTCGATGATAAATGTGCCATCTTCTCCGACAGAGACACCGACATTGCCACCCTCGCCCTGCAACATGTAAATTCCGTCCGCGACCTCGACGTTAGTCACCTCCACTGATGCCCAATGATCCGTCGCCATCGCCGGTTGCCACGACACCACTATCAGCAAGACCATCAAGCCCTTGATTAACTGTTTCATATTTTCACTCCTCGCCTTAATTATGCCCACGTTATGTTTGTGCAAGCTTCACCATAATGCATGGCGACCTCGCTCGTCACTGTTTTCTCCAGACGATATAATCGCCGCCTGATTTTACTCGAGGGCATGTCGTGGTCGCAGACAAACCGGATGTTTCGACATTCCAGGGCTTGATTCTGGCTTTGCAGCAATTCTGGGCGAACGCCGGTTGCGTGGTGTTACAGCCTCTGGACATGGAAGTTGGCGCCGGCACATTTCACCCGGCTACATTTTTACGGGCGATCGGCCCGGAAACGTGGAATAGCGCCTATGTGCAGCCCTGTCGGAGGCCGACCGACGGACGTTACGGGGAAAACCCCAACCGCTTGCAACACTATTATCAGTTTCAGGTTGTACTGAAACCCTCGCCAGGGGATATTCAGGACCAGTATCTGGCTTCACTGCGCACATTGGGCATTGACCCGCTGATACACGATATCAGGTTTGTAGAGGACAACTGGGAGTCACCGACGTTGGGCGCCTGGGGCCTGGGCTGGGAAGTCTGGCTCAATGGCATGGAGGTGACACAGTTTACCTACTTCCAGCAAGTGGGTGGGCTCGAGTGCTATCCCGTTACCGGCGAAATTACCTACGGCCTCGAACGCATCGCAATGTATCTGCAGGGCGTCGACAATATCTACGACCTGGTCTGGAACAAGAGCCCATCGGGAAGCACGGTAACTTACGGCGACGTTTTCCATCAGAACGAGGTAGAGATGTCGACCTATAATTTCGAGCAGGCAGACGTTGACTTTTTATTCACGGCCTTTGACCGCTATGAAAAGGAAAGCGATCGCTTGATAGCCCAGGATCTGCCATTACCCGCGTACGAAATGGTGATGAAGGCCTCCCACGCCTTTAATCTGCTGGATGCCCGGCACGCGGTGTCCGTCACCGAGCGTCAACGCTTTATTCTGAGGGTGCGTCGTATCGCGCGTGCGGTCGCCGAGGCATATTTTGAATCGCGTCGATCACTCGGGTTTCCACTCGCACCAGCGCCGCTGGCGACCGAAGTCATGGCCACGCTTGAGGCACAGCGATGAGCAAGGATTTTCTGTTAGAACTCGGCACAGAAGAGCTGCCGCCCAAGTCGTTAAACAAGTTGATGACGGCTCTCGTGGTCGCCATGGAAAGCCAGCTTCGCCTGGCCGGCCTTCAGCACACCGCAATCAAGGGTTACGCCACACCGCGGCGACTGGCGGTGTTGGTCACGGCCCTCGATACCCAGCAACCGGCAACCCAGAGCGAACGCTTGGGACCGGCGGTAAGCGCCGCCTTTGGCGAAGACGGGGTTGCCACGCCTGCGGCGGAGGGCTTTGCGCGCAGCTGCGGCGTGACGGTCGCGGAACTCGAAACATCGAACACGCCAAAGGGCAAACGACTGGCTTTTCGACAGGTAGAAACCGGCAGACCAACGATTGACTTGCTGCCCGACATCGTCGAGCGCTCGCTTGCCGAATTACCGATCGAGCGGCGCATGCGCTGGGGTGCCTCGAGAACGGAATTTGTGCGGCCGGTGCATTGGCTCCTTATGATTTTCGGCAAGGAAGTCGTGCCCGGCACGGTACTCGGTCTGGCCGCGGGCAATATCAGTTACGGACATCGCTTCCACCGGCCCGGTCCAGTCACTATCAGCAGCGCCGGCAAATATGCCGAATTCTTGCGCCAGGCCTATGTCGTCGCCGACTTTTCCGAACGCCGCGAGCTGATACGCAACAGTGTCACAGAGGTCGCGACACGGCAAGGCGGCTCTGCCGTCATCGACGAAGATCTGCTCAGCGAAGTGACGGCGCTCGTCGAATGGCCTGTAGTGCTTCCCGGTCGGTTTGACGAACGTTTTCTCGCCATGCCCTCCGAGGCCTTGATTTCCTCGATGAAGGAACACCAAAAGTATTTCCATGTGGTGGATAAAAAAGGCGCTTTGATACCGGTCTTTATTACGGTGGCGAACATCGACAGCCGGGATCCGGATCGCATCATCGCTGGTAACGAAAGGGTGATCCTACCGCGTCTGGCCGACGCTGAATTTTTTTACCAGACCGATTTAAAAACGCCGTTGGTGCAACAGCGGGAAAAGCTTCGTCAAGTCGTCTTCCAGGAAAAACTCGGCTCGATCTATGACAAAACTGAACGTGTGGCGCTACTGGCCCGAACGCTAGCGCCCCACTGCGGCGCCGACCCGGAACTGGCCGGACAGGCCGCGGAACTGGCAAAGTCAGATCTCGTCTCCGAGATGGTCAATGAATTTGAAACCCTGCAAGGCGTTATGGGCGCACATTACGCCCGAGCCGAGGGGCTGGATCCAGCTCTGGGCAACGCCCTGGCTGAGCAGTATCTGCCCCGCTTCAGTGGCGATGTCTTACCGCAGAGCCCAATTGGCAAGACATTGGCGATCGCTGATCGCATCGACACCCTGGTCGGTATTTTTGCTATCGGTGAGCGACCCACCGGCTCCAGCGACCCCTTTGCCCTGCGCCGGGCCAGCCTCGCCGTATTGCGTATTCTGGTCGAACATGAAATCGACCTTGACCTCTTGTGCCTGCTGAGACAATCAGCGGCACAATATCAAGACATTGTCGATTCCATTGACTCAATACCGAAGCAAGTACTTACTTATATGCTCGAGCGTTTTCACAGCTGGTATGTTGAAGAAGGCGTCGCAACGAATGTCGTCCTGGCGGTATTGGCCAGTGATCTGAGTAATCCCCTGGATATCTCGACTCGAATTCGCGCTGTGGCTGATTTCACCCAGCGCCCCGAATCGAGCGCGCTGGCCGCAGCCAACAAGCGGGTTGCCAATATCCTGGACAAACAAAGTAGCAACAACACCGGTGCCGAGCTCAACCGCTCGTTACTGGTTGCTGAAGCCGAACAGGCATTGGCGGGTCGCCTGGCTGACTTGTCCCTTGAAACTGACAAGCTGGTACAGGAAGGATGCTACGCACAGGCACTGACGCAACTGGCCAGTCTGCATGAGCCGGTCGATAGGTTTTTTGACGATGTGATGGTAATGGTCGACGACACCGCACTACGAAACAACCGTCTGGCATTGTTGTGGCTATTGCGCAAACAGTTTCTACAAATCGCCGATATCTCTTTGCTCGCCGTGAGCCACTAGCGTGAAGCTGATCATTCTGGATCGAGATGGTGTCATCAACCAGGATTCGCCCGACTACATCAAGTCCGCCCAGGAATGGCAACCCATCCCCGGAAGCGTCGATGCAATCGCGCGCCTAAGTCGTTCCGGATATACCATTGCCGTGGCCACCAATCAGTCGGGGTTGTCGCGGGGCTTGTTCGGGCTCGATGAACTGGAAAGTATGCACGACAAAATGCGCTCCCTGGTCGCCGAAGCCGGAGGTCATATCGACGCCGTTTATTACTGTCCGCACTTACCCGAGGAAGGCTGCAACTGCCGGAAACCTGAACCCGGATTATACCGGGCGATTGCCCAGGAATTCGCTGCCGACCTGGCTGGTGTACCCATCATCGGCGACAGCATTCGTGACTTGCAGGCTTGCATTAGCGTCGGCGGAGAGCCCATCTTGGTGCGCACGGGCAAGGGCAGGGAAAGTGAAGACCAACTTCGCTTTAAAAGCAATGTATCACTAGGTCATACCCACGTTTTCGATAATTTGGCAGACGTTGTTACGCACCTGCTGACAGAATAAGCACCATGAATGTTCTCGTTGTTTTACGCTCGCTGGCTTTTTACCTGGGCTATGTTCCGACGGTTGCACTGTTTTCCACTTTTGGCTTCACCCTCGGCTTATTGTGTCCCCACCGCCTCCGTCAGGAAGTACTTACTTACGCTAATAGCATTATTATATGGTGGCTCAAGGTAACCTGTGGCGTGGAAGTCAGGGTTATTGGCGAAACCAATATCCCGCAGCAGCCCTTTGTGGCACTTAGCAAGCACCAGTCGAGCTGGGAAACATATTATTTACAACGCAAGTTGCGGCCTGTCAGTACGATACTAAAAAGGGAGTTACTACGAATCCCCTTTTTCGGCTGGGGCCTGGCCATGACCCGCCCTATCGCTATAGACCGTTCCAGCCCTAAAACGGCGTTGAAAGAGGTGTTAAGCAAGGGTCAGTTAAGACTGGCCGAAGGCAACAACGTGTTGATTTACCCGGAAGGAACACGAATTGAGTATGGCAAAACCGGCAACTACGGACGCAGTGGAGCTGCGCTCGCCATCGCCGCTCAAGTACCGGTTTTACCCATCAGCCATAACGCCGGAGCTTGCTGGCCCGCCCATAAATTTCTCAAGCATCCCGGTACGGTTACGGTAGTATTTGGTGAGCCTATTTATACCAAAGGTTTACAAAGCAAGTCCCTGAACGCGCGCGTCGAAGCCTGGATCGAGGATACGCTCGCGTCTCTGCCAAAAACTTCACATAAAAACTGAAAGTTTTTTGATACATTGCGGGGAATAGAATCGGCCTTCTTTATGACCACCAACTATTCAGGCAATGACAAACGGCGCGAGCAGCGCCGAAAAGTAACTGATCGACGTAGCGCGATCCGCTTTGAGCCGGACCGAGAGGACCGCCGAAAAACCCGTGGCCGGAGAAAAACCGACAAGGATATATGGAGCTCAGATAAGTCTTCATAATAGACGCCGTCAGGCGAAAAATTAAACTTTTAAAACTCTATAATAATTAATACGTTGTTACTCATTACTAGATTTAGTGTAAGCTCAGACTTTTTTCAATTGCGTGTTAAAAAACAAGTGAATTGATAACAATATCTGATAAACTTGCGCTACCCTGACCATTACACCTGTTGGATCGATAAAATGGTAGACGCGTCTTACCAGGGGCCGGAAAGACGGAAAGAACAGCGACGGAAGATTGCTGACAGGCGTCAAGAAATCCGTTTCGACAGCATCAATGACGATCGCCGGCGGAGTATTGGTCGTCGTGCGACTGACATTGTCGATAGCGAGTAACGATTTTCTATCTCGCATTCCGTCACGCTACACGCTACTGGTTTACACAATATAAGCTTCAGCCACTAGCGCCAAATACAGCCGACGTCCTCTCGACTCAGCCCATCACTACACATCCAGGTTCACAACCGCCAAAGCATTGCTTTCAATAAAGTCTCTTCGGGGTTCCACGTGATCCCCCATCAGCGTATTAAACATCTGATCGGCAGCAATAGCATCTTCGACTGTGACCTTCAGTAAACGGCGCGTGTCCGGATTCATTGTTGTGTCCCACAATTGCTGAGGGTTCATTTCCCCCAAGCCCTTGTAGCGCTGGATGTCATAAGCCTTTCTAGCCAGACCCATCAGCCAAGCAACTGCTTCACCAAAAGATTTAATGGCTAAATCCTTGTCCCCTTTTCTGACAACCGCCCCAGGTTCAAGCAAGTCAAGTAGCTGTTCAGCCAGACGGGAAATTTCCAGGTACTCTGCCGACTCAAAAAACTCTATAGCAAACAAAAAGTTAGAGCAAACCCCGTGGGCCAGCCTGGTCACTTTTGGCAGGAAATAATCGCGCTCGGCATCTTTTCCGACTTCTATCGTGTATTGCTCGGTATCGGCGATGTCTCGCAGACCGTCCGCCAGTGCCTCACACCAAATTGACATCGCTTGCGCGTCACGCAACATGCTTACTGACACCGTCGGCATCGAAAGTAACTGTTTCAATACCATGACGGGATAAGACAAAGACAGTCTTTCAATAATGCCGCTAACACGCCCATAAGACTCTACCAGCGTAGCGAGTGCCTCTCCAGAAATACCCGGCGCATCGGCATTTACGTGCAGGCTGGCATCTTCCAACGCGGCTGCGGTTAGAAAAGCCTCCAACGCGTCGTCATCTTTGAGGTACTCTTCTCGTTTGCCCTTACTAATTTTGTAAAGCGGCGGCTGGGCAATATAAATGTGGCCGCGATCAACAAGCTCTCTCATTTGACGAAAGAAAAACGTCAGCAGCAAGGTCCGTATATGGGAGCCGTCGACATCGGCGTCGGTCATAATCACTATAGTGTGATAGCGAAGTTTTTCCGCATCAAATTCCTGGGCGCCAATGCCACACCCCAATGCAGTGATCAGCGTACCTACTTCGGCGCTAGACAGCATCTTGTCGAAACGGGCTTTTTCGACATTCAGTATCTTACCCTTTAAAGGCAGAATCGCCTGAATCCGGCGATCCCTTCCTTGTTTGGCCGAGCCCCCGGCGGAATCACCCTCTACCAGGAACAATTCTGATAAACCAGGGTCCTTTTCCTGACAATCAGCAAGCTTTCCAGGCAGCCCGGCGACATCGAGCGCTCCTTTGCGTCGAGTCATTTCCCGAGCTTTCCGTGCCGCCTCTCGAGCTCGGGCAGCGTCAAGCATTTTACCGACGATGCTCTTCGCCTCTTGGGGATTCTCCAGTAAATAATCGGACAACCTTGCGCCAAGCTCTTGTTCCACAACGGTTTTTACTTCAGAACTGACTAGCTTGTCCTTAGTTTGTGAAGAAAACTTAGGATCGGGCACCTTCACTGAGACGATCGCTGTCAGCCCTTCTCTAGCATCGTCACCAGTGGTAGAAATTTTCGCCTTGCTGGCGATACCCTCCCGTTCGATGTAGGCATTCAAGGAGCGAGTTAAAGCAGAACGGAAGCCCGCTAGGTGGGCACCCCCATCCCGCTGGGGAATATTGTTGGTATAGCAAAAAATATTCTCCTGAAACCCGTCGTTCCATTGCAGGGCGACCTCTACAGCCACATCCTCAGTCTCCTTACTATCAAAATAGAAGACTTTATTAATCGGGTTCTTATGTAAGTTGAGATGTTCCACAAAGGCCTTTAGGCCGCCCTCATATTCATATATATCCTGTTTGGCCGAACGCTCGTCGCTCAGCACAATACGCACGCCGGAATTCAGAAAAGACAGTTCACGCAAACGCGTCGCCAAGATATCGTAGTGAAAGCTAATATCCGAAAAAGTGTCTCGAGAAGGCCAAAAATGCACTTCCGTACCCGTGGAAGTAGTAGAACCCACGACCTTTAAGGCCTCCCCGGGCACGCCGTGCCGATAAATTTGCTCATGGACCTGCCCATTTCTACGAATCCTAAGCCGCAACTTCTCCGAAAGGGCGTTGACAACCGAAACCCCCACCCCATGCAATCCACCTGACACCTTGTAGCTGTTGTCGTCAAATTTTCCCCCGGCGTGAAGCACGGTCATGATTACTTCGGCCGCCGACACGCCTTCTTCATGTACATCAGTAGGCATGCCTCGGCCATCGTCAGCTACCGAAACCGACTCATCGGAGTGAATTGTTACTTTAATTTCGCGACAGAAGCCGGCCAGCGCCTCGTCGATCGAATTATCGACCAACTCAAAGACCATGTGATGGAGACCGGTGCCATCATCAGTATCTCCGATATACATACCGGGTCTCTTGCGGACGGCATCCAGGCCCTTTAACACCTTGATATTAGAGGAATCGTAGGCGTTTTGTTCTGTCATACATTACTCTCCAACATATAGCCGCCTAAGCGACCAGGGCGCCCTGTTTCACGTGAAACAACGCGGCCATATTAACCCCGTCCTTGGGCACAGCTGACTCAAGCTGAGTCGAATTTGTTCCTGTAACGAAGGCTTGTATTCCCATGTCCGCCAGCAGGTATAAACCCCGCTGCAAATGTTCCTGATCTAGCTCCGCCGCCAAATCATCCAATAAGTACAAGCAGCTTCGTTGAGATATATTCTTCAATGTTTGTCCCTGGGCAATTTGCAAGGCCAACAACACCACTTTTATTTGACCCCGGGACAGCGTTTCCAATGCCGGCCGCCCATTGGCTATAATTTCAATGTCACTTCTGTGAGCACCGACATGAGTCTGGCCCTGGCGGCGGTCACGATTGAAGCTATCTTTAAGCGCTTCTTCGAGAGGCTTACTCTCTTCCCAGCCCGGCTTGAAGGTCAATTCGAGGCCTTCTACAGCAGATAGGGGCTCCAATAACTGGCTGAATATTGGTCTCAACTGCTCGAAATAATCTCGCCGCAATGCAGACATTTGTTCGGATACCCGGACGAATTCTTGATCCCAAACAAGTAGTTGCGAACGGGACATTTTATCATGACGAAGCAACGAATTGCGTTGTTTCAGACACCGCCTGAAATCCCGCCACAGCATCTGAAAGGCTGGTTCCACGTGAAACACGCCCCAATCCAGGAATTTCCTACGGTAGGCGGGTCCAGCCTCTACCAAAGCAAAGCTCTCACTGTTCAAGAGTATGAGGGGCAGGGTTTCGGATAGTTTGGCCGCGGATTGGACCGATCTCCCGTCTATCTTAAAGACAAAGCCGCCCCCAGCTCTCCGCGACACACCAAGAGGAATTTCCCTGGGAGCCGTGCTCTCCTCTTCAAGCAACTTGGCAAAGACCGTGCAGTCTTTCGAATCCGCAGAAATGATCGATTGTAAACGCCGAGTTCTGAAAGAGCGGCCTCGGCTTAAGAGGTAAATAGCTTCGAGCAGGCTGGTCTTACCACTGCCGTTTTCACCGAAAATAAAATTAAGCCCCGGAGCAGGTTCGATTTCTATACTGTCAATATTCCTGACGTTTTTTACAGCGAGCTTTTTAATACGCATGTATAGGGATTACCCTGACGCGCACTCCGGATAATTAGCCGGCGCCTGTTTTGTCTTTATCCTTTGCCCCAACAATACGATGGGTCCAGGCGCGGAGGGGTAGAGAAAGTAGCTTCAGTTAGGTTTATAGCCGCATTGGCATGATGACATAAACAGAATCCCTGTTGCTGGAACCTTCTACCAGGCCACTACTATTGGCATCGGACAGCGTAAACAGGGCCTCGTCTCCATCCAGGGTATTCAAGACATCGAGAACGTAATTAACATTGAAACCGATTTCAAACTCCTCACCCTCGTAGTCCACTTCGACTTGCTCTTCTGCCTCTTCCTGCTCCGGGTTCGTGGCTGAAATGAGCAAAAAGTTTTTAGCGAGAGCCAGACGAACGCCCCGATATTTTTCATTCGACAAAATGGCTGCCCGACTAAAGGCCTGTTTCAAGGCTGCACGATCGCCGGAAATCTTTTTGTCTCCACCTTTTGGCAGCACACGATCGTAGTCCGGGTAGGCGGCATCGACGAGCTTAGAAGTAAAAACGAAGGCCTCTCCAGAGACATGAACGTGATTCGAACCTAGAGAAACTGTTACCTGATCTTCATCGCCGAGCAGCCTCGACAGCTCCAGTACACCTTTTCGCGGAATAATAGCCTGAACCTTGTTCTCAACCTGCACTGGCACAGCCAGCGAAGTCATGGCCAGACGGTGGCCATCTGTGGCTACCGCGCGCAACTGTTCGTTCGTCGCCTCCCAAAGCATGCCGTTTAGGTAGTACCGAACATCCTGGTGCGCCATGGCAAAGGCTGTACTATCAATAAGGTGTTTCAGCCCCGATGCGGGACACTTGAACTCCAGGTTACCGGGGCCTTTGTCCACACTGGGAAATTCGTTCGCAGGCAGTGTCGACAAGGAAAACCTGCTGCGTCCACTGGTAATAGCCAGACGCGCTTCCTTGGTACTGAGATTGATCTTCGCTTCTTCAGGTAGAGAGCGACAGATATCGAGAAGTTTGCGGGCCGGTGCCGTGACTTCACCCGCAACACCGTCGCCAGCATCGAGGGTCGACTGACTGACAATTTCAACCTCGAGGTCAGTACCGACCACAGCCAGCTGACTACCGTCAAACTTGATCAATACATTGGAGAGAATGGGCAGTGTCTGCCGCCGCTCAACGACTCCAGCAACCAATTGCAACTGCTTCAGGAGGTCTTCTCGAGATACGCTGAACTTCATTTAATGTTCCATTGATAGGGCTGTATTAGTAAACACTTACTTACGTTTTAAGCTTTCTATTAATTAGCTTTATATCGTTGCATATCTCACTATTGCTCGCCTGCAATTCCTTCACTTTTCGACACGCGTGGAGCACCGTGGTGTGGTCTCGCCCGCCGAAGGCTTCGCCAATTTCCGGTAAGCTGTAGTTAGTCATTTCCTTGGCTAGCGCCATGGCTACCTGGCGCGGCCGGGCAATGGTACGGCTGCGCCGCTTCGACAACATTTCGGATAACTTGATCTGGTAGTGGTCGGCTACAGTACGTTGAATATTGTCAATAGTAACCAGCTTGTCTTGCAGAGCCAACAAATCCTTAAGGCAATCACGTATTAATTCGATATCGATAGGGCGGCCAGTAAACCGGGCCCCCGCAATTACCCTCTTGAGTGCGCCTTCTAGCTCCCGCACGTTCGAGCTGACCCGTTTGGCGAGGAAAAAAGCTGCTTCGTGGGGCAGTTCCATGTTTTCGCTTTGCGCCCTTTTGATCAATATAGCGACACGGGTTTCCAGCTCCGGCGGTTCGACCGCCGCCGTCATGCCCCATTCAAACCGGGATTTTAGACGTTCTTCAACATCATCGATTTCCTTAGGGTAGCGATCACTGGTGATGATCATCTGTTGACGCCCATCTAATAAAGCGTTGAAAGTATGAAAAAACTCCTCCTGACTGCGTTCCTTTTTGGCAAAAAACTGGATATCGTCAATTAAAAGCGCGTCGACAGACCGGTAAAAACGCTTAAATTCACTAATGGCATTAAGTTGCAATGCCTTTACCATATCCGCAACGAAACGCTCGGAATGGAGATAAATGATTTTCGCCTGGGGTTTGCGGGCTTTCAGGGCGTTACCTACCGCGTGCATCAAATGTGTTTTGCCGAGCCCTACACCCCCGTAAATAAATAGTGGGTTATAGGAACCTCCTGGGTTGGTAACGACCTGCTGGGCAGCGGCGTGCGCGATTTCATTGGATTTACCTTCGACGAAGGTATCAAACAGAAATTCTTTCTTCAGGTTACTTTCGACCGGTGATGCTTGCTCAGACGCGGAGAAAGTCACAGTTTTGGCGTTCTTCGAAAGGCCGCTATTATCAGCAATACCCCGCGAACCGATGGTCAGCAAGGGAGCGCTCCCCGGCTGTGAATAGTCGCCCTCGGCGCGTTTTTCGGAACGTGCTTTCACTTGTAGCGGCTGTACCGACGATCGTCTTCCAGACTGCCCAGAACAAACCGAATGCCTGGTTTCGGTCGCTGCTGCAATTGTCACCTGAATTTCGGCTTCGCCGCCATTAACTTGCCGGTAAATGGCTTTTATGTCCGCTAAAAATTTGTCTCGCACCCAGCCCATAACAAACCGATTGGGCGCCACCAGGCAAATATTTTCGCCGTTGTCCCCGCTATTGTATTGTAGGGGTTTAATCCAGGTATCAAACTGTTGAAGTGGCAACTGTTGCCTTAATCTCCCCAGACAGGCTTGCCAAATAAAATCAGTCAATGTGGTCTCCGTTATACCGCGGATATTTTTCTTCTCAGATTAAAAGACTGTCCGGAAACGCAATAGCTCAGCCATTTCGATAAGACCTTGTTATTATGGATCGGCGTTTCGGGGACACGTAGTCTAAAAGCAAAAATACTTCTTATCCACAAAAACGCTGAAAAAATTTCGCTTTTTTGCAAATAAAATTTTATTTATAAATCAAAGGGTTAATAGTTATTAAACCACTGGGTATATGCACAGTGTCGAGGTGTTCGGCTGGACAAAATATAACCACATGATGTGGATAACCTGTGGTTAACACGTGACTACGCAGGGAATTAGCGAAACTTTGCTAACGAATTTCGAGCGAGCCGGTAAGTCTATTTATGCTTTCGTTGATCGTGACCGAGTAAACTTGTCTCGTCACTTACCGATACAAAAACTGGAAAAAATCTCTCCCAGGAGATCGTCAGTGGTGACTACCCCGGTAATCGTGCCCAAAACGCCTTGCGCCTGCCGCAAGTCTTCCGCCACCAGCTCCCATTCTTCGCTGTTCGGAAGCCTGGCCTTAGCTAGTACCAAGTAATCCAATGCCTGTTGCAGTGCCACCACATGGCGGCGACGAGCGACTATGCGCCCGTCGAACGCCCCGCTGATTCCCGCTATTTTCAAAAGATGCGCCTTGAGTGTCGACAATCCAGCGCCAGTTTTGGCAGATATATAAATCACCGAGTGCGCCTCGACTCTGCTTTGCTGAATCTCCCGACGGTTGGCCAACAAGTCTACCTTGTTAAACACGAGGGTGACCCGTTCGAGATCCGGCAAATACCGCCTGGCATCCTCAAGTGCGTCATCGAGATTCTGCGCTGTGCTATCGACGACCCAGAATACGCTGTCAGCTTCCTCTATCTGGAGACGCGCCCGTTTAACACCCTCGCGCTCCACTGGATCTCGCGTATCCCGCAAACCCGCCGTATCGAGCAACTGTACCGGCAACCCGTCAATGTTTATATGTTCTTTCACAATGTCTCGAGTCGTGCCGGGAGTCGCTGTGACGATCGCCCTATCCTCACCGGTCAACGCATTCAGTAAACTCGATTTGCCGGCATTAGGCCGCCCCACAATGGCAACTCGCATACCCTGAGCCAAAGCCACGCCTTCCTGCGTGAGATCTATCAGGGATTCGAGCTGCGCGCTGAGCTGTCGCAGATCCCTATCTAACGCGTCTATGGTATGAACTTCTATCTCTTCGTCTGGAAAATCGATACTGGCTTCGATTTGGACTCGCATATGGACCAGCCCGCTCGATATAGGCTCTATCCGTCCCGACAGTTCCCCGTTGAGCACACGCATGGCGCCACGTGTTGCCTGCTCGCTACGGGCTGCTATCAGATCTGCAATGGCTTCAGCTTGAGTCAGATCGATCTTACCGTTGAGAAATGCTCTTTCGGTAAATTCGCCGGGTTCGGCTAGTCGTGCGCCCGACTGGATTATTCTATTGAGCAGTCGGTCCAGCACGACTGGACCGCCGTGTCCATGCAATTCCAGCACGTCTTCCCCAGTAAAAGAATGGGGTCCGGGAAAGTAAATCGCCAGTCCCTGATCGATCGCGCTACCGTCGAAATCCCGGAACAGACACACTGTGGCTATTCTCGGTTTCAAATCCGCCACGGCGACATCTTTAATCAGGGCCGTCAATTGGCTACCACTGACCCGTACGATACCGACTCCGCCCACGCCTGGCGGGGTCGCGATAGCTGCTATCGTATCGGAATGGTTTTTCAGGAAAGATCGCGGGCATTCGCCCGCGCCCTCAGTTGCCCGCTTCTATTTTACGGGTAATTGCCCATTGCTGAGCTATCGACAGGACGCTGTTAACCGTCCAGTAGAGCACCAACCCGGCGGGAAAAAACATGAAAAAGAAACCAAACGCCACCGGCATGAACTTCATAACCTTGGCCTGCATTGGATCCGGAGGCGCGGGTTGCAATGTTTGCAAAACATACATGCTAATGCCGTTGAGTATGGGCAACACATAATAGGGATCTTTAACCGATAGATCTGTAATCCATAACACCCATGGCGCGTGGCGCAGCTCTACGCTCTCGTTCAAGACCCAATAGAGTGCAATAAACACGGGCATTTGGATCAGCATAGGAAAACAACCGCCCAGGGGATTAACTTTTTCTTTCTTGTAAAGCCCCATCATTTCCTGAGAAAGCTTCTGCCGGTCATCGCCATACAATTCGCGCAGCCGCAGCATTTCGGGTTGCAGGTTACGCATCCGCGCCATAGAACGGTAGCTGGCAGCGGACAGGGGATAAAAAATGAGCTTGACGAAAACTGTCAAAATGACGATCGACCAACCCCAGTTTTTCATCAACGTGTTTATCAATTCCAGTCCGTAGAACAGGGGCTTCGCAACCCACCAAAGCCACCCGTAATCGATAGTCAGATCAAGGTAGGGCGATATTTCGGCTAAGCGGTGCTGATCCTTTGGACCAGCATAGAAAGAGGCTCCGGCCCGGCCGGTTGCACCCGGCTCGATCTCCAGTACGGGCCCAGTGAAACCACCCACGTACAAATCCTTGTCTCCGAGCTTACGCAAACTGTAAAAGTTCCGGGTCTCGGCATCGGGTATCCAGGCGCTCACAAAGTAGTGCTGAATCATGGCTAACCAGCCGCCCGACTTCTCCAGCTTAAACGGTTTGTCATCCAGGTCGTCGAAATCAATCTTCTTATAATTTTCTTCATCCGTGGTCACCGCCATGCCCAGATAAGGATTCGGCCCCATGGTATTGCCGGTCACCGGATTGTAAGTATCGCGCTTGATTTGCCCAAACAGGTGGCCACGCCAGGCCGAGGGGCTTCTATTGACAACTTGATACTCGACGTCGATCAAATATTCGCCGGCTTCAAAGAAAAACGTTTTAGTAATAGTAGCTTTTTCTGTATTCAGGTGAAGATCGAGGCGAAGATTGTCCTGCCCATCGGCCAGCTTCAGGGTGGAATATTCGGCGTTAAAGCGCGGTCTGGATTCGCTCTTGTCAGTACCGTCCGGGCCGATCAGCCCACTTTGAGCAATATAGGTCTGGTTACCCGTGCGGTTTAGCAAAACAAATGGCGGTGCGCCGGTTTCCTGAGTTAAGCGATGCTCCAACAGCGCGACTTTGACGATGTCGCCCCCGAGAGTATCGATGGTCACCTCTATTACATCGGTCGTTACCACGACGAGACGATTGTCGTCTCCAGAGATCATCGCCTGGGCTGAATCCGGTGGCGACGAAGCTCCCTGCAGTTCAGTAATAGAGGGAATGTCAGACGCGGTATCAGTTGTATCCGTGCTTACCCTCGGCGCCTCGGGTAAAACGAGAGGTTGAGTTGCCTCCTGGAGTGGCTCGGGCTGCCTTGAAGCCTTGAACTCCGTCCATTGAATTACCAACAGGCCCATTACAACGATGATCGCGGCAATTAATCCGCTGCGTAGCCAGTCCACTTATAAAGGCCTGTTGTCGAGGGACGAATGGCTAGCCGGCGGTACCGGATCGAAACCTCCAGTATGGAACGGCTGACATTTCACCAGGCGCCGTAGCGCTAACGCCAGCCCTTTGAAAAGCCCGTGGGTTTCGAGGCTTTCCAGCGCATATTGAGAACAGGAAGGGTGAAACCTGCAGTGACTGCCAAGCATGGGGCTCAAAACAAATTGATACGCCCGGATTACCTTAACCAGCATTCCTGTCAGGATTCGATTTACCACGCTTCTGTTTCTCCGCCAAATCTAACCACGATTGCTGAAGTAAGTGACCAAGCTTCCTGCCCGGTACCTGGTCGACACCGCGGCGCGCCACAAAAATGATATCTATCGACGGCAGAGAATGCTGGTTCTGCCTGAAACTTTCCCGCACCAGTCGCTTTACCCGATTACGCCCCACGGCCAACTTCACATTCTTCTTGCCGACAACCAGCCCCAGGCGGGGCCGACTACTACAAACAGCTTCAACAGGTGATTGAGCACGAGCCAATAAAATAAAGTACTTGTGCGATACTCGACAGTCCGCCCTGTCAAATACAGATTGAAACTCTCCCGATTTTCGCAGTCGCCGGTCGCGACCAAATGCCCGATCGGGCACTGTCGACTCGTAATCGGTAACGTATTGGCAACGGGAAGTCAGGCAGCCAACCGCTTACGGCCCTTTGCGCGGCGTCGGTTGATCACCTGGCGGCCATTTTTGGTCGCCATGCGCGCTCTGAATCCATGCGTTCGATGGCGTTTCAATTGACTCGGCTGGAAAGTTCTTTTCATGATCCTCTACCCCTTTTGGTAACCGCACAGACTGCTAAACAGACAACCCCACCGGTGCACCTATAGAACAATAGCGCCATAAGAAGCAGCGTAGGTCTAGGAGGGATCCGGCAAAAAAGGCGACAGATTTTAAAGAAAAACACGGTTGCTAGCAATCGCTATAGATTACCCACAATTTACTCACAGGCTACCCGGGATATTCTAGACATAGCCACAGATTACCGACATATATCGCACAAGCAGGAAATGTCTGTGGAGGCCGGTGTATAAATTGGACCTTTACTCACATTATCCGCACTGATCATCACCTGGAAAAAAAACAGCCTGTTTTTATCCCCGGAGTACGCGCATCCTATAAGTTCTTTATCGACACCTTAAAAGGGGGAGTTTTTCAAATCAAAGCATGCACTTAACTTACTTCCCCCCAGTTCCGCTATGCCTCTATAACAACAATATCTTTTCTTATACTTTAAATAATTACTTATTTATTAATACAAACAGAAAAAATAACAGTTTGGCTGCTATGCGCATTCTTGCATTTCTCGCGATGGTCTCAATCCTTTATAATTGACACTCTCCGGGTTTCCTACACAACTCAATATGGCGCAGCAAAATCATTACGACGTGATCGTCGTCGGTGGCGGACACGCCGGCACCGAAGCATGCCTGGCTTCATCGAGAACAGGATGTCGGACATTACTGATTAGCCACAACATCGACACGCTCGGTCAGATGTCCTGCAATCCAGCCATCGGTGGCATAGGAAAAAGTCAACTGGTGAAAGAAATCGATGCTCTTGGCGGCCTTATGGCCGAGGCTACTGATCGTGCCGGTATCCAGTTTCGAGTGCTGAACGCCAGGAAAGGGCCGGCTGTCAGGGCCACACGGGCTCAGGCCGACCGCTCTCTGTACCGTCAGGCAGTGCGGCAGCACTTGGAAAACCAGAAAAATCTGCATATCTTCCAGCAGGAAGTTGTTGATTTGATTGTCGAGAACTATCGCGTTTGTGGTGTGAGAACGCGTGCGGGCGTTGATTTTTTTGCACCGGCAGTAGTGCTGACGACGGGCACCTTTCTCGGCGGCAAAATCCATGTCGGGTTTGACAACCACGCCGGTGGCCGGGCCGGAGATCCGCCAGCTAATGCCCTTGCTCAACGCCTGCGCGAGCTACCCTTCAGAGTCGGGCGGTTAAAAACCGGTACGCCGCCAAGGATCGATGCCAGAACTGTCGACTTCAACGGTCTCTCTGAGCAGTGGGGTGACGAGCCGCGGCCGGTGATGTCATTCCTTGGCGATACCTCGCAACATCCCCGTCAGGTGTGTTGTTGGGTGACCCATACAAACGGCGAGACCCACGACATAATTCGCGGAGCTCTCGATAGATCGCCCCTGTATACCGGAGTGATCGATGGTGTCGGGCCGCGCTATTGCCCGTCGATCGAAGACAAGATTGTGCGCTTTGCCGATAAACCCAGTCACCAGATATTTATCGAGCCGGAAGGGCTGACAACCTCCGAGTTATACCCCAATGGTATATCCACCAGTTTGCCTTACGATGTTCAGATCGCCCTGGTTCAGTCGATAAGGGGCTTTGCCAAGGCCCACGTGACGCGGCCAGGCTATGCCATTGAATACGATTATTTTGATCCGAGGGACTTGCACTATTCCCTCGAGACCAAACACATGGCCGGTTTGTTTTTCGCCGGTCAGATCAACGGCACCACTGGTTACGAAGAGGCCGCGGCGCAGGGGCTCATAGCGGGTTTAAACGCTGCGTTGCTGGTCCGGGGAGAGGATAAGTGGTGCCCGCGCCGCGATGAGGCCTACATAGGCGTGATGATCGACGACCTGATCACCAAGGGCACCCTGGAACCCTATCGTATGTTTACCAGTCGCGCCGAATATCGCTTGTTGCTGCGCGAAGACAATGCGGATGCCCGTTTGACTCCTAGAGGCCGGAAACTGGGGCTGATAGACGAGAGTCGCTGGGCTAGATTTCAGGCTAAGATAAATATCATCGAAGAAACCCGCCAACGCCTCGCTTCAACTTGGGTGCAACCAGGTTCTCCCCAAGCGCAGATACTAGAGCGTAACGGCGGCATTAACCTGCGCCGGGAGTACAGTCTGGCGGATTTGATCAAGCGTCCCGAAATAGATTTTGCGGCATTGCGGGATTTCCTGCCCGATGGCGAAACCATCGACGCTTCGGTGGCATTACAGATTGATGTCGACGCCCGCTACTCAGGCTATATCGAGCGTCAACAGGCTGATATCGAGCGTCTGCAACGACACGAGAATACCGCGATTCCCGAGACCATAGACTTTAGCTCGGTCCCCGGTTTATCTAACGAAGTCAGACAAAAGCTAACAGAGGTCCAGCCGGCTACTCTCGCGCAGGCGTCGCGTCTACCGGGCGTGACGCCGGCTGCTTTGTCCCTTTTGCTGATTCATTTAAAAAAACTAGGGGCAAAGGACCGGAAAATTGCCTGATGAAGCGGGTCGGGAATTTGCCTGGTCTGTCGATCGGCAGATTCGAAGGGGATTGAAAGCGCTCGGGCTGCCGCTATCCGGAGTGCAAATCGATCAACTGACTGCGTATGTTAGCCTTCTAGATCGCTGGAATAGCAAGTTCAATCTCACCGCCATCAGGGATCCGGCGACCGTGGTGACACGGCATATTTTCGATAGCCTCTCCCTGTCTTACCATTTACAGGGGCAACATTTTGCCGATATTGGTAGTGGTGCCGGCCTGCCCGGTATCCCGTTGGCGATTGCCAATCCGGAACGGCGTTTTACGCTGGTCGATAGCAACGGAAAAAAAACCCGTTTTCAATTTCAAGCCAAAGCCGAACTCGGGTTGGATAATATCGAGACAGTGAATACCCGGGTGCAGATATGGCAGCCCGAGACCGTCTTGGATGGCATAATTTGCCGCGCTTATGCTAGCCTCTCTGCACTATGCCAGGATGTGTTCCACCTCATGCAATCAGGCGCTTCAATTTATGCGATGAAAGGCAAGGAGCCCCTAGAGGAAATAGGACAGTTGCCCGAGAAGGTAAAAGTGGAGAATACTGTCCGTCTCACAGTTCCAGGACTAGGCGAGGCGCGTCACCTGGTCACGCTTAAACTAAAGTAAATTCAAAACTTGATTTCGATATATTCCATAACGAATCAGAAAGGCGGTGTGGGTAAAACCACCACCAGCATTAATCTGGCGGCGTCTTTGGCGCATCATGGCAAACGCGTTTTGTTGATTGATCTGGATCCACAGGGCAACGCTACGACGGGCAGTGGCATCGATAAAACCGGGCTGGATGTCACCAGTGGCGAAGTGCTGACCGGTGAAGTTGATATTGCCGAAGCAACTATCCCCAAGTTGGCGGCTGGTTACGATTTGTTGCCGGCCAACGGTGACCTTACCGCGGCGGAGGTGCATCTGGTTCGCACGCAAAGCGGCGAGAGAAATTTGTATGGGGCCCTGAAAAAGGTGTCCGACCGGTACGATTTTGCCATCATCGACTGCCCGCCCGCGCTCAACATGTTAACGGTCAATGCACTGTCGGCAAGCGAAAACGTCATTGTACCGATGCAATGCGAGTACTATGCGCTGGAGGGGCTTTCAGCTCTAATCAGTACCATCGCCAGTATCGGCAAATCGATTAATCCCAGGTTGCGTGTCGAGGGTATTCTGAGGACCATGTACGATCCACGCAGCAGCCTTACCAATGAAGTTTCCAATCAACTGCACGAGCACTTCGGTGACCGGGTTTATCAAACAGTGATTCCGCGCAATGTACGGCTCGCGGAAGCGCCGAGCTACGGACAACCGGCCTTGCTCTACGATCGTTATTCAAAAGGTGCTGTCGCCTATCTCGGTATGGCGGAAGAATTGTTGCGCCGAGCGCAGCGCAGAAACGGCGATAACCAGAAAACACCGGAAGAAAGGTTATGAACAGTACGCGAAAAGGCCTTGGTAAGGGATTAGACGCGCTGCTCGGCTCCCAGGCGGCGCTATCGGAGCCGACTGACGTGCCGGAAAGTGCCGGCGAAGAAGGTGCCGGGCAGCGAATTAGAGAAATGCCGGTCGAATGGCTGCAGCGGGGACAGTATCAGCCGCGCAAGGATATGAATCCCGAGGCACTCGAGGAACTGGCTGCCTCGATTCGCGAACAGGGCATTATGCAACCCATCGTGGTGCGTGCTCTGGGTCACGAGCGTTACGAAATAGTCGCCGGCGAACGCAGATGGCGCGCCGCGCAGATGGCGCAGCTGGATAGCATTCCGGTGATCATCAAAGATCTGTCCGACCGCCAGACGCTGGCGCTGGCATTGATCGAAAACATTCAACGCGAAGACCTGAATGCCATCGAAGAGGCTCGAGCGTTGGTGCGCTTACAGGAAGAGTTTGATTACAGCCAGCAGGAAGTCGCACAGGCGGTCGGTAAATCCCGTTCGGCGGTGGCTAATCTCATGCGTTTGACGACGCTGCAGCCGGAGGTCGCCGTCTTGCTGGAACGGGGCGATTTGGAAATGGGCCACGGTCGTGCGCTCCTTGGCCTGGCGGGCATCCAGCAAATTGAAACCGCCCGCATCGTCGCTGGCAAGGGATTATCGGTGCGTGAAACCGAAGCTCTGGTGCGGCGCACACTAAAACACAAGCAGAATGAGCAGGTCGAGACTCCTTTGGCTGCTGATGCGGATGTTTCAGCTCTAGAAGATCGCGTTTCGAATGTGCTCGGTGCGGCGGTCAAAATCAGCCATCGAACCAACGGGAAAGGTAAATTGACTATCAGTTACAACAGCTTGGAAGAACTAGAGGGCATTCTCGAGCACATTAACTAGAATGTTTCCCGTCCCTGTGCTCAAGCATTACTTTGCCAGCATGGTTTGTTGCTTCACTATAACAACCTGACTATAATGCGCCGCGCTTGTGCGTGACTCAGTCCAAGGCCCTTTATTTGCACTCCGGTGTTGTGATCTTTCCGGTCGCGATTTGAACGTATGGCCGCACTGTGACAGCGTGCCGGACAAACCTCTGCCGAATGATTGATAGCTGGTCTGAAAATTGACGGAGCGGCATGCAGATCTACGGCTGGCCGCGAAATTGGCTCTGATGCAGCTGGCGATCAGTCTGCTTATAGCCGGTTTCCTGTTAGTGGCAGGGGGGGCGACGTTAGCCTGGATGGCACTGTTCGGTGGCTGGACTGGAATGCTGGCGAATGGCTGTTTTGCGGTGCTTTCGCTGCGAGTTGCCAAGACTGCCTCCGCGGGCCGGATATTAACAGGCTTTTATCTGGGTCAGGCGGTGAAGGTCGCGATACTCATCTTGTGTCTGGTAGCGGTGTTTGTTTATGTACCCGAAGCCGGCGAAGGGCTCAATGTGCTGGCATTGCTGGGAACCTTGTTTGCCACACAGATGACGTATATCGTGGCACCGCGGTTTACCAGGTAAGGGCGCATTGGCTGACCTTTAAATGTACGTTAGTTAAGCAAGTATTTTTGGAAAGTAACGGAAATTCTTAATGGCCAGCGAAACCATTACCTCCGAAGAGTATATCGCTCACCACCTCACCAACCTGACTTATGGATTGCACCCGGACGGCCACCTGGGTTTTGCCCACAATGCCGAAGAAGCGGCCGCGATGGGTTTTTGGGCTGTCAACGTCGATACACTCGGTTTCTCCGTAGTCCTGGGTTTTCTGTTTTTGTTCTTTTTCCGCAAAGTGGCAAAGAACCCGACAACCGGTGTCCCCGGGGGTCTACAAAACATGGTGGAAATGGTCGTCGAGTTTGTCGATGACAACGTTAAAAGCATGTTCCACCACGAAAACAAGATGATAGCGCCACTGGGCCTGACCATTTTTGTCTGGGTGCTCCTGATGAACATCATGGATCTGGTGCCCATCGATTTTCTACCCAAGCTGGGTGAATTGTTTGGTCTGCATTTTCTCAAAGTGGTGCCGTCGACGGATGTCAATATCACCATGGGTATGGCCTTAAGCGTATTCGCTCTGGTCATTTACTACAGTATCAAACAGAAAGGTCTGGGCGGCTTTGCCGCGGAGCTGGCCTTTCACCCCTTTGGCAAGGCCGGTCTACCCGTCAACCTGTTTTTGGAAGTGGTCAATCTACTGGCCAAACCCATATCTCTCGGGCTACGGCTGTTCGGCAACCTGTACGCGGGGGAAATGATTTTTATTCTGAT
>DJFY01000099.1:1590-6790 GCA_002431545.1 Cellvibrionales bacterium UBA5860 | reverse complement strand
CATATTCTAATCATCGTTTTGCAGGCTTTTATTTTCATGGTCCTTACCATCGTGTATTTGTCCATGGCCTACGATGATCACTAAACCTTTCGCTTAACATCCAACGTTCGACGACACAACGGGAGCACACATGGAAACTTCATTAATCTATCTCGCCGGCGCGATTTTGATGGGTCTTGGCGCCGTGGGCGCAGCTATCGGCGTAGGCATTCTCGGAGGCAAGTTCCTCGAGGGTGGTGCACGCCAGCCCGAGCTTATTCCCATGCTGCGGACCCAATTCTTTATCGTCATGGGTCTGGTGGACGCGGTGCCTATGATTGGTGTTGGTATCGGCCTCTACCTCCTGTTTGCTGTCGCCGCTGGTGGTTAAAACCGGAAGCCCGCAAAGCAGTTAATTAAAAGAGGTGTTTCTGTGAACATCAATTTAACCATTCTTGGCCAGGTCATCTCCTTTGCCATCTTCGTCTGGTTCTGCATGAAGTTTGTGTGGCCGGCGTTAACCGAGGCCATGGAAGAGCGGAAAAAGAAAATCGCGGATGGCCTCGATGCTGCCGATCGCGCCATGCGTGATCTGCAACTGGCGCAGGAAAAAGCTACCGATCAAATGAAGGAAGCCAAGCAGGAAGCGGCCGCCCTTATTGAAGACGCGAAGAAGCGTGCCAATCAGATTATCGAAGAGTCCAAGGACAAGGCACGCGAAGAAGGCGACCGCCTGGTTGCCGCCGCTAGAGCAGAGATAGAGCAGGAGGCAAACCGCGCGCGCGAGGAACTCCGTGGCCGGGTCGCCGCTTTGGCCCTGGCCGGCGCTGAAAAAGTACTGGAGCGTTCGGTCGACGAGGCTGCCAATCGTGATCTCATCGACCAACTCGCGGCACAGCTCTAAGAGTAGATTATGGCCGAACTCAATACCCTGGCGCGGCCCTACGCCAAAGCCGCTTTCGAGTACGCTGATCAAACCGGTAACCTGGAGCAGTGGTCTTCAGCGCTGGCTTTGCTGGCAGCGGTCGGCGAGCAGGATGCCGTCGCCAAGCTGATAAGTGCGCCTGGCGCCACGCCCAAAGCCAAGGCAGATAGCCTGATTGCCATCGGTGGAGACCAGTTGTCGGAGCCGGTAAAAAACTTTTTACAGGTGTTGTCGGAAAATCGCCGGCTCGGCTTGTTATCGGCCATCAGTCAACAGTTCGACGAGTTGAAGGCAGAGCGCGAAAAAAGTGTGCAGGTGGATGTTATCGCTGCTCGCGAACTCTCCGAAGACCAGCAAAATGCGCTGGCAAACGCCTTGCAGCAGCGCCTCGAGCGCGCAATCAGTATAAATGTGTCGATAGATCCCTCCCTGCTCGGCGGTGCCGTGATTCGAGCGGGCGACACCGTGATTGACGGCTCGGTTCGCGGGCGTCTGGCCAAACTCTCAGAAGTCATAAATTCGTAGGATCGAGGAATCGAGAATGCAGCAACTGAATCCATCCGAAATCAGCGAAATCATCAAGCAGCGCATAGACAGCCTTGATGTTTCAACAGAAGCCCAGAACGAAGGCACTATTGTTTCGCTGTCTGACGGCATTGTGCGTATCCACGGTCTTGCGGACGTGATGTACGGAGAGATGATTGAATTTGACGGTGGCCTTTACGGAATGGCGCTCAACCTGGAGCGCGATTCTGTGGGAGCGGTCGTGCTTGGTGACTACCAGACCCTGGCCGAAGGTCAGAAGGCCCGTTGTACCGGACGGATTCTAGAAGTGCCCATAGGGCCGGAACTTGAAGGTCGCGTGGTCGATGCCCTGGGTAACCCAATCGATGGCAAGGGACCCATTAACGCCAAACTTACCGATGCCATCGAAAAAGTGGCGCCTGGCGTAATCGAACGCCAATCGGTAGATCAGCCCGTACAGACCGGGCTGAAGGCCATCGATTCCATGGTGCCGGTGGGTCGCGGCCAGCGGGAATTGATCATCGGCGATCGCCAGATCGGTAAAACCGCGATAGCCATCGACGCCATTATTAACCAGAAAGGCACGGGTATTAAGTGTGTATATGTCGCGGTGGGCCAAAAGGCTTCCACTGTGGCCAACATTGTGCGCAAGCTGGAAGAACACGGCGCCATGGAACACACGATTGTTGTCGCCGCTACGGCCTCGGATCCGGCCTCAATGCAGTTTCTGGCACCCTATTCCGGTTGCTCCATGGGTGAATACTATCGGGACCGCGGACAGGACGCGCTCATCGTCTACGATGATCTGACCAAACAGGCCTGGGCCTATCGGCAGATTTCCCTCTTGCTGCGTCGACCCCCAGGTCGTGAGGCTTATCCCGGAGATGTGTTTTACCTGCACTCCCGCCTCCTCGAACGCGCGGCCCGGGTCAACGCTGAGTATGTAGAAAAATTTACCAATGGCGAAGTCAAGGGCCGCACCGGTTCATTGACGGCATTGCCGATCATTGAAACCCAGGCCGGCGACGTATCGGCCTTCGTACCAACTAACGTAATTTCCATTACCGACGGACAGATTTTTGTCGAGACTGATCTGTTTAACGCGGGTGTCCGACCCGCCATGAACGCCGGCCTGTCGGTCTCTCGCGTTGGTGGTTCCGCCCAAACCAAGATCATTAAAAAGCTGGGCGGTGGTGTCCGCCTGGCCCTGGCGCAATATCGTGAACTCGCAGCTTTCTCGCAGTTTGCTTCGGATCTCGATGACGCCACCCGCGAACAACTCGAGCACGGCGAACGCGTCACTGAGTTGATGAAACAGGCGCAGTATTCTCCGCTCAGCGTTGCTGAGATGGGCGTTGTGTTGTTTGCCGCGAACGAGGGTTACCTGAAGGAAGTACCCGTGCCCAAAATCGGCGATTTCGAATCGGCCCTGCTGTCCTACATGAAAACCGATCACGGTGATTTGCTGGACAAAGTCAACGAGGCCGGTGACTGGAACGATGACATCGAAGCCAGTTACAAAGCGGCTCTCGATAAATTTGCCGCCAGCCAGAGCTGGTAAACAGGCCTTAAGGGAAACGACCTATGGCGATCGGCAAGGAAATTAAAACCAAGATCAACAGCGTCAAAAGTACGCAGAAGATCACCAGCGCAATGGAGATGGTGGCGGCCAGTAAAATGCGCCGTGCCCAAGATCAGATGGCGCTGGGTAAGCCCTACGCCCACCGCATGCGTGCTGTCATCAGCCACATTGCCAACTCGGCGCCGGAGTATCGACACAAATACTTCGATGAACGCGAGGTCAAGCGCGTTGGCTTTATCGTGGTATCTACAGACCGCGGTCTTTGCGGAGGGTTGAACATCAACCTGTTCAAGCAGGTTTTGAAAGCCATGCAGGAGTGGGATCAACAGGGTATCGAGATCGACCTGTGTACGATTGGCGGCAAGGCTGCTGGCTTCTTTGGTGGCGTCGGCGCCAACCTGATCGCCACTGTCAGGGATATGGGTGACGAGCCGGCGGCATCAGAGCTCATCGGCAGTGTAAAGGTCATGATCGATGCTTTTGCCGAGGGTCGCATCGACCGTCTTTACCTGGTTGCCAACGATTTCGTTAACACCATGACGCAGCAGCCACAGTTGTCGCAACTCTTACCGCTGGAGGCTGGTGATGACGACACCTTGAAGCATCACTGGGATTATATCTATGAGCCCGACGCCAAGGATTTGCTGGACGGGCTATTGGCAAGATACATCGAGTCCCAGGTGTATCAGGGCGTGGTCGAGAACAAGGCCTGTGAACAGGCGGCGCGAATGATCGCCATGAAGAACGCGACAGACAATGCCGGCCAGCTGATCGAGGATCTCGAGCTGGTCTACAACAAGGCGCGACAGGCAGCCATTACCCAGGAACTGTCGGAGATCGTAAGCGGTGCCGCAGCGGTTTAAGTCGCTGCGCGATACAGCAGTTACCCACTACAAGCGCTGAATTAGACAGCAACAAGTATGCGATGAGGAACCTTAGATGAGTAGCGGACAGATTGTACAAATCATTGGCGCGGTGATCGATGTGGAGTTTCCACGGGACCAGGTTCCAAGTATCTACGACGCATTGAAGGTCGACGGTAAAGGCCTGACGTTGGAAGTTCAGCAACAGTTGGGTGATGGTGTGGTGAGAACCATCGCCATGGGTTCTTCAGAGGGCGTCAGCCGGGGCTTGAGCGTGACCAATACCGGTGCAGCGGTCTCCGTTCCGGTGGGTCAGGGCACCCTGGGTCGGATCATGGATGTGCTGGGTAACCCCATCGACGAGGCGGGCGCGATAGAAGCTGACAAGCACATGCCGATCCACCGCAAGGCGCCGCTTTATGCCGAACAGTCTTCCGCGGTCGAGTTGCTGGAAACCGGTATCAAGGTTATCGACCTGATCATGCCGATTGCCAAGGGTGGCAAGATCGGTCTGTTTGGTGGTGCCGGGGTGGGCAAGACCGTGACCCTGATGGAGCTTATTCGAAATATCGCTATGGAGCACTCCGGCTTTTCCGTGTTTGCCGGTGTCGGTGAGCGCACACGGGAGGGGAACGATTTCTACCACGAAATGAAAGAGTCGAACGTTCTCGACAAGGTGGCTCTGGTCTACGGTCAGATGAATGAACCGCCTGGTAACCGTTTGCGCGTTGCCCTGAGCGGCCTGACTATGGCTGAGTATTTCCGCGACGAGGGCCGCGACGTACTGATGTTCGTCGACAACATTTATCGTTACACCCTCGCGGGAACGGAAGTATCGGCACTGTTGGGCCGCATGCCTTCCGCGGTGGGTTACCAGCCGACCCTCGCCGAGGAAATGGGTGTGCTGCAGGAACGTATCACCTCAACCAAAACCGGTTCGATCACCTCTTTCCAGGCGGTTTATGTACCCGCGGATGACCTGACCGACCCCTCCCCGGCCACGACCTTTGCCCACCTTGATGCAACGCTGGTACTGTCGCGGCAGATTGCCGAACTGGGTATATACCCAGCGGTGGACCCGCTCGATTCAACGTCGCGCCTGCTCGACCCACTGGTAATCGGTCAGGAACACTACGAAGTGGCGCGTGGCGTACAGTCGGTGTTGCAGCGATACAAGGAGCTGCGAGATATCATCGCGATTTTGGGCATGGATGAACTGTCTGAAGAGGATAAGTTGATCGTAGCTCGGGCACGGAAAATCCAGCGCTTCCTGTCTCAACCTTTCTTCGTCGCCGAGGTCTTTACCGGTAGCCCGGGTAAATATGT
>DJFY01000099.1:1026-1364 GCA_002431545.1 Cellvibrionales bacterium UBA5860 | reverse complement strand
GAGCAGGCCTTCTACATGGTAGGTTCAATTGAAGAAGCAGTTGAAAACGCCAAAAACATGTAGAAACCAGGTCGTTCTATAGCGCCGCAGGCATAAATTATGGCAATGACAATACATTGTGACATCGTAAGCGCCGAGGAATCTCTGTTCTCCGGGCTGGTGGAAATGATCGTAGCGACGGGCACACTTGGTGAGCTGGGCATCAATTACGGACACGCACCCCTATTGACCGGGCTGAAGCCGGGACCGATGCGTTTAATCAAGGACGGTGGTGAAGAAGAGATTTTCTATCTCTCCGGTGGTTACATTGAGGTACAGCCGTCGATAGTGACCATTCT
>DJFY01000099.1:0-689 GCA_002431545.1 Cellvibrionales bacterium UBA5860 | reverse complement strand
CAGCAGGCGGAACAGGATATGAAAAACCAGACTGGCGAAATGGACTACTCGCTGGCTGCAGCACGGCTAGCTGAAGCTACTGCTCAGTTACGGACGATTGAGGAGTTGCGCAAACGGGCGGGCTCTATCGGTTGAGTCCAAACCCGGCGCGATGTTGCCTTCTCCGCCGCTTCACTTGATGGGTTATTCTTAAAAAGCAGCTTCGAGCTGCTTTTTTTAACATTTGTCTGTCTTATTTCAGTAGTTCCGCTTGTGTATGATGGACGCCGTATCAAAGCGCCGGATGGCAGGTTATCGTGCTGGTAATGGACAACAAGCCCCAATGGAACGAGAGGCCTGATTGTGAGTGTTGATGTTATCGTGCTCGCGGCTGGCCGCGGTACCCGCATGAATTCCGCGCTGCCCAAGGTACTGCACGAACTGGCCGGTAGACCGCTCCTGGCTCATGTGCTGGAGACAGCGGTGGGTCTTCCCGGTTCGAGTCTATCCGTGGTTGTAGGTTTTGGTGCCGATCAGGTTAAGGCCCGGTTTCCCGACAATACTATTCAGTGGGTGCTACAGCGGGAGCAACTTGGTACAGCTCACGCCGTGGCCCAGGCGTTACCGCAGCTGCGAACGGACAGCAAAGTCCTGATTCTCTATGGCGATGTTCCGCTGATTCAGCGGCAAACGCTGGACAACCTTCTCAC
>DJFY01000105.1:2178-7143 GCA_002431545.1 Cellvibrionales bacterium UBA5860 | reverse complement strand
CCCCCATTACAATAACCATGCTGGTATCTGGCACCCCGCCGACAGTTATCGCAGCCCTAAAACTCAAGACAGCAATGGAAACCTGTATATTAATCGGGGTTCAAAGACATCGACTCAGCAACGCAGCAACTTCCGATACAGGACGACCACTATGACCGAGGACACCAGTTACACACCACCGCGGGTATGGACATGGGAGGCAGAAAGCGGCGGCAGGTTCGCCAAAATCAACCGGCCGGTGGCCGGCGCTACCCACGAGAAAATATTGCCCATAGGTAAACACCCCCTGCAACTTTATTCGCTAGCCACACCTAACGGTGTCAAAGTCACGATCATGCTGGAAGAACTCCTCGCAGCAGGCCATAGCGGCGCCGAATACGATGCCCACCTGATCAGCATCGACGGCGAGCAATTTGGCAGCGGTTTTGTCGCCATTAACCCCAACTCAAAAATTCCGGCCATGATGGACCACAGTACGGCGGACCCAACACGAATATTCGAATCGGGCGCGATTCTGCTTTATCTGGCCGATAAATTTGACGCCTTTATTCCACGAGATCCTTCAGCTCGCGCCGAATGTTTGTCGTGGGTGTTCTGGCAGATGGGGGCCACACCTTACCTGGGCGGCGGCTTCGGGCACTTTTACGCCTACGCACCGCAAAAGTACGAGTACCCCATCAACCGCTACACCATGGAGGTCAAACGCCAGCTCGACGTGCTGAACCAGCATCTCGCGGACAAACCGTTTATGTGTGGTGATGATTACACCATTGCCGACATGATGATCTGGCCCTGGTACGGTGGATTGGTGCTATACAACCTCTACCAGGCAGCAGAATTTCTCGACACCCCCTCCTACACTCACGTCAACCGCTGGGCCAATGAAATTCAGGCCCGGCCCACGGTCAAGCGCGGTGAAATGGTCAACAAAACCTGGGGACCACCCGAGGGCCAACTGCACGAGCGCCACGATGCCAGCGACTTCGAATTGCGTACGCAGGATAAAATCGAGGACGCACAAAAAGCCTAGGGACCGTTAAATCGGCCGCCCAAGGTACCGACATTCATACCAACAATTGTCAGCTAACAAAGGCTTTAACATGACAAACTCCTCAGGCGAGACACAGCAGTACTTCGCCAATTTTCGATGCTTCCAATGGCTACTCCTAAGTCTGACACTGATGCTTGGCGAAGCGGCTTCCGCCGCAAACCCTGAACCACTGGCGGTGCTGGTGCCCGGCACCGGCACTTATAGCCGGCCCATTTCCGCAGATTCATCACAGGCCCAGGCCTTTTTCGATCAGGGTCTGCGGCTGGCCTGGAGCTTTTATTTCCCGGAATCCATCGCTTCTTATCAGGAGGCCGCGCGCCTGGATCCGGACAACCCGATGCCCTATTTCGGCATCGCACACGCCGCCGGGCCAAACCCCAACAGTCGCTATCAGCGTCTCCCGGATGATCCCCAGAGCGCGGGTCTGGCGGCAATCCGCAAAGCCCGGGCGCTGGCGCACAACGCGACGCCACTGGAACAGGCACTGATCGATGCGCTATATGTGCTTTACAACAAAGACGCGATCGCCAATAGCCAGGCGAGGGATAAGGCCTTTGTCGATGCGATGCGCGCGCTACATCGCAAATACCCCCACGACCCCGACATCGCCACCCTGTTCGGCATGGCCTATATGAATACTACCCGCTGGGATTACTGGCTAGCCGATGGTTCAGCCAAGCCAGGCACCGCGGAGGCAAAAGCCGCGTTTGAAGCGGCCATGGCGGTAGAGCCCTACCACCCCGGCGCCAACCACCTTTACATCCATCTTATGGAGGCGTCCAGCCAGCCGGAACTGGCCATGCCGTCTGCGCAAAAGCTCGAAGCCACCGCACCCATCGCCGGCCACATGGTGCATATGCCGGGGCACATCTACCTACGAGTCGGTGATTACGAAAAAGTTGTCCGCAGTAACGAGCGCTCACAGGTCGTGGACAAGCATTTTGCACGCATCTGGGGAGATACCCACTTCCCAATGATTGGCACCTATCATTTATCCCACAAATTACACGCGCCCCACGCCCTTGATTTCGTGCGTTACGCGAACATCCTGCAAGGCAACTATGCTGAGGCTTCACGCGCTGCTACCGAGGCTGCCGGCGATCCCGGCGCCGATCCCGCCATGATCAATCGAAGTCAAAAGCGCCTGGCACAACAATGGCTGGTAGACAAAATATTTGGCCGGTGGGACGCGATACTGGGCAACACCAAACCCCTCACCGCCACCCCCTACCTGGCCGGCATGTGGCACTACGTCAAAGGCAGCGCGTGGGTGGCACGAGGGCAACTCGACCAGGCCCAGGCGGCGCTCGACATACTGCGCGAGCAGATCGGCAAAGAGAGTGTCGACACCACCGGAGTCGATCCCACCCCAGCCTCCCACCTGTTGAGTATCGCCGCGAAGGGGCTTGAGGGTGAGCTGCATGAAGCCAGGGGCGAACTCAAACCAGCCATTGAGGCCTACCGGGTGGCGGTAAGCCTCCAGGACGCGAATAGTTATATCGAGCCTCCCGACTGGCCCCAATCCATGCGGCTCTACCTGGGCGCGGCGCTGCTCGCGGACCACCAGGCCGCCGCGGCGGAAAAGGTGTATCGCAAAGATTTGGAATGGAACCAGCAAAATGGCTGGGCAACGCTGGGATTATTACAGTCCCTCAAAGCCCAGGGGAAAAACGAAGAGGCTGAAGTCACCGCGCGACAGTTTGAAGCCTATTGGCGCAACGCAGACACCGAGCTGAAAAGATCTCGCATATAACCAACACGCTTGCTCGGCACACTACAAACCCAAAGCACTAAAACAAAAACCGGGGCCACTGGCCCCGGCTCGATTCGCTTGCTTGACGACCCTAACCGGCCGGGATTCACCCCGCCGCTTTGTCAAACACGTATGGCTCCAGGGTTTCCTGACCCTGGGTGCGAATCTTGTGCCACTGCCGGCCACCGTAGTACACCAGCGAGCCCGGCGCCGCGGTACCCTCGTGGTCGTAATAGGAAATACAATCCCGCAGTGCAGCCGTGGCGGTATCGGCCTTGGCACAGTGCTCGGCATATTCCGCCTGTGATTCCTCCTTGATATCGACCACCTTGGCGCCTTTATCAGCCATGGTTTGCAACATCCATTTAATGTACTCGCCGTGGTCCTCAATAGTGTCGGTGAAATTAAAGCTGCCGCCACCGCCCTGCGGGCCGGTGACCACAAACATATTGGGGAAACCCTTGGTTTGCAGGCCAAGCCAGGTTTTGGTGCCATCCTCGGCCCAGGTTTGTTTCAGCGTGCGGCCGTCGCGGCCCTTGATCATGTCGAATGTCGCCGTCGCCATCCACTGAAAGCCGGTGGCGTAAATCAGCACATCCACCGGGTATTCGACGCCATCGTGCACCACGCCACGCTCATTGATCTCCTGCACACCGCGGGGCGCGGTATCAATCAGATGCACATGGGGCTTGTTGAAGGTGGGCAGATATTCGTCGTGGAAGGTGGGCCGCTTACAGCCGTAGGCATAGTAGGGTTTCAGCGCCTCGGCGGTTTTCGGGTCCTCGATGATGGCGTCAACCCGTTCGCGAATCTGCTCCATGATACGGAAGTTAGTATCCAGCATCTTCTGCATATGCTCTTCCGGCGACAGCGGTTTGTCATGTTTTTTCTTTTCTTTAAAGTTGTCGACCTTGCCAGACAGGTAGTCGTCATTAGCCGAAAGGGCTGTACGACCGGAAGAGATTTTGGCAAAACGCGCGCGGCGTTTTTTCGCCCAGTCTTCCTCTTTCGGCCAGGTGCAGTATTCTTCCTCTGTGGTCTCCCGCTGATCGCGCACATCCACCGACGACGGAGTGCGCTGGAAGACGTAAAGCTCTTTCACGATCTTGGCGATTTCCGGGATGATCTGCACCGCCGTGGCGCCGGTACCGATAATGCCGACACGCTTGTCGGTGAGATCGACGTTGTAGTCCCAGCGCGAGGTGTGGAAGGCATCGCCCTTGTAGGTTTCCATACCTTTGATCTTGGCCAGCTTCGGCGTGGTGAGAATGCCGTTGGCGACCACCAGGTAGCGGGCCTTCATTTTATCGCCGCGGTCCGTGTTGACGATCCAGCGGCCGATGGATTCATCCCACTCAGTTTCTTCAACCGTGGTGTGGAACAGGCACTTGTCGTAAAAGCCGAACTTGGTGGCGATGTTCTGGCAGTGCTCCATGATCTCGAAGCCACTGGCGAATTTCATGCTCGGAATATAGCCGGTTTCTTCCAGGAGCGGCAGATAGCTATAGGCCTCCACATCGCAGGCAATGCCAGGGTAGCGGTTCCAGTACCAGGTACCGCCCACATCACCGCCTTTCTCACAAAAGCGCACATCCTTGAAGCCTGCCTGGCTCAGCTTGTACCACAGCATCAGGCCGGCAAAACCCGCACCAATCACCAGCACTTCACACTCGTCATCCAGTGATTCCCGCGGAATGGGCGGCTGGGAATGCACGTCGTCAAGATATTTGGCGAACTGCCCCTCGAGACCGACATACTCCGCAACACCCACGCGAGACTCCTTGAACTGGCGATACTTCGCCTGCTCCTCGGCATTAAATACCGCCCCGGCTTTTGCCTCCGGCAGGGCCTTGAGCGCCTCGTCCTTAACCACGGAGTAACCCTTGCCGGTGATCTTGTCGTTGGCCTTTTCTGCTCGCGTGTTGAAAATTTTCAGCCCGGTTTCCGGGTCTACTGATATCGCTGCCATAGTTAAAATCGCTCCTTTACGATGAACTGATTACAGGACACGCAACGCCCTGCCGCCGCGGAGGGGCGTCCAGCGTCTTGTCCAAGAGTGGGATAAACCAGAATTAACCCATAAAGGGTAAGTGATTCAGGAGAATTTGCAAGCTTCCCGAGAAAAGGCTATGCCCTGTAGGACCCGTTCACCGCGGAGTAC
>DJFY01000105.1:1514-1885 GCA_002431545.1 Cellvibrionales bacterium UBA5860 | reverse complement strand
AAAACCTCTACCCCGCCATCCGCCTTTAATAACAGCACCTCGTAGGGCATAAAACGATCCTCCACCTCCATACCGGGGCTGCCCACCGGCATCGCCGGCACCGCCAGACCGCGGGCATCGGCCGGCGGGTTAGCCAGAAAATCCCGGATATAGCGTGCAGGGATATGGCCCTCAAAGACATAGCCCTCCGCCGACACAGCCGTGTGGCAGGACTGATACTGGGGCGCGACACCCTGCTCCGCTTTCAACTCGCTCAAGTCGGCGGGATGATAAGTGGTGGGCGCAAAACCGCGCTGCTCGATATGCTCGACCCACTTGTCGCAACAACCGCAGGTGGGGCTTTTGAAAATATCCAGAGCAGTACCTGAATC
>DJFY01000105.1:0-1244 GCA_002431545.1 Cellvibrionales bacterium UBA5860 | reverse complement strand
GGGTAATTCAGGCTCGGCACAACCTAGAAGCAGGAAAAAAAACGACCCCAGGAAAGCCGCGCCAATTCTTTTCGCAATATGGTTTGCTTGCATTTTTCACCAGGCATTAGTATTTCTATTCGCTCGATCATGTTACCACCGCATTAGACACGACCCCAGATGCGAAAAACCAGGGACACAAATTCCTACTGCGATACTGTCCTTTGGCTACCCCGCGTCTGATCTACTCGAGTAGCATCAATCAATATTGAGATAGCTGCGTCTCATTCAGCTCATCGCGCCAGGCGCGCCACAAAGGCAGGAAACGGTCCATCAAGAGCACAAAGCGGTGATTATGGCTTGGCTCGATCAGGTGTACGAGTTCGTGCACCAGCACGTATTCCAGACAATGCAGCGGTGTTTTCGCCAGTTCCAGATTAAGTCGAATAGCGCGTCTTGCCGGCGTGCAACTGCCCCACCGCGTCCTCATGCTGCGCAGGCTGATACGCTCGACCGATACGCCCAGCTGGCGCTGCCAGTACACCACCAGCGGCTGGAGCGCGGTTTCGAGCTCCCTGCGATACCAGGCGTACACAGCGGCGCGTCGTGTGTCGCAATCCGAACCGGGGGCCACCCGTAAAACCAATGTGGCATCCTGACGCTGGACCAGCGGCACCCGGCCGGTATCTTCCACACGCAAGGTGAGAGGGCGGCCAAATAGATAGTGCATCTCGCCGTCGACGAAAGCAGGCACGGTGGCTCGTGGTTGCTGACTGATCTTTAACTGTTGAGCACGAATCCAGTCCAGTTTGGAGCGCGCAAAATCCTGCAGAGCCCGTTTTGCAACCCACTTTGGCGCGGAGATGCGCACCTCACCATTGGGCGGCAGCACCTTGAGGTGAATATTTTTTATTTTTTTGCGTGTGACATCTATAGCGATGTCGTCGGCATAGATTCGTGTGGTCACGCGTTTATCGACTCTGGAATCCGCTCTTCACTATTGGTCACTACTGTACTAGCCAGACTCTTTCCTCCTGGGCATGGCGCTGATTTCCAAAGTACACGAACGGGATTTACATCTCCATGGGCAGCTTGAAATGAGCCGCCATAATGCGATCGCGGTGTTCGATTAGGATGGGGTCAACCGCGGCGCGGACGTTATCGCTCAGGGCTTCAAACATGGGCCGCGCCTGTTCGGGCATGGGGCATTGGTCGGGTGGCAGCAGCGCGAACAGGTTCGAGAAAGCGGCCCAGTAAAAGTCTGC
>DJFY01000066.1:20224-26313 GCA_002431545.1 Cellvibrionales bacterium UBA5860 | reverse complement strand
ATTCCCGCCTCGCGGGCCAGCGGCATGCCCTCGCGGCTGTAGACCTTGACCCGCTCCATGCCGCAGCTCGGGGAATTGCTCTTGAACACATAGCCGCTGATGTCGCCCAGCTCCGCCGCCATGCGCCGTCCGTGGCTGCCCAGAGCATCGGTCACGTCAAGCGCCGGCGTACGGCTGCCCAGGGCCCGGGGCGCCACCACATCCCCGACAAGCCGGATCGGCTCGCGGGGAACACCCAGGCCGATGGCCATCTCCGGGCACACCGGGATCAGCGCTACATGCTCGGCCAGCAACCCCGTCACGAAGGCATCGCGCTTGTGCTGCCCGTCGAAGCGTACCGGCTCGCCCAGCAGGCAACTGCTGACACCGATGCGCACAACGGGATGGCGCCGGGTATCCCGCCAGGATTCCGTGGCGGAGCCGGTAGCCGGGGATGTCGTTTCAGTCATTGCAGTTCACCGCCCAGGCTCCCCTGGTGCCATGGCACCGGGGCAACTGCCTATGCGCGCTGGAAGAGCTGCACCACATTGCCGTCGGGATCGCGGAAGGAGAGACTCTTGCCGTGCCCACCCATGTCCCGTTGCGCCACGATCTCCGCGCCCGCACGGGCAAGCCGCTCGGCGACGTCGGCCATGTCGTCCACCTCGAAGATCACTACCGCACCGCCATTCGCGGCGCCACCTTCTTCCGGCGAACTGAGGGAAAAGTTCACGCCGCCGGCGTCGAACTGGGCCCACTGCTCGCCGTCCTGGAACTTCATGGTCAGCCCCAGCGCCTGCTGATAGAATGCCACGGCGCGGTTCATGTCCCGCGTGACGTAGTAGGCATTCTGCAATTTGTTCACGGCCATTGCGGTTCTCCCCGGCTGGCGCCGGCACCGGGCGGCACGCCGAACCGGCGCGGGCCACCAGGACTCGATGGTCTGCACTCAGCCATCCCGCTGCACGGCGTAGGAGCCCTGGGCCACGGCGACGACCTTGTCATGCTGCATGATGGTGGCCTCCACCACGGCGGTGGTGCGACCGCAGTGCAGCACGCGGGCCTCGCAGGTCACGGCACCGCCACCTACGGGGCGCACATAGTTGATCTTATTCTCGATGGTACGACAGTCGTCGCCCGCCCCCAGCAGAGATAACAGGGCTTCGCTCATGGTGCCGTCGACCATGGTGAACAGTGCCCCGCCATGGGCCACGCGATAGCGGTTGAAGAGGTGCCCACCCACTGGCAGGCGAGCGCGGCACACGCCTTGCGTCGCCTCCACGATTTCCAGGCCCAGGTGATCGATGAACGGATTGGGGGCATCGCGCCCACCCTCCCTTGCCATGGAGTCTCCTGTGGTGGTGTGGGCTGGCCTCACGAAAAGAGTCCCGCATCCCCTTGCGGGGAAACGGGCAGAGCACGGGGGAGCATTTCCGGACAGGAGTACGGTCGGACCAGGCAAGGGCTGAAGACACCTGCCAGGCCCAGCTAAATCAGCCGATTACCGAAGACCCACTTTTCAGACACAGCCTAGTTGCCACCTGCTGCCCGCTCCTTGTCCTCCATCATCTGCCGCAGCTCATCAGCCGTGTAGCGGACGATGTCCTCGTTCTGGTGGGTGTACACCTTGTGGCTGCCCGTATCCAGATCCTCCAATTCGATCTTGCCGGACAGCACATCGGCCTTCCAGGCATCCTGCTCACCCTGGCGCGCCTGGAATTCCGGCATGACCTCCTTGGCAAACAGTTCCAGGCTGGCGCAGATGTCGGCATGGCTGGCCTGGCCAGCCTGGTTGAGCAGAATCACCTGGTCCACATTGGCGTCCGCATACTGGCGCAACTGGTTGCGGATGGTCTCGGGCGAACCGATCAACCCGCTCTTCAGCGCCTTCTGGGCCTGCTCGGTGTGGCGCCAGTCCTGATACTTCTTCCACATGTTTCCCTCGCCTGGGGCGGCGATGCCGTTGCGGCCATACTCGCTGAGGCAGAAGATGAAGAATGTCCAGCCGGCCGCCTTCTCCTGGGCCTCCTCGTCGGTGTCGCAGCACATGAAGCCGCTGACCATGGCGATGTTGGGGTTGATCGGATAGTCCGTCACCCGCTCCAGGTTCTTGGTGATGTTGATGTAGTACTTGTTCACCCAGGCCCGCGCGGCATCGGGCGTGACGAACTGAAACCCCAGCGCGCCCATGCCCCACCTTCCCGCGTCGGCGATGGTGCGGATGTTGGAGCACGCCACCCACAGGGGCGGATGGGGCTTCTGGTACGGCTTGGGAATCACGTTTCGCAGGGGCCAGTCGAAATACTCCCCATGGAACTCCACCGAGGACTCGGTGAAACAGGGTATCAGCGCCCGCACGGCCTCCAGCCACTTGTCCCGCTTCTCGCGCACACGGGCCCCGAAGGGGTGCAGCTCCGTCGGCCCCGCCCCTTCGCCCAGGCCCAGTTCCACGCGCCCGTCGCTCAGCAGGTCCAGCGTGGACACCCGCTCGGCGACGCGGATGGGGTGGTTGGTCGGCAACTGGATGATGCCATGGCCCAGGCGAATGTTCTTGGTGCGCTGGGATGCCGCCCCCAAAAACACCTCCGGCGCCGCGGAGTGGGAGTATTCCTCCAGAAAGTGGTGCTCCACCTCCCAGGCATAATTGTAGCCCAGGCTGTCCGCCAGCTCGATCTGCTCCAGCGACTCGTTGAAGATGCGGTGCTCGCTCATCTCGTCCCAGGGACGAGGAATCTGGTGTTCGTAGAAAATGCCGAATTTCATGGATTACCCCTGCCTGGTGCGTGGTGCGCGCCTATGATCTTTCCGTTCCCCCGTGTCGTTCTCGTGCCTGCATAGCATAAGCCCGGTGGCGAGGCCAATGGGACCGAAGCCCCCCGCGCCGCCCTTCTCTTGCGCGCTCAGGAGAAACTAAGCACCTGCCGCGTGCGCTTCTCGATATAACGCTGGTGATACTCTTCCGCCGGCCAGAACGTGGTGGCGGGAGTGATCTCCGTGGCTACCGGTGCGCGCAACCTGCCCGAGGCGTCCAGCGCCTCCTTTGCCGCGCGGGCGGCGGACTCCTGTTCAGGATTCAGATAGAAGATGGCCGTGCGGTACTGGGTGCCCACGTCGGGCCCCTGCCGGTTGACCTGGGTAGGGTCGTGCAACTGCCAGAACACCGTCAGCAGTTCATGGTAGGACACCCGCTCCGGATCGAATTCCACCTGCACCACCTCCGCATGGCCGGTACGGCCGCTGCACACCGCCTCGTAGGTGGGCTCGTCGGTCTTGCCGCCGCTGTAGCCCACGGCGGTCCCTGTGACACCGGGAACCTTACGAAAAGTCTCCTCCACGCCCCAGAAACACCCTGCTGCAAAGATTGCCTTGTCGGTCATTGCCGTCCTCCCGCTGATGAGATTCCCTGGCGCCGTGACCACGGCACGGGCGTGCCGGGCACGACGCTCCCGGAATGCCATTGTGCTCCCCCCTGCCTGCGGGGCGCAACCGAGCGCCGTTCCGTCGGCTGAACATCTGGAATTGGGCGGCGCCGTGTTGTATGAATCAGATCATCTCAATATTCGGACAAATGACCAAGGAGAACCCTCATGCACGTCGGATACGCCGCGATCATGCAGAATCCCAACCGGCAGCTGTCGGACCGGGAGGTGTACAAGGCCGAGCTGCGCATGGCAGAGATGGCGGAGCCGTTGGGCTTCGAGTCCATCTGGACGGTGGAGCACCACTTCACCGACTACACCATGTGTCCAAGTGTTACCGAGTTGCTCGCCTACATGGCGGGCCGGACCGAGCGTATTGGCCTGGGCACGGCTGTGTTGATACTGCCCTGGCATAAAGACCCCGGCCGTATCGCGGTCGAGATGTCGATGCTCGACAATTTGTCTAACGGTCGTGCGTTGATGGGCTTTGGCCGGGGAATTGGCAGGGTAGAGTACGATGGCTTCGGTATTCCGATGGAGGAATCCCGCGACCGTTTTGACGAATCTGCAGAAATTATTCTACAGGGCCTGGAAACCGGCTTTATCGAGTACGACGGTAAATACTTCAAGCAGGAGCGACGGGAACTGCGACCTCGGCCTTTCAAATCGTTCAAAGACCGGTTGTACATGGCCTGCCAGTCGCCTGACTCCGCTGATGTGGTTGCCGACCTGGGCGCGACCATGATGATATTCGCCATATCCCCCTGGGAGAGTCGCGCCAAGGACGTGGAGCGTTATCGTGCCCGGTACAGGAAATCCCAGGGCAAGGAACCGCCGCCGATTGTTGCCAATATTTTCTGCGTGTGCGACGAGGATGCAGGCCGTGCCGAGGAAAACGCGCTGAATTACATGCATGAATACTGGATTTCCGCGCTCGACCACTACGAGATGGACGGTACGCATTTCGGCGATAAAAAAGTGTACAACTACTACGCAAAGAGTGCCGAGATCATGCGTGACCGGGGTCGAGAGTCGGTCACGGAGTTATTCACCAACAACCAGGTTCACGGTACGCCCCAGCAGATACTCGACAAGATCCACCGGATTCGCGATATGGCCGGGCCTATGAACCTCAACGTCAGCTTTAGCTTTGGCGGTATGCCTTTTGACGAGGCAGAAAAGAGTATGCGTCTGTTTGCCGCCGAGGTTCTGCCGGAACTTCACCGGTGGTCCTGTGAACCCGGGGCGAAAAAGGCCAGCGCCTGATTCGTTTGTGTTTCGCGCCGCTGACCGCAGTGTTACTGGCTGTCCTGTATAGAGCCGGTTCTGCGCTGGTATTGACGTAAGGCAATAAAAAACCCGCTTGCTGCGGGTTTTTTATTATCCGATTAGGTATTGGGTGTGGCCTGTCGGCGTCTGGCCCGCTCAGTCTGGATCCGGACGCTATTCGGGCTCTATCTGAAAGTTCGGCTCATACAATGGACCGCGACTTGAGGCGGTAAGCCAATAAGTGATAACAGGTCCTAATAATGCAGACCGCACTCGAGGTTGTCCTCGGGCTTGGTGGGGTCGTTGTAGTCTGGCTCCGAGGGCAGATCGTGGCGCTGGAGGTAATCCACCAGTTCGAGGCTGGACAGGTGAAAAGTGGGCGCGAGCTTGGTGACGGCGCGCTTGCTGTCCCAGGTGAAGATATCCTGGCTTTTGCGGTACTCGGTTTCTTCCCGGCGGATACCGGTAATCCACAGGTCGGGGGTTAATGCTTCAAAAGCGCGCGCAAAAGGTTCCAATTTCACTGTTTGGGTAAAGTCGTCGTGTGCTTCGGTGCCAGGCTGAGGGACGCCGTTATATTGCGCTTCGAGGCGAGCCGCGGAAACCTGGGGCACGAAAATTTTAATGTTCAGATCGAACAGATCGATTAACTGCTCAGCGAAACGATAGGTCGCCGGGGTGTTAAACCCGGTGTCGCACCACAGTACGGTGATGTCAGGCCGCACAGTGTGGACCATGTGCAGCAATGCCGCGGAGTAGGCTGAAAAGCTGGTGCTCAATACCGGCCGTTCGAAGTGGTCCAGGGATTTTTGGATGATATCGATCGGCGCGGCGTCAACCAGAGCGCGATTGAACTCGGCCAGGTCAAATGGGGCTTGCGACAGGGATGCGGCGTTGCGTTTGGTCCTGGACACACCGCTCGGTTTGGAAAATTGATCTACCGCGAGATTCATCAACAGCCCCGGCTCTATTCTTCGAGTAGTTTGAGCGAGGCATTAAAGCGGCAGTGGTCTGCGGTGTAAAATAACGGTTTTAAATATGCTTATTTCGAATATAAACGGGGTGTTTTGGTGCCGTTTTCGATGGTTTCTCACACACGCGTGTGCATGTATGGCGGTATCCAGACACTAGCTGATAGTGTTTCAGGGGTCTCAATTTGGCATTGATTTGCACTGCCTGTTATTGCTGGCGGTACAAAAGTTCACGCAATGCCCATTATCTGAGCAGTGCGGTGTAGCAGCCGGCTGCCGGGGCGGCGGTACGAAAAACGCGGAATCCCAGGCGGTTATGCTGCCCGGGATCCTTGCGTTGATTTTAGTTGACTTTCAGGGCGCCGCCTCGACCCAGGCCGCCTTTCACTTCCTGTGCTTCGTAGTTGCGTAGTGCGCGAACCATACCGTTATAGGCGTCGACAAAGGCGGC
>DJFY01000066.1:18397-19990 GCA_002431545.1 Cellvibrionales bacterium UBA5860 | reverse complement strand
GCTGCGCCAAAGTTGGTGGAAGTTGCGCTGCCCTCGGAAGCGGAGATCTGAATCGCTGAGCGAATATCGAACAGGGTGAGTGTCACCACCGAAGATTTAGCCGAAAGACCACCAGCCAGGAGTTGGGCTCCTGAACCGAGGAAGTTGCCACCCAGCGCACCTGCGACTTTGCCGAGCGAAGACTCGTCGATGATGATTGAAGGTTCCAGGTAGTAGTCGGCGGCGACCCGTTGACCTTTTTGCTGCTTGGAGCCGGCCCGGTATTCCCCCGAATTGCGTTGAATATCAGTAACGCGCGACAGCCGGCTATCGGAGCGCATATTGCCGATCGACGTGATCACAAAACAGTTTGATTGCTGCACCGCCAGGCGAATCATGGGTTCAATGGTGGTCACCTTGGTGGTGCTGCCAAATCGGCCATACCAGTCAGCGGCGCGGCCGTCATCGACGGCGAGGGTGCCGAGGGTTTCATCGCAGCGTTCCAGCGAGCTGCTGGCGCCGACACTGGCCCCGCCGCCTGCTGCACCGGATACGGCGGTGCTGTTAGTGCCCGACGTCACGCAGCCAGCTAGAAGAACGGCGCTCAGCGATAGCCCCCACCTCGTCATTCCTTTTGTCATTTTCAAAGTCTCCAATCTAGTTAACAGGAAGCACGCGTTCGGTAGTATACACAGGCGGCCACGGACTGCCAGCGAAGGCAGGCCGGAAATAGATTTCGATCATAAGGTGGGCGAACAAGGTATTTCAAGCTTTACTTGTAAGCTACAATTCTCGAGCGATAAATAGATTGCAGAAAATTCCGCTCACTCAACTCACAGGAAAAGGAAGAAAAATGGATGTCAGGATTTTTGCAGGTGTATTTTTCTGCGCAGCTCTGCTGAGCGCCTGCGCGCAGACGGGGCCCAAAAACGAGATGGTACGTATTTGCGACTCCACTGGATGTTCGGACCGGCCGGCGGATTCAGCCACATACGACACCTCTGAAGCAGTGCCGGACGAGGATCCCGATGGTCGAATCGCCGCCCTTGAAGCACAGGCCAAGGAGGACCCGCGTGCGGCCTACGATCTGGGTCTGCGTTTTTTTCGCGGTGACGGCGTCAGGCAGGACAGTTACAGAGCCCTGCAATGGATGCGCGATGCGGCGGAGCGCGGTGATCTGGAAGCACAAAAGGCGGTCGGTCGTTTTTATTTGACGGGTCTGGAGGAAATGGGGTCCGATCCCAGAGAGGCCGAAAAATGGTTGACCATTGCCGCCGGGCGCGGCGACAAGGAGGCGGAGAAGCTTCTTGCGGAAGCGACCGAGGCGAGAAAATCTGACGACGCCTGGTACAAGTGGTCCAATCGCTGGCGGCCTTACTTTTACCGGCATTGGTATAATGCCTACCCCTACCGATCCTATTGGCGTTATGGCCGTTGGTATTACTATTGATTTACCCTCGATCTGTCTTGCGGGGCTGGTAGTGGCCTGAAATGCCGATTGCGCGCGGTGCTCGCAGATAGACAGCCGGTTTGCTGTCAGGTACTGGCAAGTATGCTTTGTCGGCGGCGGTAACGACGGACGTGTAGCAGGGGCGTGGGCGAATAAAACCGCGG
>DJFY01000066.1:0-18084 GCA_002431545.1 Cellvibrionales bacterium UBA5860 | reverse complement strand
CCGCCGATCAGGTTCATCATGGTATCGAGGTGTGTCTTGCGTTGCTGGGCAACGCGCAGCCCGGTACAGGATATCGAGCTCACTTTGTAGTGGGTAAAGATGTCATACCAGGTGAGTAATTTTTCATCGACACGGTACCCGGTGTACGCTTCATATTTTTCGACGAATTCGTCAAAGTAGAGCAGACCGCTGGATCGAACGCCGCCTTCGCCATCGGCGGTGCCGAGCATCTTGCAGCGGTTGTAGGCCAGGTCTTCGTGGAAATCACCGATGTGGCACAGTTCCCAGTCGAGAATGGCATTGATCTTCCGGTCGTCGGTGTACATGAAATTACCGCTGCGGTAGTCACCATGGACGATCACGGGATTATCGACTACGGGCATGTTGGCCTTTAGCCAGGTCGCTGCCTGTTCCATCACCGGGTGCGCCTCCAGGGCGTCTTCCTGCCAGATCCGCTCCCACAGCCCAAGCGACCATTCGTTGGCTTGTGTTGTGCCCGGCTCCGGAGCATCGTAGGCAGACAAATCCTCCTGGCGCCAGTCTGTCGTGTGTATCGTTGCCAGGTGTCGCACAAACTGATCTTTTAGTGCTTCACGCAATGTCGGTTCAAAGTACATGCCGAGGCCCGTCACTTTGCCGCCGTCCTCCGGCTGCACCGTACCCTCTAGAAATGCTGCGATGAGAAAGGGGTGTCCGAGATATTGATCCGTGTGGTCGACCCAGAGCACTTCGGGTACGGGCACTTTGCCCCACATGGCGCGCAGCACTTGGGCTTCACGTAGCCGGTGGGTTTCAACAATCGATTCTGCCGGGTCCATGCGCAGTATGAGTTTGCGGGTTTGTCTGTCTCCTTCCGGTTGTCGCCAGGTGAGATCAAAGGTGAATTGTTCCTTTGAGGCGCCGCCAGTCAGGCGTTTGAGGTTGGCCATTTGCGCATCCGGCTGGTCCGTGACGAATTTGAGGTAATCCTTCAGCCGGGTCTGCAACTGTGCGAAGTCGGTACAATGGTTCTCGCAATTGTTGCGTTGGCGCAGTTTCGCGGTCAGCACCTCGTCAAGCGCGCGTTCCACAGGGTAACGTTCGCGTATAAGAGCGATCCATTGTTCGCTGGGCTGGGCTCTCTGCGCCAGTGTATCGGTGTAGCTCATAGCAAGAATCCAAACGGTCTCGATTCGGGGGGGTTATCCTGAGTGCGACTTCGTGGTGTCATCTGTCGGAGAACACCTTAACGTATATCTGCTTACATACTGACATCCTGAACTTCTCCCCAACCGGTGATACCACCGAGGTCCCAGCGCAAAAAGGATTGCGTAGCGTAGACAAACGGCCACGGTTGCCAGGGATTTGAGGTCATTGCGCTGCCGGTGAACCGGTGCACGGTACCGCGCTTATCTTCGACTTCCAGATCCATAAACTGATGTAGCAGGCCGTTGCGGCGTAGCTTGCCGTGGCCTTTTGTCAGGCCGTAAACCTGGTCTCCCTCGCGGACATAGCCATGTACGATAGTGCAGTAATCGGTAAAGTCCTCGGGGTTGATCGCCCAGATGCAGTGGATACTGACGTCGTTGTCGAAGTTAGCGTTGAGCCAGCAGAAGTTGGCGAACTGGTCCTCCTTACGTTCACCCCAACTGTGATCCATGCTCGATACGCAGTCGATGTCATAGGATTTACCGTCCAGGGTAAACGTCCCGGTGACGCGGCCGCTCTGGTCCCAGTGGCCGGCGTAGGCCGTTTTTGAGACATTGTCGTCGGCGGTCGCAGCGAGGGGGTCCATGTCCGGGTCGTGAATGTCGTAGGGCGCCATCAAGCCCGTGTACTTGACATCGATGGCAACCCGCCGGTTGTCGTTGAAAGTAATGTTGTAATCCATGACCGGTTTGGTGCACTTAATCGCCAGGCCATTGGCAAGTTGGTAATCGTCGAAATTGCTTTTCGGAAAGGGCAGGTGCACCTGATTATTGGAGTAGCGCACCAGGTGAGGCGAGTTAGAAAAGCCGTCGGTTACCGTGATGCTAGACAGTACGACACCGGCATTCTGCCGGGTCAATACATAGACGTTCACGTGCAGCGGCTCTTCCGGCACGTAAAAGCCAAAGTAATTGGTTTCCGCCCAGTAATGATCGTCGGATGTGGGCGCGTGGAAGTACATATCCTGTTCGGTAATCATTGGGGCTCCTGTATCTTCTTATTTGTTAGTTTTATCGATTTGTTTTCGGTAAAAAGCTTGTACGAGCGTTGGAATTGACAATACTGTCTGGCCTGAACGATTACAAGCCAGAGCTCCGAGCGATAAATGTTAGGGGATGGCGTCCATGTACTGATACTATGCGCGCCCCCGGCGCTCGCGCCTGCAGTAATCGCCCTCTGTCTTTTCGGAGTCTTTCCTTGAACGAAAAAGCCGTGGCTCCCGGTGGCAGTGCCATTATCGCGACACTGTTTACTACGCTTGGCCTGTTGTATGGCGTCTGGTATTCCTACTCGGTTTTTCTTGTCGCCCTGATTGAAGATTTCGGCTGGTCGCGCTCGGTGACCGCGGGCGCCATGTCTGTCTTTATCGTTTGCCACGGTTTGTTTGGACCTCTGGCCGGTCGTCTGGTGGAGCGATTTGGACCCACCCGGTTGATGATGGCGGGCTCGTTAGTGATGGCGGGGGGGTTGTTGCTCAGCGCCCAGATTTCTGCGTGGTGGCAGCTATATCTGTCCTTTGGCGTGGTTACGGCAGTTGGGCTTGGCGCATGCGGCTGGGTGCCTTCGGTTATCCTTGCAGAGCGCTGGTTTCCGGGTAAGGTGGGTACCGCTCTGGGTATCGTCACTGCAGGGATCGGTGTCGGCATCTTTGCCGTTGTGCCGCTAAGTAACTGGCTGATTGAAACCCATGGCTGGAGTAATGCGTTCGTAGCACTCGGGTTGATCGTTGTTGCCATTATCTGGCCGGCGGCCTATTTTATTCTGCGTTTGCCGCCACAGATGCACGTGCCTGAAGATGTCGCTGTTTCGACTGACGCTCAGCTCGAGGTGGTGATCGAACGCGGCTGGACTGTCGCCACGGCAGTCCGTTCCCGGAGCTTTCGCTGTGCCGGGTTGGCTTTTTTCACGGGAGGCGCGCTGTCGCAATTGCTGATCATGCACCAGTTTGCTTTCATGGTGGACCATGGGGTGGCCAAGGCGCTGGGTTCAATGATCGTTGGCATCATCGGTGTCGCGAGTATACCGGGCAAGATTATCTGGGGCGCTTTATCGGATCGTATTGGCCGGGAAATCGCCTACAGTCTCGGCGTGTCGTGTACTTTACTGTCTGTCCTGGCGCTCGCTCTAATCGATACAGTGCCAGGATTGGTCATGCCCATCGCCTTTGCCGTTCTTATCGGCGTTGGCTACGCCGCCAATGCGCCTATTATTCCTTCTGCAGCGAGGGATTTGTTTGCCGGCCCGCGGTTTCCGACGATTTTCGGTATTCTCTCGATGTTTGCCGCCATGGGAGGCGCTACCGGTTCCTGGCTGGGTGGTTTTCTTTACGATATTTCCGGCGCTTACGACCTCATGCTGGCGGTGGCCGCCGCTTTCGCGTTTTTTGCACCGACTATGTTGTGGCTGGCGGCGCCGCGCAATCCGCAAACGCCTCCATAGCTGGCGGGCAGCCGTTCGGGCCAGGATCAAATTCGGCCGGTGGCGGCAGTAAGTAGGGGTTATTCGTCGGTATCCAGCAGATGTTCGAGCGCTGTCGTCAATATATCGTCCTGAGGCGATATGTTACTGCCGAACATTTTGACCACCCGCCCGTCGCGATCGACCAGGTATTTGCTGAAGTTCCACGATGGTGCGTGGGATTGCCGGGCGAGCTCCGCGAAGACAGGATTTGCATGGTTACCACGAACCGAGCTTGGGGCCACCATGGTGAAGCTGACGCCGTAATTCACGTGGCATATCTGGTGGGCTTTTTCTTCACTGCTGGCCGCCTGGTCGAAATCGTTACTGGGAAAACCGATCACCACCAGGCCCTTGTCCCGGTAACGTTGATGGATCGCTTCGAGATCCTTGAATTGCGGAGTAAAGCCACAGTGGCTGGCGGTATTGACCAGCAAAAGGACATTGTTGGTCGCGAGATCGCAAAGTTGTATGGACTCTTTCGAATGCAGTTTGCGGAAGTCGTGATTGAGAAATTCCGGGCAGTTAGACCAGGCGTTCCCGGTAATAGCTATAAGTGCGCATAACAGCAGGATTCGGTGCATCACATCTCTCCTTAGATTGTGTACTACAGTTGCTTGGCAGACATCCACTTGGGTGCCGGTCGGCGAGTCCAGTCGGCGAAGTGGTGTTTTTCCCCGCGATAAAAACCCCGGTATGCACTGACGGCGTCGCCCGCTACTTTGTATTTAGCAGGCATCGCCTGGGCATGTTCGGTCAGACCGAAATCAGCATAACGCAGGCTTTCTATTTTGGACAATACAGCAATCGACGAATGGTCGCGATCTTTGTTAAACCGATAACGGTATTCATCATTGAGGGCGACCGCTAGTTCGTTTAGCCAGAGGAAATTGGCGTAAGAGGCTTCTACCCAGAGCACGCAGGGGTGTTTTTCGTGGGTCGGCTTGTAGGGCGTTGAATAGCCTTTCTTGTCCAGTGCTGTGCACAGTAGCTGTACGCTCTCGAGGATCATTTTTACCACATGCTTATCGCAATGGTAACGTGCGCAACGCTCAATATTTTGGTCGAGCACAAAAATGTTCATGTCTGGGGCCTGTTCACACGAAATAGGTTGTCTCTGTTGTGGCTAAAACAGCGCCAATCAAAGCGCGAGGCGCTTCGTTTGATTATTCCAAATAAGCAACGAGCAATGCCGAGTAGAACTTTTTTAGTCGCAACCTCTTTCTTTTTCAGAAGAGAGGGCGAGGCCTAGTTTCCGCCCAACCGCGTTATCAGCCGTTTATGTAGACTCACTAGACTGCACACCTTCCGTCTTTGTGAAACAAAGAGTTGGGCGAAAAAACCGCGCTCGGCAGGGGTAATCCAATTAGTGTGAACAGGCCCTAGCCTTACTTATCATGGGTCTCTTCTTTGAGTCCCCAGGGTTCAGCGGTTTGTTGGCTTCGGGGCAGCACGCGACCACCAATTAACTTGGCGCGCAGCGACTTGCCGGATGTCTCCGGATGAAGCCAGATGGCGAGGAAAGCAGCGCTAAACTCAGAATCGTCTATCTCGCCGATCAAATCGCCATTATAGTAAAATTGGCCAATGCCCGCGGTAGTGACGTAAAACACTAATTCATCACTTTTGTTTACTGAGGGCCAGATGTTTGACAGCCGTTGGACCCATCTCGATGGGGGATCGATATGTAAGCGCGACCAGGCTTTGGTAGTTGCGCTTACAAGGTGCTTTTTGTCGATTGCGCGAGCGTAACTGATAGCTAGCGCCAGTGGGTAGCCTTGCGGACGGTAATAGCCGTCTGCGCTGTAAAGTCTCGCATCGTAGAGATGCCAGGCCATCCAGTGCATCTCCCCCTGCCCAATGAGAGAGAGCTCTTGGAGTGGTTTGCTCTCAACCTGATTTTCAGAAGCTATGCTGTGTTCGGCATAACATAGTAGAACGATCGCAAATAGCGCGGACGACAGGGTGGAAAAATATAACCTGCCCCGGTTGGGGCTGCGATAAAAACGTGAATAATAACTCGCACGATGGCAACTGAATCTCATGGTGTCATCCGCAGCCGTTTATCCATTACCACCATCATTGGCAATAGTATTGCCCAGGCTATCGCAATGACCAGCGCCGCTGTGACCGGGCCGTACAAGAATTCCACTGCGCCAAGTCGCCAGGCGCCCAAATAAGCACAGCAACCGGCGATCGCGCCTAATATCGGCAAAAGCGCCAGGGGAACCCTGTACATCCAGCGCTGGCTGTGTCCTAAAGTCAGCACAAAGCCAAGCCACATCAGCCCAAGCCAGAAGGGAACACTGTCAAATTGAAAGAATCCCAGGCGAGTCAGCAGGCCGTCTACGATCATGCCGGGTATAGCCAATGGCAGAACCCATAAATCCCGTTTTAGGGTGGGGGTAAAATAAAAATGCAGTCCGAGCAGCGCCAGGCACAACCAGGTCATCGGATTTTGCCCTAGCACGGCGATTAGCCAGTAGGCTTGAAAACCAATCAGCTGAAGCCATTGCCATCGCGACATCGGCGAGCCTCTGGCTTCTTGGCTTCAAATTGCAGCAAATCGATGGCGCCTTCGCGGAACCCGGCCTCACAGTAGGCGAAATAAAACTGCCATAGGCGCTGGAAATCTCCGTCGTAGCCCAGTTGCGCCAGCCGCTCTGCATTGCCGTTGAAGGACTGCTGCCAGAGGTTTAGTGTTTGCGCGTAGTCCTTACCGTGGGAACTGACAGCGTTCACCGTCATATCGGTTTGCTGGCATAAGTGGCGGCACATCTCGCTAAGGCTGGGTAGCGCGCCGCCGGGAAAGATATAGCGTTGAATAAAATCCTGGCTGTGGCGATATTGCCGGTAGCGTTGATCGGCGATCGTGATTGCCTGAATCAGCATTCGCCCGGTGGGTTTCAGTAGGCCTCCCAAGTGTCTAAAGTAAGCGGGTAAAAAATCGTGGCCAACGGCCTCGATCATTTCGACTGAGACGATTTTGTCATACTCGCCTTCTAGCTCGCGGTAGTCCTGCAATAACAAGTCGATCTTATTCTGCAGCCCCCGTTCGGTGATCATCTTTTTGGCAAATTCGTATTGCGCTTGTGACAGGGTGGTCGTCGTCACCCGGCAGTCAAAGTGGCTGGCCATATGACATGCGAGCCCACCCCAGCCACTGCCGATTTCCAGTATTTCGTCACCAGGTTGCAGTTGCAGTTTTTCGCATATGATCTTGACCTTGTGTAATTGAGCCTGAGCAAGACTGGCTTCTGTAAATGGAAAAATAGCCGACGAGTACTGCATCATCGGATCTAAAAAAATTTGGTACATATCGTTGCCGAGGTCGTAATGAGCAGCGATATTGGCGCGGCTGCCGCTTTGCGTATTGCGTGTGCTTAGTTGCCATAACATCTGTGCCGGTTTGCGTAACCACGCCATGCGATTTTCCAGGCGCTCGACGAGCGCCAGACTGCGGGCGAAGATTCGAATTACGTTCAGCAGGTTGGGCGACGACCAAAGCGATTCCACCCAGGTTTCGCCCGCTGCGACACTGCCACCAAATAACACGCGGCTATAGAATGCCGGTGAATGAACTCGCAAACGGCCTTGCAGTGGCGCCTCGATTTGCCCGAAGCGATAGGTTTCACCGTTTTCCTCCAGTATCAAACCCCCGGTTTCCATCTGAGCCAAAAGGTTGAAGATATGATGGCGGGCAAATTTTTGTACCCCGGACAGGGCGGATTTTTCAAGCACGTTTTCCATATTTATCTTCTGGGGTGCGGGTAGATAGGCACGGATTTCACCCACAGACGCAGGGCCTGCCAGTAAATACCGCGTACGATGCTGAGCGTCATCACGGGCCAGCGCAGTAGAGCGCGGCCCAGGGCGCGGGAATGCCAATTTTCTCTTTCCAGGTTCAGCGTGGCATCGAAGAGTTTGCTTTTTTCCTGTCGGTTTTCGATATGAACCAAAGCACGCTCGGCAGGCGCTTTAATTTTCCAGTGGTAATCCAAAGCCATGCCCATGAACGGCGAAACGTGGTGAGCTTTGGGGCTGGGTTGCGGATTCTCCAGGTCGATCAGGTAGCAGTGACTTTCCCTCCAGGGCGTATTGGTGACTTCAGCCACCAGGTAGCTCGCGTTTGACGCGGCGTAGCAAAAATAAAAATTGACGGGGCTGAAATAAAAACCGAAACAGCGCACCTGAGTGAGCATCATCACCCGTCCTATGCTGATGCCATCGCCGCCCAGCTGATTCACGGTCTCGATAACGGCGGTTTTCAGTGGTACATCGCAATCACCGAGATAGTCCTTGCGATGCAGGCTGAGCGGTGCGAAGCGGTTCACGGCGAACAGGCGACTGCTGGCGTCCAGCATTTCCAGCTCATCCAGGTCGAGCGCCAGCATATAGAGCGGGTAACTGAATACATGTTGCCGGGGGTGAAATCGGCGGTGGCGAATATGACCCCTGTAGATAGCGCTATTCACGGTTTATAGATAGATACCAAAACGACGACATACATCCAGTGCGCTGTTGATCCCGTCTTCGTGAAAGCCGTTGTACCAGTAAGCACCACAAAAATGTGTGTTGCGCTGGCCGCATATTTTCTCCCGTTGCCTCTGAGCGGAGTGACTTGCGTTATTAATGACCGGGTGAGCATAGGTAAACCGCTGCAGAATTTTCTCCGGCCTGATTTCATCTGTCTGGTTCAGGGTGACGCACACTGTCTCCGGACAGTCCAAACCCTGAAGCAAATTCATGTTATAGGTGACGGAAGCTCGGGCCCGCGTGTTACCGTCAAAACGGTAGTTCCAGCTCGCCCAGGCGGCTTCTGCTTGCGGTAATAATCCAGTGTCAGTGTGCAGCACCACCTCGTTGTCGCAGTAGGGTAGCGAGCCAAGCACGCGGTGTTCGTCTTCTGTCGCGTCTACTAAAAGCGCCAGCGCCTGGTCCGAGTGGCAGGCGAGAATAGCCTCGTCAAACTGATCGACTCCGCGTGCGCTGTTAACTAAAACACAGTCATTCTTGCGCTGGATGGTTTGCACTGGTGTGTTCGGGTGTATGTGTTGCACATTAGCGGTGAGGCCGGGAATATAGCGGTTTGAACCGCCTTCGATGACATACCATTGCGGCCTGTCAACGATATCCAGCAGGCCATGATTGTGAAAAAATCTCAGAAATAAAGTCAGCGGAAAATCGCGTGCTTCCTGCATTGACCCGGACCAGATCGCGGCCACCATCGGTAAAATATAGTGTTGGGCGAAAAAGCCCGTGAACCCGAATTGATCGAGGAAGCCGCCAAGGGTCGAGGGCATTGTGGTTTTCTTCGCGAGAGATTTTTTCGCCAGCGCATTAAAGCGAATAATTTCGTATATCAATCGATAAAACCGCAAATTAAAAAGATTGCTGCGTTGGGCAAACATTGTGGCGAGGCTGTGCCCGTTATATTCCAGTCCGGAAGGTTCATGACGGACGCTAAAACTCATCTGAGTCGCTCTTTTAGCCACGCCGAGGCGGTCAAGCAAACGCAGGAAATTCGGATAGGTGCGGTCGTTAAATACAATAAAACCCGTGTCGACCGCGTATGATTGTCCAGCGATATCGACATCAACCGTCGCGGTATGACCACCCAAATTCGGGCTCGCTTCATAAAGACTGATTTCATGTTGATCGGCCAGAAGATGGGCACAGGTCAGGCCCGAAATACCACTGCCGATAATTGCGATCTTAGCCATTGGCGGCTTCCCTGGTTTTAACCTTGCGAACCATTCTTACGGCTAAGCAGTGCCAAAGGTTCATCGGTAGCCGGGAAAAAATGCGCAAAATCAGCGTAAAAAGGCGGGGAAAACAAATTTCCCGTTTACCTTGCGCGAGGCCGCGACGAATAGCGTTGCTGGCTGTTGCGGCATCTACGCGGCCTGGCATGGCGAAATCGTTGCGTTCTGTGAGCGGTGTATCGACGAAGCCGGGGCGAATCAGCGTGAATTCGAGACCTTGGTTTGCACAGTCTATGGCGAGACTTCGGCAAAGGTAGTCCAATGCTGCTTTAGAAGCGCCATAGGCCTCCGCCCGCGTCAACGGTAAAAAGGTCACCGAAGAGCTAACGATTGCGATACGGCTGCCGCGAACCATACGGCGCAGCAGTGGCGCGAGGCAGTTTGCGGTACCCAGAACGTTGGTGTTGATAATGCGAGAAAACATGGTGGCGTCGAACCGGCGCACGTTGTCGATGTATTCGCAGGTGCCGGCGTTGAGGATTGCCAGGTCAATGTGTTCGGAGTCGCCGGCGAGTGCGGTTTCGCAGGCTTGCGTATCGGTGGTATCAAAAACACGGAAATCGCCAATTGGTGAATCGGCGAGGGCCTGTTGCAGTTTATCTCGATCGCGACCGCAGGCGATCACATGCCACCCCGCGCCGGCATAGTCGATTGCTAATTGCTGGCCAATGCCTGAACTGGCACCGGTGATCAGGACACATTTCATAAGGCAAGGCGCCTTTTTAACCGGCGCACGGCACGGCCGAGCAGGGGCAGGTGCTCGTAGAGCATGGCCCCGAGATCGTAGTAATCCCGGTGATAGTCGATCTGGCTGGTGAATTTGAGATGGCTGGCACCCTCGATACAGATCTCAGCACCGCCGCGTACTCGCGGATGACAAATACGCATTTGCCAGATAACAAAGGCTTCCGCATCGCCCGCCTGAATCGTCGAGATATCGAAATGACAACTTTCGAGTCCGTTCATAAGGTGGTGAAAATAAGACTCGAGGGCGTCGATACCGGCGAGCCGGTCGACCGGGTCGATAAACTCCACGTGGGGGCTGTATACCTCCCGAAGGCTCGACAAGTCTGCTTTGGCGAGTTGTTGTGTGTAAAAACGCTCGAACGGTTCAAGGGCTTGCTTCATAGCGGCAGTACCGTTTGCTTTTGTCCCGCGCGGTCATTGACGGCGCAAGTTTCGCTTAATTGTCGAAACAGCTGTAAGGTGCATTCGCGGGCCTTGCCGTGGTCGACAATAGGTGCTGGATAGGGATTATTTGGCTGGTGCTGGTCCAGCCAGGTGCGCGGCTGGTGAATATGCGCGGCGGGTACGTCGCTAATTTCCGGAAGCCAGCGGCGCAGGAATTTACCGTCGGGGTCAAATTTTTCGCTTTGCCGCGTAGGATTAAACATTCGAAAGTAAGGTGCTGCGTCTGCCCCGGTGCTGGCGCTCCATTGCCAACCGCCGTTGTTGGCGGCGAGATCGCCGTCGATCAGTCGCGACATGAAATAGCACTCGCCCCAGCGCCAGTCGATGTGCAGGTCTTTGCAGAGAAAGCTGGCGCAGATCATGCGTAAGCGGTTGTGCATCCAGCCGGTTTCGTTAAGGCAGCGCATGGCGGCGTCTACGATGGGAAAACCGGTTTCCCCCCGACACCAGCACTGAAAGTCGTTCTCGTCGCGACGCCAGCGCAGGGCTTCGGTTTCCGGTTTAAAGGCCCGGTGCATCGAAAGGCGGGGATGGGCCACCATAAGATGGCGATAGAACTCGCGCCAGATCAATTCATTGAGCCAGGCGAAACCGATTTCACCGCGACTGAGCGGCACAAAGCCCAGTTTTTCTTCCATGACGCTCAGGCACTGGCGGGGCGAGAGTACGCCAATGGCCAGATAGGGAGACAATGAACTGGTCGCGGATAGCGCCGGAAGGTCTCGGTTTTTTTCGTAATCGGCGAGATCGTGTGCACAAAATTCTCGCAAGCGTGCCAGAGCTGCGCGCTCGCCAGCAGGCCATGCGGCACTCTTCGCCTTGCCCTGTTTCTCGCATGTGCCTTGGTGCCAGTTGAGATCCTGCGGTGCGAAGGCTGGGGCCTGAGCAGCGGGTGAGGGATACAAGGTCCAGCCGCGTGTTTCGAGCATCGAGAGCCACGCCCGCGAGAAGGGCGTGAACACCTTGAACATTTCGCCATTGGCAGTTTGTAGCGCGCCGGGTTCAATGACGCAGTCGCCATTAAAGGCGTGAAGCGGGATATCCAGTCGAGCCGCCACCGCCTGGTCACGCCGCGCTTCATTGATACCGATTTCGCTGTTACAGAACACCGCGTCGATATCCAGCTTTTGCACGAGATCGTGCACGCTGGCCGGTACTTCTGCGAAGGTGTCAACAGTGATGACGCGCAGCGGAACACCTAGTGTCGCCAGTCCTTTTGCCAGAGAATCCACGCAACGGCGTACCAGATCGCGTTGAATTTCTGCGCTGTGATGCCGCCGCCACTGGCCGGGGCAGTCGATATATAACGCGGTGACACGATCCGCATCGATCGCGGCCTGGTATAGCGCCGGGTTGTCGCGAACACGTAGATCGCTGCGAAACCACATTAGATGTCGCATGGCGGAAAATCCTCCAGATCGGAGACGTGCTGGGCAAAGGGTTTGTTGAGCCAGCCCTGTGCGCGGTAAACGTTTCCCAGTTGGCCAACGAGGAACAGCGGTTCAGGCCATTCGGGCTGGTGCTGCATAAACCAGAGTCCGGTAAGCCCGCTGCCCAGCACCAGCACATAAGCATCGGCGTCAAGGCGTGATCGGGCCAGGGGTAGTTGCTCCGATTTGACCTGTCCAAGGTCTATACTGCGACAGGCCATACCCTGCAGTTCGTAACGCACCAGCGTGGTGGACAGGGCGCGCGCATCGCCGATCGAACCCACCGCTATGCGGGGACCCGACTGGATGGTCAGTACCTGATGAATAAAGTGAGTCAGTACCGCCTGTGCACTGTGTTGTATGAGTTCCCGGTCCGGCCTTGGCAGGGTCGCCATCTCGGCTAGCCAGGGTTCTACAATGCGGCGTAAGAAAAGCTGTGTGGGATATAGCTTGGCCAGCTCCCGCAATTGTTTTTCTAGTTTGTCGTGGGTCAGTGCCTTGGCTGAGTCGAGTAAATCCCGCCGTGCCTGTTCCCAGCTGGAGTCCACCTCGGTGACACTGTGTTCGTCCTGGCCCAGTAAGCCTTTGACTTTGCCGATACTGACGCCCTGTTCCAGCCAGTACAGGATTTCCCGAATAAGGTCGATATCGGCCTTGCTGTACAGCCGGTGCCCTTTCTCGGTGCGTTGTGGTTTTATCAGGCCATAGCGACGTTGCCAGGCACGCAGTGTTACCGGGTTGACGCCGGTGATGCGCGCGACTTCACGTATCGGGAGTAGTGCCTCAGATGCCATATCTTAGTCCCAGTTCGTCGGGGTAGGGCTGCAGATAACGCTGGCTTTCCATGTAAGCGTTGGGGTGCACAGCCAGGTAATGTCGAATCAGCGTGATGGGGGCCAATAGGGGTAGTTTGCCGATTCGATATTTGTCGATGTTTTTTGCCAGTTCGACTCGCTCTGCCGAACTCAGGCTGTTTTTCAAATAACCTTGAATGTGTTGCAACACATTGGCGTGATTGCGCCGGGTAATCGGTTGCGCCAGTGTGCGCATGAGTCGCGTGATATAACGCTGCGCGATGCGGTCAATGTCAGCTGAAAGGTTCGCCAAAAGGTTGCCCAATTCCAGGTAGGCTGTTGGGCTGTGGGCCATCAGCAGAAATTTGTAGCGGCTGTGAAAATCGATCAGTGCGGCCGCGCTCAAGCCATCGTGCATGATGCTGAGCCAGTCTTGGTAGGCGTAGACGCGGGCGATAAAATTCTCCCGCAGTACCGGGTCGTTGAGACGCCCATCTTCCTCTACCGGCAGGTTGGGCTGCCTGGCCATCAACTCTGCCGCGAACACACCGGTGCCTATTTTGCGGCTGCCCTTGCCCTCGGCGTCGTAGACCTTGACACGCTCCATGCCGCAGCTTGGCGATTTGGCGCAGAAGATATAACCCGCGATAACGTTCAGTTCTCGACTTTTTTCCGTCCCGTAGTCCTGCAGGGCCTGGGTCAGATCGCGACCGTCCGCGCAACGGGCAATCGGGCCTGTCGGCGCTTGCACCAGGCGTATGGTGGGTCTTGGGCTGCCCATGCCGATGGCCATTTCCGGGCACAGGGGCAGGAAATCGACGTGCTCAGCCAGCGTTTCCATACAAAACGCGGAGCGTTTATGGCCGGCATCGTAGCGGACCTCCTGGCCGGTGACGCAGCTACTGATACCTAGTTGAGGGCGTTTCGGATTAAAATTGTACACAGATATAGATTTTGTATAAGGTTTGGCTAAGGTAGCCAAAGTTATACATCAAGTCAATAGTTGTACAAGATTTGTTTTTGTCGACCAGAAGGCTGTAACCTGAGTCAGCGGCGAGCGGCACAAAAACTGACTACGTCAGTTTTTGCAAGGGTCAGTGGTTTACTAAATTACATTGATGGGTTGCTGCGAGGCAGGTCTCGTACGACCAGTCGGCATAGAGTTTGGGGCTAGGTCGCTATGCGCTCGGAATCGATCAGCGTCGCGGCAAAATGGAAGAGCACGTCCGAGTCGGGCTTGAGCAATGCGCCCCGCCGGTCCGGGTAGGGCAGCTCGAGGAGCAGATGTTTGATCAGCTCGAGTCGAGCCTTGCGTTTGTTATTGGCGCGCACGATAGTCCAGGGTGCCGCCGGATGGTCAGTACGAGTCAGCATGGTGTTGCGCGCACTGCTGTATTCATCCCACAGGGCTTGTGCGCGATCGTCGATGGGGCTTCGTTTCCACTGTTTCAGTGGGTCGCTGCGGCGTTCAGCCAGACGTTGTTCCTGCACGTGCTTGTCGATATCGAGGTAAAACTTGACCAGGTGGATACCGGAACGAACTAACATGGATTCAAATTCCACCACAGTGTCCATGAACTCGCGGTATTCGTCGTCGCTGCAAAAACCCATTACCCGCTCGACGCCAGCGCGGTTGTACCAACTGCGGTTAAACAGGACGAATTCCCCGGCTGCAGGTAAATGGGCTGCGTAGCGCTGAAAATACCAGGTGCTTTGCTCGCGATCAGAGGGCTTACCCAATGCGACCACTCTTGTTTCCCGTGGGCTCAAATGTTGCACGACGCGCTTGATGGTGCTGTCCTTGCCGGCGGCATCGCGGCCTTCCAGAATCACCAGCAGTTTGTGGTCCTGGTCGATAATCTGTTTTTGTGCCTTGACCAACTCGATCTGGAGTTGCAGAAGCTCTTTTTTATAGGCGCTCTTTTTCATATTTCGATCCCTTTGGCGCAGGTGAAGCCGGGGTGTGGTGTCACGATTAAACATAACACAGCGAGGCGATTAGTCTGCCATGCAGCAACCTAAAGTCATTCTCGTGACCGGTGCAAGCGGTTTGATTGGCAACGCCCTGATTGAATTTCTCAGTGCTCAGGGACATCGGGTGTTGGCGCTCAGGCGGATTGCCGACGATGAACAAAGGCCTGTGAGTGAAGTTTACTGGTGCCCGGAAACCCGCGAGTGTCGTTTGTTGCCGCTCGATATCTCGAGCGTGGACCATGGTGGTATTGATGTCGTGATCCATCTGGCTGGTGAAAATGCCGGAGATGGCCGCTGGAGCCCAGCTAAAAAGCGTCGTATTTTACGCAGCCGAATCAATGGCGCGGAGATATTAACCGAAGCAATTATGGCGATGGAAAGAAAACCCGAACTGGTGATGATGGCTTCTGCAATAGGTTACTACGGAGATACCGGTGATCACATCGTCGATGAAAGCAGCCCATCCGGTTCGGGTTTTTTATCTGAAATCTGCCAACAAGTGGAACCCATCGCCCAGCCTTTGGATGATGCGGGCGTGCGCCTGGTGCACATGCGCTTTGGTGTCGTGCTCAGTCCCTTGGGAGGTGCGCTTGCGCGCATGATGTCACCTTTTAAGCTAGGTCTGGGTGGTCGCATCGGCGACGGTCGCCAGTGGTTCAGTTGGCTGACCTTGCCCGAGCTCGAGTCCATGGTGGCGTTTGTCATGGCCGAAACAAGCCTCGATGGCCCGATCAATTTTGTTTCGCCCGCGGCAGTGACCAATGCCGACTTTACGCGGGCATTGGCCAAAGTCCTGAAACGCCCTGCCATATTTCCATTACCGGCCCCGATCGTTAAATTGGCATTTGGCGAGATGGGCGAGCAAATGCTATTGACCAGCCTGCGCGTCCAACCTCGCAAACTCACCGAAGCAGGTTACCGCTTTCGACATCAGGAGCTGACACCGGCCCTTGCTGAAGTGATGAGCCATCCGTCTGAGTGATCAGGTTTGAGTAATTTGCCGGGCAGTTGGTCGGCTATTTTTAGTACATCGGCAGGAAACAGATCGGCCCGCATTCGCGGGCCGGAGCCTTCGAGGTAAGTAGCAGTTGCTCGTTAGTGTTAGCCTTTGGCTGCCACCAGCGCTTGCTCGATATCCCCAATAATATCTGCCACATGCTCGATGCCGATGGAGAGGCGCACCAGGTCTTCGCTGACACCGGCGGCGGCAAGTTCATCGGGATTGAGTTGCCGATGCGTGGTGCTGGCCGGGTGACAGGCAAGACTTTTGGCATCGCCTATATTCACTAAGCGTTTGATCAACTGCAGGGCGTCGATAAACCTGGCGCCGGCTTTTGCGCCGCCTTCAATACCGAAACTGAGTATCGCCGACGGCTTGCCGCCGGTCATACGTTGCGCCAGTTCGTGGTAGCGACTGTCGAGCAGGCCGGCGTAATTGACCCATTGAATCTGCTCGTGACCGTCGAGAAATTCAGCCACTTTCTGGGCGTTTTCCACGTGGCGATCCATACGCAGGGCCAGGGTTTCCAGTCCCTGTAGGGCCAGGAAGGCGTTAAAGGGTGACAGTGCCGCACCCATATTGCGGAGGGGCACGACGCGCGCACGGCCAATAAATGCCGCTTCACCCAACGCTTCCGCGTAGACCACGCCGTGGTAGGAGGGGTCCGGCTCGTTAAACTGCTTGAAGCGGGGATTGCCGGCCCAGGGGAAATTACCGCTGTCAACAATAATGCCGCCGATGGTGGTGCCGTGGCCGCCGATGTATTTAGTCAATGAGTGCACGGAAATATCCGCGCCATGCTCGAAGGGGCGGCACAGGTAGGGTGTGGCGACGGTGTTATCCACGACTACCGGCACATCATGTTTATGGGCCATGTCGGATAGCGCCTTGATATCGACAATATTGCCCGCCGGGTTGCCGATGGATTCGCAAAATACCGCGCGAGTGTTGTCGTCGATTAAGGCCTCAAGTGCGGGGATGTCATCCCCCGAGGCCATGCGCACTTCGATACCCTGCTGGGGCAGCGTATGGGCAAATAAATTGTAGGTCCCCCCATAGAGCTGGCTGACGCTGACGATATTGTTGCCCGCTCCCGCCAGGGTATTGATGGTGGCGGTAATTGCCGCCATGCCCGAGGCAACGCACAGCGAGCCGATGCCGCCTTCCATAGCCGCCAACCGTTGCTCGAGCACATCGTTGGTGGGGTTCATGATGCGCGAATAGATGTTGCCTTGTTCTTTCAAATCGAAAAGATCGGCACCGTGCTGGGTATCGCGAAAACTGTAGGATGTGGTTTGGTAAATCGGTACGGCTACAGCGCGGGTGGTGGGGTCGTCGTTAAAGCCCGCGTGAATGGCCTGGGTTTCGATTTGCATATCTCAATTCCTTATGTTGTTTTTCGATTGAGGCATTTGTGCAGGACGTTTTTAAAAGTTTTTCTGGTTTAGCCTTTGTGAAGAAGCAAGCTTAGCCAACAAAGATCATGTGCCGCAAAATGTTTGTCTCACTTCCTGTTCCGGAGTGGGGGCGATGGCAAATTCTCGGTGTTCTTCCAGGTATGTAAACGGCGTGTTTAAAACGTCGGCCATGCGGTTGAAAAAGGCGTAATCCCCCTGCATGGCCTGTTGGATCGCGATTTCCACTATATGGTTCCGTGGAATAAATACCGGATTTTTTTCCGCCATGAGTTGCCGGGCTTGTGTGTGGTCTGTTTTGTGGTGCGCCAGCAATGCCTGCCAGTCTTGGATCCAGGGCGTAAAAGCGGCGGACAGCTTATGTACGGTTTGCAGAATGGGCTGCCTATCGGCAGGGGCCAGATAATCAGTGAGTGCGCGAAATGTCAGCGTGTAGTCAGCGTTTTCCTGCGCCATAAGTTGTAGCAGCTTAAGGCTCAACTCGTTGACCTCGGCATGGACATCGCGGAAGCCCAGTTTCTCGGCGAGAAAGGACTGATAATGAGCCAAAAACAGGGTGGTGTAGTTTTGTAGTATGGATTCAGCTTTTTTTAGTGCGTTTTTTTCGTCGCCGCCGGCGGCCTCTGTCATCAGTGGCAGGAGAGCTTGCGCCAGCCAGCTCAGATTCCAGCGCCCGATCTCGGCCTGGTTGGCGAAGGCGTAACGCCCCTGGGTGTCGATCGAACTGAAGACTTTCATCGGGTCGTAACCGTCCATAAAGGCACAGGGGCCGTAGTCGACAGTTTCGCCGCACAGCAGCATATTGTCTGTATTCATCACGCCGTGAATGAAACCCAGGCTCATCCACTGGGCAATGAGCCGGCTCTGGGC
>DJFY01000067.1:625-11393 GCA_002431545.1 Cellvibrionales bacterium UBA5860 | reverse complement strand
TCGGGGAGCTGCCATTTTTGAACCAGGGCTGCGCCCAGTAGCGCGGGGTTAAACCCCACCTTTTGTTGTGTGGTGCGAATGCGGTTGGCATAGGTCGAGGCACCACTGAATGCCGGGGTCAGTTCGGTAAAACTTGCGAGCAGCATGATTTCGCCCAGGGGCAATAACAGTGCGTGCCGCGCCATCGGTGGGTCTACGGCGGCTAATTCGGGGAATCGTCGACTCAGCGTTGCTGCGAGGCTGCTTGCCGTAAAGCCCGTCCACCACCGTTCCTCGATGGCCTGTGCGGTTTCGGGATCGGGCACCTGGATCGATTGATGAATAAGGTTTCTGATGACAATATCTGTTACCCAGTCAGAACCGAGCTGTGCAACAGCCTGCCTAACGATTCCCTCTGAGCCAGCATTGAGTTCGATTTCCATTGCTTTGAGGTAATCCCGAAGCTGGGTAGCACAGGCGGGATCCTGGCTGATCAGGTTTTCAAGGCGTCTCGATCCTGGCGGGCACCGCATGATTTGCGCGAGCAGCGGCCGCGGGCGAGCGATATGTTGCGTCAGGTAAAGTAGCCGCTGACGTGCATGTGGCGACAGGTCGCGTCTCGACAATACGACCAGGCCACGAAGGCTGTCCGGCGGCATGGCGTCTTGCGCGGGCTTGGCATCATGGGTGTGCGGAAGCTGGGTCGCCGCGCGGTGCTGCAGGGCCTGGGCCTGACGGCGCAATTCCGATTCGCGGCGGCGGCGCCTGGAGTCGGCGCTGGACAGGCGCGGCATCTGGCGGTGCCGGCGTCTGGCTCCAGCCCGTGTATAAAGACCTAGAAGTCCCAGGAATATGAGGGCGGTGAGGACGACGAGATAGCTCACGCCGTGGAGCCGACCGCGAGAGGTTTATGGGATTTGTTTGTAAGGTTTGAATCAAGCAAGGTGATTTCATTGCCCGCGAGCAGGCATTACCCGCCACATGTCTTTCCTTGAACGTGAGTGTAATTAAACATAGTTTTACCAAGAATTAAATAATCGATTTAAAAACCGGGGCTAATTGATTTTTTATATTAGCATTTTGGCTAAACTAGAATGTCGTAGTAGGCCTTGGGTGCAGTCTGTGCGACGCCGTCAACGGGAGGTAACGATGCGAATGCTACACACGATGTTGCGGGTAGGAGATCTGGACAGATCCATCGCTTTTTATACGGATTGTTTGGGCATGGAATTGCTCCGGAAAAGAGATTTTCCCGGCGGCAAGTTTACATTGGCTTTTCTCGGCTACGGTGCTGAGGAAGAGAACACTGTGCTTGAATTGACCCACAACTGGGACACCGGGGAGTACGATCTGGGTTCGGGTTACGGGCATATCGCGATTGGTGTCGACGACGTATATGCCACCTGCGAAGCGATTCGTGCCAAGGGCGGTAAAGTCGTGAGAGAGCCAGGACCCATGATGCATGGTACGACGGTGCTGGCCTTCGTCGAAGACCCCGATGGTTACAAGGTGGAGCTACTTTCCGTCGATTGAAAGCGAGCGCTGGCGGAGGCGCGTTCGCATCTTCGAAGGCTCGGCTTTTTGGGCGGCGTTATTTGTCCTCGGTCGGCGCATCGGCTCGAGCCTGCACGCGCAGGGGTGGTGCGTTTGCCCGCTCGCGCAACCAGTTGAGGCCGTGGAGAACTTTTGGATTTTGCGCGACACGTTGTTCGAGCTGAAATTTGCCCGGGTAGTCCATCAGCAGCAGACCCATTGCGATGGTCAGCAATCCCTGACCGGGTATAAACAGCATGATGAACCCGCCCATTAGCAGCGTCAGGCCCAGAGTGTTTTTGAGAATCAGGGCGGTTAGGCGAATGGCGGGGTGGGATTTTTTATAGGGCGCGGGCTCGCGTTTCTCGTGCAGGAAGTAGTTTTCCGGGATACGTGCCACCAGAAACGGCAGAATGGCCAGACTAATGACGAAAGTTAACGCGGAACAGATCGCCAGCCAGGTAAAAACGTCCTGGTGCGCCTCGAGCCAGCCAGTCACTGATCGCTAATCTCGTAAGGCAAATCTTGTACAGCGAATGCCAGCGCTTGGCCATCAAAGGCGAGCCGGTCTTCTTCTAGCGCGGCTTCCCGCAATACAACGAGCATGATGACGTCCCGGGCGTCGATCGGTGCCGCCAGGATGACTGTGCCGAGGGATTTACCGTCGTCGATATTTTCAATCGGGCTGCCGGGAGGGGGAATACGTTCCGACCGGATGCGCACGATATAGGTCCGGCGTTTGAGCTGTCCCAGATACTGCATTCTGGCGACCACCTCCTGGCCGGTGTAGCAACCTTTCTTGAAACTGACGCCGCCAATGGCCTGCAAATTGAACATCTGGGGAATAAACTGTTCGGTTAACGTCGGTGTGACCAGGGCCAAACCCGACATTATCATTTGGCGTGACCAGAGTGGCAGCCCTGCGGGTTGCAGGGATTGTGTGAGTTTCGCCCACATTTCCGGAGCGCGATCCGCTTGCGCGAGGACAATAAATAACTCCGGGCCGAGGGCCAGCAGCATATTGCCTTCCGTATCAGCTACAGCCTGGTTCGGCGCCGGTATTTCCTGAAAAGCCGGTCTCAGTGCCGCCGTGGCCTCGGGGCCGAATACGCCAAATTGATGCCAGACATCGCTGGCATCGGTCAGTGTGGTTTTAAAAAAAACTGCGTACTTTTCCAGCGCTGCACTCGTGCTTGCCACCAACGCGCGATGCATGGACAGCAGAACTTCGTCGTTCGTCTTCATGCTGGCGTAAAACGAAGTCAGCATGCGTCCCTTGGGGTTACAAATCGCGCCAGGTGTAACGCTGCCTGGACTGAGTTTGTCGAAGTCAGGTGTGCTTTGGCCCTGGAGAAACTTTTGCGCATCCGGTCCGGCCACGGCCAGGATTCCCTGGTCGGCAAGGTCACAAATAGCGCTGTTTATCGTCGGATAGTCGTTTCGGGATTCGCCAAATGACTCCGCGATGCCGTCTACCAGGTGCGCATCGTTTGCTGCGAGAAAGTCGTGCCATGCTGTCATTTGAGGTGCTCAGTCATCGGAAAGTTGCCGGCGGGTCTGTGGTCGCCAAAAAAGCGCATTATAATACCGGCCTTGCTTCCCCTTTTCGTCTTTTTGCACATGAAATATAACCGGGTGTTGTGGGCCAGCCGACGCGGCATGCTCGAACTCGATCTGATTTTGCGGCCCTTTGCCGAGTTTGTTTATCCCCACCTGTCGGGCGCTGAACAAAAATTATATCGGCAACTGTTGGACTGTGAGGACCAGGATCTGTTCGCCTGGCTGGTGCGCCGCAAGGTGCCGACAGATGGCAGTAGCGCCGATGCGGTCAAACTTGTGCTCGATAACTTACCGAGCGAATGAGTATCGGTGCAAGAATTGCCACGGAAGGCCGGTTACAGAATGTGCGCTATCGAACACGTGTTACCCGACGAAAACATGGTCGAGCTCATTAAGCGGCCGGGCCTGAGACTCGGTAAAAGCTCCCGGTGCTGACTTCACTGCGGATCGTATTTCGAATCGCGCCTGCCGTCGCGCTGATTTTCCTGCTGGTTTTTTCCGCAAGCCTGGTCGCAGGCTTTGTCGTGATGCTACCCATGATGCCGTTGTTCCGGCTCAGCCTCTGTGTCGCACTTCTGCTCTGGTGTCTGTATTGCTGGGAGCGGGCGTCGACGTTGCAAAAGTGGCAGGCGTTGGTGTTGAGAGGCGAACAACTGCGGGAGGTTATAGATGGCCGTGAGCAGCCGCCAATGATTATCTGGCAGGTGGTCTACGCCAGCCCCTGGTTGATCGTCCTGCGTGTTAAGCGCGGTGCGCGTACCCGTTTCATGCCGCTTCTGAAATGTTGCGTCGATGCCGGTGACTATCGTCGCCTGCTTGCCGCGCTGCGCCAGGGACGGGGCGCAGGACTGGAGATGCGCTAGCAGGCAAGAGCAAACACAATTGCAGGTTGCAGCGGATGGAATGATGGCTCGCTGTTATTCACTTCTTGCTGACGATGATGTCCTGGCCGGCAAAGTTCATCGGCACGAGGATGGTATCCTTGACCACCGGCAGTTGTTCCATATGGTCGAGCGTGTAGTGCAGGCCCCGGCTTTCCTTGCGTAACAGGGCGGAGCGAATAATGAGTTCCGAGGCCATGGCCAGATTGCGTAGTTCCAGCAGATCGCTGCTCACCTTGTAGTTGGCATAGTATTCCTGAATCTCGTTCTGCAGAAGCCGAATGCGATGTTCGGCCCGCTCGAGTCGTTTGCGCGTACGCACAATGCCCACGTAGTCCCACATAAAACGCCTGAGCTCATCCCAGTTGTGGGAGATGACGACGTCTTCGTCGGAATAGGTGACGCGCGAGGCATCCCAGGCTTTAGTAAAGCTCGGCACGGGTACCTGATCGATGTTCTGTGCGATGTGGGTTGCCGCAGCGCCTGCAAAGACCAGGCATTCGAGCAGAGAGTTGCTGGCCATGCGATTGGCGCCATGCAGCCCCGTGAAGGCGCATTCGCCGACAGCGTAGAGGTTTTTCAGGTCGGTTTTGCCGTTGAGGTCAGTGACGATGCCGCCGCAGGTGTAGTGGGCTGCCGGTACCACGGGAATCGGTTCGCGCGTGATATCAATGCCAAACTCGAGACAGTGGGAATGCACTGTGGGAAAGTGCGATTCAATGAAGTTTTTGGGTTTGTGGCTGATATCCAGATAGACACAGTCGCTGCCCAGGCGCTTCATTTCGTGGTCGATGGCACGGGCGACGATATCCCGCGGCGCCAGCTCCCCGTCGCGGTGAAAGTCGTGCATGAAACGACTGCCATCGGGCAACAGCAGATGTCCACCCTCGCCGCGCAGGGCCTCGGAGACAAGAAAAGACTTGGCGCGTGGATGGAACAGGCAAGTGGGATGGAACTGGTTGAACTCCATGTTGGCGATTCGACAGCCGCGCCGCCAGGCCACTGCGATCCCGTCCCCGGTGGCGCCGTCGGGGTTGCTGGTGTAAAGATAGGCTTTACTAGCTCCGCCGGTCGCGAGCACGACGATTCTCGCCTGGAATAGACTCACGCGATCGCGCTGGGTATCCAGAGCATAGGCGCCATTGCAGCGTAAGCTGCGGGACCCGGCATCGGCCTGTGTGGTTAAATCCACCACCACGTGGTGTTCAAATACGCTGACATTCTGCCGCTCCGCGACTCGCTTGGCGAGCGTACCGGATATGGCCTGGCCGGTTGCGTCGGCGGTATGCAAAATACGCCGCCGACTGTGGCCGCCTTCTTTGGTGAGGTGGTAGTCCCCAGAGTCGGTACGGGAAAACTCCACACCTTGTTCGATGAGCCAGCGCATGGCAGCCGGCCCTCGGGAGATTGTCGATTCGACGACGTCCGGGTGACACAAACCGGCTCCCGCCGCCAGGGTATCGGCGACGTGGTTTTCGATACTGTCGCTGTCATCAAATACTGCGGCGACACCGCCCTGGGCGTACCAGGTTGAACCGCTTTGAATTTCAACCTTGCTGAGCAGTGCGATTCTCAGGTGTGCCGGCAGTTGCAGCGCCGCGGTCATACCGGCGGCGCCGCTGCCAATGATCAATACGTCGTGTTGATAGGATTTTTTCACAGTAACCTGATGAACGTACATGGTAAACGGCGGGACGCTGCATGATAATATAAGGAAAATTAAATGCCCAACTGTCTGTTTTCCAATAAATTAGATGGGTGGTAAGGGTTCTCCGCAGGTGAACCTTCCGCAGACCTTAGTGTCTGCGAGGGGGTGTTTTAGGTTGGCCCGGCAGCTTTTGGAGGAGATACATGGCAGGTGACGATGCGAAGAGTTCTGACAAGCAACTCGTCGCGCGCGTCCAGAAGGGAGACAACCGGGCTTTTGATTTGCTGGTTCTGAAGTATCAGTACAAGGTGCAGGCGATCGTATCGCGTTATATCAACGACCGGGAAGAAGTCAACGACGTGACCCAGGAGGCGTTTATCAAGGCCTATCGCGCCTTGGGTAAATTTCGCGGTGACAGCCAGTTTTATACCTGGTTATATCGAATTGCCGTCAACACTGCAAAGAACTTCCTGGTGTCGCGCAATCGTCGCCCGCCGGCTAGCGATATCGATGCCGAAGAGGCGGAATTTCTGACAGGTAGTGAGAATCTCAGGGATATCGACTCTCCGGAAAATTTGGTTTTTCGCGACGAACTGGAACACGTGGTGGACGAGGCGATAAGAAATCTGCCCGAAGACTTGCGAACGGCGGTCACGCTGAGGGAGTTTGACGGACTGAGCTACGAGGATATTGCCGCCATTATGGACTGCCCCGTGGGGACTGTTCGCTCGCGAATTTTCCGGGCACGGGAAGCCATTGATCAGAAAATGTCTAAGTTGGTTGGAGGATAGCGACATTTTAGGCGCAGATGGGAACCTTTCGAGGCCCCTTGAGTCATACACTTCAACTTGTCGTATGGCTTGCGCAAAATCGAGAGACTGATGCCCTGGCAGGTTATGGACTTCAGGCGGGGCTTGCACCGGTATTTTTCCAGCGAAATGCCGGGAGACGACGGATGGCAATACATAGATACAGATCAAGCAGTGGTGTGTGGCAACAAAATCGTGTTGCCACATGATCTTGTTTCAAGGGTATATGTTTAAAGATTTCAAATAGTTAACCGTGAATTAGGGCGTGTGAGTATGATCGATCATTCTGGAGATAGGGTTTCCGAGTCTGTGTCGTCTTTAATGGATGAAGAATTGTCAGAGCTTGAGTTAGCGCGCGCGCTCAAGACACTTGCAGAAACCCCTGGTGCCCGGCAAAAGTGGCACCGTTACCATCTCGCTGCGACTGCTATGCGTCGCGAACTGCCCCGTGAACCCATCGACCTGTCAGACCGTATTTCGCGTGCCATCGCCATGCAGCCGGAACTCCGTGCCACCGGGCGCGGCTGGCATCGCCCGCTCAGCAAATTGGCTGTGGCCGCCTCGGTTGCGGCGGTGGCGGTGTTAGGCGCTCTGCAGCTACAACCTCAATTGTTTCAGGATGGGGCGTCGACTGCGTCCGTCGCGCAACAACAGGCTGGCGCCGACGCCGATGCTAACTACGTCGGCCCACGATTTCGCCAGCCCAGTGGTATTGAAACCCCGCAGGTTCACTTTCGTACAGTCAGCACGGGTGCCGCGTCATCGAATGCCTTTGTTCAGCAAAACAATCCCTCCCGTCAGCAATCGCTGCAGGAATTTGTCGACAAGGAAACCCACGTCCAGATTCAGAGCTACCTAAATCACCTGATGCGTCGACATACCGAGCAGGCCGCCATGCAAACCAGTCATGGAACCCTGTTGCTCGCCAGGCTGCCGCACAGTCAGGATGAGCAGTAAACTCGCGGCAGGTGCCGTTCCCCATCGTCTAACCTGCGCAATTTTCCTTGTTTTCCTTGGCCTGAGCCCTGCTTCGTACATACAGGCGGAGCCGGTCGGCGAGCTGTCTTCAGCCTCGACAGTTCTGGCGGGAGTCGATAGCGCGAATCGCCAGTTGTGTTATCGCGGTATCGTGTCCTACGAATATGGTGGTGTGTTACGCACCATGCGGCTGGTTCACGTCGCCAGAGACGGTCGTGTGCATGAGAGTATGCAGCACTTAAGTGGTCCCTCCCGTCAATACTTGCGTCGACCCATGCCGGCCTGCAATAAATCGAACTCTAATGAAGCCGTGGCGCGTGTCGGTGGAGGCTTTCGTCATCCGACTATCGATCTGTATTACAGGCTGGTCGAACGCGGCGACAATCGCGTGGCCGACAGGCCTGTTCGCATGATCCATCTCGTGCCCAAGGACAAGTATCGCTATGGTCAGGTGGTTGCCGTCGACAAGCAGACCGGACTGTTTCTGCGCACCCTCACGGTGGACACCAGCAAACAGGTGCTCGAACGCTTTCAGTTTATCGATATCGAAATTGATGCCGGCCTGACGTTGTCCGATGCCGCGCCCAATGCGTCGGATTTTCAGGAGATCGCCGTCGCCGATGCACCCTGTCAACAGGGTTCTCCCAGGGACATTGTCGGCAAAACCGTGTCGCCCCCGCCGCAGCTCTGGGTGCCGCCGGGCTTTGTCGAGGTGGCGCGACATGCTGCTGAGGATTTCGCCAGGAACGAATGGATCTTCAGTGATGGTCTGGCGGTATTTTCTGTCTTTGTCGATAACGGCCACTGGTTTAACACGCCACCGCTTGAGGCGCATCGGGGAGCCAGCGTAATTTACATGGCGCCGTCTGCGGTGGAACAGCATTACACAGTCTCCGTAGTCGGGGAGGTACCGCTGGCTACGGCGCGCGCTGTGGTCGAATCTGTGTTTAGTACACCAAATGCGGGGTTTGCCGGTGAGTGAGTATGCTCCTCGCTCTATGTCCATAGAAGCGGCGCGCGTGATGCGGGTCGATCCCGAGGGTGTCTGGGTCGAGGGTATCGACAGGAGTGCCTGCGGATCTTGTGCGCTTCGCAGCGGATGCGGACAGGGTCTGCTCTCTGGTCTATGGACTAACCCCCCCCTGCTGAAAATTTCGCGTGGACCCCATGACGGTGTGCTTACGGAGGGCGATATCGTTCGCGTCGCGATTCCCGGGGCAGCCTTGGTCTGCGGGGCCATGCTGCTGTATCTTTTGCCGCTGCTTTGTTTTCTTGGTATGGCGCTTGCCGGGAACCTGTTGTTTGGCACCGAAAGCGCTACAGTGCTTTTTGCCGCCGGGGGGTTGTTGCTGGGTGGCGCGCTGGTCCGGCTTGTTTCCATTTTGCAGAAAAATAATGAGAGCTTGCGACCGTCAATCGTCGTACCTGGCGAAGATACGCTTCCGGCTACAGCCCCGGCAATATTCGCCCCGACAACAGTAGCTTTAATGACACCAGTTGCAACAAAACACCCGCAAAGCGGTCGACAACGTTGGGTGGATTAACCAACGCTTTGATGGGCAGCGGCGTGATAAGTTTAGCGTCGGTACTGGCGGCGTCGAAGTAGTAACAAATATTTAAAATAGGAGAATCGTTAATGGCAGTTTTCGGACGCGCTGTAATCTCGGTGGTTGCTTGTATGGTCCTGGCGGCAGCAGCTCGTGCTGACCTGCCGGATTTTACCGACCTGATCGCAAAAAATTCGCCTGCGGTGGTAAAAATCAACACAGTTGGCAAGGTGTCCGAGCGGCGCCGGCAGCAGATTCCCTATGGCGAAATGCCAGATATTTTTCGCGACTTTTTTGAGCGACGCAATCAACCCCGCCGGCCGCCAAGTGCCATGGGCTCTGGGTTTTTCATTTCTTCTGACGGATATATCCTCACCAACAACCACGTTGTGGAAGAGGCTGATGAAATTACAGTGCGTCTGATTGATCGTCGTGAATTCAAAGCTGAAGTTGTTGGTGTCGATCCGCGTTCGGACCTGGCGCTACTCAAAATCGATGCCGAGGATCTGCCCAGCGTCAAGTTTGCCGCTGCCAACGGCCTCAAAGTCGGTGAGTGGGTGGTTGCCATCGGTTCCCCCTTTGGTCTCGACTATTCGGCCAGTGCCGGTATTGTCAGCGCCATTGGCCGCAGTATCCCCACCGCGCGCGGCGAGGACTATGTGCCTTTTATTCAAAGCGATGTGGCTATCAATCCGGGGAATTCCGGCGGCCCGCTGTTTAATCTGCAGGGCGAGGTGGTGGGTGTGAATTCCCAGATTTACACACGCTCCGGTGGTTCCATCGGCCTGTCGTTTGCCGTGCCGGTCAGTGTCGCCGAAGAGGTCATAGCCCAGCTCAAGGATAAGGGGCGCGTAGACCGTGGTTGGCTGGGAGTTTATATTCAGGACGTGGACAAGGCCCTGGCGGAGTCGCTGGGATTAAGCGAGCCTCGTGGCGCGCTTATCGCTCAGGTCGAGGAGGATAGTCCGGCCCATGATGCCGGCATTGAGGCGGGTGACGTCATCATAGAATTTGCCGGTGTCGATATCCTCGAGGCAAGTGATCTGCCGCACACGGTCGGACTCATTGCGCCCGGAAAGAAAGTGAACGCAGTGGTGGTTCGAAAAGGCAAGGAGCGGAAAATCAAGGTCACCGTTGGGGCCAGGCCCGGAGAGGAAGACGCCACTGGAAGCAGCGGGCAGGGGGACTTGCTCGGTCTCGATGTCAGTGAACTCACCGACAAAATGCGTGAGAACTGGCGCCTCTCCGGCGGCGTTGTGGTGGACACCGTGCACCCGGATACGCCTGCCGAGGCCGCTGGCCTGCGTGCGGGCGATGTCATCGTGCAGTTAGGTTACAAGACTATCGACGACCTGAGTGATTACGATGCGGCACTCGAAGAACTGCCGCGCGACCAGCCGGTAGCGTTGCGTTTTTCGCGTCGCGGGCGCTCGGTTTTCCGAACTATCGAAGTAGACTGATTTTCTACCCCAAGATGCCCTTTTACAGGGCTCGTGCGGCGTGGCGCGCTACCGGCAAATAGGCTAGACTGCGCCCCGCGCCGTCCGTCTCTCCACAGGTTGTAGCCAATAACGTGCCCGAGCTGAGCCATATACGCAATTTTTCCATAATTGCGCACATCGACCATGGTAAATCCACGCTCGCCGATCGCTTTATCCAGGTGTGCGGCGGATTGAGCGAGCGCGAGATGGCCGACCAGGTGCTCGATTCTATGGATATCGAGCGCGAGCGCGGTATCACTATTAAAGCGCAGAGCGTAACGCTCAACTATACCGCCAAGGACGGCGCCACCTACCAAATGAATTTTATCGACACGCCGGGCCATGTGGACTT
>DJFY01000067.1:0-405 GCA_002431545.1 Cellvibrionales bacterium UBA5860 | reverse complement strand
CATGTGGACTTTTCCTACGAGGTTTCGCGTTCGCTGGCTGCTTGTGAAGGCGCGCTGCTCGTTGTCGATGCTGCGCAGGGTGTCGAGGCTCAGTCAGTGGCCAATTGCTATACCGCTATCGCCCAGGGACTGGAAGTTATTCCGGTGTTAAACAAGATAGATTTGCCCCAGGCGGAGCCCGAGCGTGTCAAGCAGGAAATCGAGGACATTATCGGTATCGAGGCCTCCGAGGCCGTCGAGTGCAGCGCTAAAACAGGGGTCGGTATTGTCGATATCCTCGAGCAATTGGTTGTCGCGGTGCCGCCGCCGACGGGAGATAGGCAGGCGCCATTGCAGGCGCTGATTATAGACTCCTGGTTTGACAACTATCTGGGCGTGGTATCCCTGGTCAAGGTCGCGCAGGGC
>DJFY01000063.1:21209-21377 GCA_002431545.1 Cellvibrionales bacterium UBA5860 | reverse complement strand
AAGGAAAGCGGTAGAGTTTTATTTTTGACATGGTGTTGTTCCTCGGTTGATGAATGATTCAGTTAACGGGAAACATGGCATCATCCGTGCCAAAACAACAAAACTTTTATTTTCAATGAATTAGCGTGAAGAAGTGGGTCGCGATAATTTGTTAATCACAAAATATCG
>DJFY01000063.1:9743-20924 GCA_002431545.1 Cellvibrionales bacterium UBA5860 | reverse complement strand
CTCTCACCTATACTTTTAAAAATCGCGCTACGTCCTCTGGTAATTGTTGATTACAAATTGATTATGGAACCCCAGTTGGTCGTAGAGCGGCTTGCCTGCTTGCGAGGCTTGCGATACCACGTATTTTCCCTGCCACCGAACAGACTCGGCCAGCATGTGCCGCATAAGCCGCTTGGCGATACCCTGCCCCTGGCGTGCTTGCCTGACACCGAGTTGATGCACACCAATCGCCTCTCCGGTGTTGTACAGCACTGAAACTCAGCGCTGATGTAATCGGATCCGTAGTCAGGGCGAATCCTCTGCGGCTACCCGCGCGCTCAATGGTCCGCGCCAGTGCACGAATGCCCCCTGGCGCCGGCAACAAAAAGTCTACCTCAATGTCCTGTCCTTCACGGTTGTAATCATCGAGCTCGTTAAAGGTGTGGAAGCCTCGGCACATCCAGTGGATCGGGTTTGTCGCCCGTCAGCCTGGCGTGATACCGATACGAGGTCTCGGACACCTCAAATAGTCGACAGGCCCGACGAATCAAAAATGTCTTAACCTTCGCCGCCTATTACGCCATCTGTTTCCGTTGCGATGGCTTCACCACTGTTTTGATATTGCCTCCTTCACGATCTCGTTATCCATCTTGGCATCGGCGTACATCTTCTACCGCCTGACCATGTCCGAGGCCTCCATGCTCCCGTGCTTGGCGCGCCACTTAATGAAACTTGCATTAGTCTTGCGGTAGGTGCGACACAGCTCTGGCACCGGTGTGCCGGCCTCGTTCAGGATCTTGAGTATCTGCGTCTCGCTGTATCTCGGTTTCTTCACGGTAGAACTGCAAATCAACCTGGAAAAGTCTACTTCCGAGTGCAGCTACATGCCGGGGGGATTACATCCCTAATATATTGAAAAATATCTTTTTCAGGCAAACTTAAGCAGCAGTCAATTCAACTTTTTCGATCCACGCTTACGGCTGACGGATAATCCCCTTCTAAGCTGTTCCTACCTACAGCATTGCTCAATGCCCCTTTTGGGAAGCAACCATAGCCTCCCCAATGAAATGTTCAGTTTTCATTACCTGCCGAGCTTGATTCTAAATTTTCAATAATGATATGTTATATCATAACTAGCCATCAATTACGGTTGCCACTATGTTTAATAACCTTTTTCCAACGCACTGGCTCAGAAGCTTTGCCGTGTCCTCCCTGATAATCGCCCTGGCTGTTGCGTCTACTCAGGCCAATGCAAAGAACCCCACTTCCCAACAGTCTGAAGACACCCTTGAAGTCATTCACGTAACTGCGCACCGCACCTCCCAAGCCCTCGCGGAGGTACCCGCATCGGTAACAGTGATTGATCACGAGTCGCTGCAGTCTTTGCAGGCTTACACCCTGTCGGACCTGTTCCGCTATGAACCAGCAATCAATGTCGAGCGCTCCAGCAGCCGCCACGGCGACGCCAACATCAATATCCGCGGCATTGGTGGCAACCGTGTGTTGATTCTTCAGGATGGGGTGCGGATGCCCGCTGGCTTTGGTTCGCAGGGTATCGACCAAGGTACCGGCAGCTTCAGCCCGAACAACCTTGAGCGAATTGAGGTGTTAAAAGGTCCCGCCTCTGCGCTGTATGGCAGTGACGCCATCGGTGGTGTGGTGCTGCTCGAGACACTTGATGCGGAACGTTTGGTCACTCAAAACAGTGGCGACACCTACCTTAGAGCGAGCGCGGGGTACTCTGCGGAGGATGAGCGCACTCGACTGAGCACCACCGCAGCCGCGCAAATAGGTAATGGTTATGGACTACTGCAACTGTCACGCGAGGATTTTTCCGAGCTCGAGGTCAATGGAGACTTCGACCCCAACCCTCTCGATGGCGACTTGCACTCGGTGCTGGCGAAGTGGTCTGTCAATACCACTGAAGGAGTTCACTGGGATTTTATCGGTGACTACTGGGAGCAGGAAGCCGATCATAAACTGCATACCAATCTTGGCCCCATAGCCGGCCCACCCGGAGAAGCGATTACCGAAAGCCTGGCGAGTGACAGCTCCGAGCGCTGGCGTCTGGGCATCCATAATATCCGGGAAAACATTCTGGGGGTGGATCTGCTGCACTGGCAGCTGGATTATCAGAACTCGACCTACGAGCAATATGACCTGCAGTTGCAGGAAAATCCCGGCAGCTTCGCTCCCCCAATTCCTGTCAGTGCTCTGCGGACTGTAGAAGATGAATCGTTTGAACAGGATCAGTGGACATTTTCAGTCCGCATTGACAAGCAACTTGGGGATCATCATATCGTCTCTGGTATTGACTACCTTTACAAAGACTTCAGCCAGTTCGTTGACTACACCACACACGATCTGATCAATGGTACGACGTCGAAAACCAGTCGAGGTGTGACATATCCCGGCAGATCCTTTCCGGAAACAAAAATCAGCCAGATCGGTGCCTATATTCAGAATCGCTGGGAGATCAACGATGCTTTCAGTGTGCAAGCCGGTATTCGCTACGATTACTTCGAGAGCGACCCTGAAGGGGATAAGTACTACGATAACTTTAACCTGTCCGGTACAGAGCTCGAATCACAGTCTGAGGGAGAGTGGTCACCTCACCTGGGTATTACCTATCAGTTCACGGACGAACAACAGTTTTATCTCAGCTACCAGACCGGCTTTCGCGCGCCGCCGGTTGATGATCAGTACTTGAGCAGGGCTATCCTGATTCCGGTGCCGGGTGTTCCCCACGAAATCGTACCCAACTCGAATCTTGGCCCCGAAACCAGTGAGGGCTACGAACTCGGCTGGCGGTGGAACGGTGCTTTCTGGTCTGCGTCCATCGCCTACTACAACACCGAGTACGAAGATTTTATCGATACTACAACCGTGGGGTTTCGTGAAATCCCCCCTGTGTTTGTCGGCCCTACATCTGTCAGGCAAATTCAGTATTTAAACGTCGACGAAGTTGAAATCGATGGTGTTGAGTTAAAGGCTTCTATTAACCTCAACGCCCTGATCGATATGCCATGGCAGGCAGACGCCTTCCTCGGTATCAATGTTATAGACGGGGAAAACAAAGAAACCGGTGAGGGTCTTAATAGCGTTGGCCCGGATACTGCTGTTGTTGGCCTATCACTGGTACATCCCAGTGATAACTATGGTATCAGCTGGTTGTTGCGCGCCGCGGATAAGGCCGACGATGCAGAACCACTGAGTCGGCGAGGTGTTGCCCTGGAGCCCTTCGAGCCCCCCGGCTACGGCGTGCACGACCTCAACCTGTTCTGGCAGATGGATGATCATTTCCGCATCGATGGGGCGGTGTATAACCTGTTTGACAAACAGTACTGGTCCGCACACACCAAGGGCGGTGACGCCGCTGGCGATCTGGATGCGAAAGCCGAGCCCGGTCGAACCTTCTCCGTCACGCTCTCATGGCTGTTCTGATCACTGACGACATTCCTAAAAGCCTGCCGTTTTTTCGCCTGAGTTCTTCATGAGAGACTTAATGAACATCCGTTATGCACTCACTCTAGTGATGGCAGTTGTGGGCCTTGTCATTTTGGCAATGCTCTACAATCACTTCGTCTCACCGACACGAGTCGCCCTGGTCAATTACCAGGGTTTCCAGGCTGCCAAAATCATAAATGCCGGCGACGCCGGCTGGGTCAAAACAGAACAGTTCAACAGCACAGACTACAGCCAGCTAGACAGTTATGATTTTGTCATGATTTTTGGCCGCGGCCTCAAGCTAAGCGAACAGGCGCTGTCTGAGATCAAGCTTCAAGCTCGGGAGCGGATGATTATTGTCGATGCGCCAATGAACCCCGCCCATTCGATAAACAGTGTTCCCGACAAGCATAAAGAGCTGGTATCGGCCTATATCGACAATGCCGGTGAGGCCAATTATCGCAACCTGCTGCGCTATATTCGCCATACCATTCAGGGCAGGACATTTTCGAGTGTAGCGCCGGACGCCCCTGTTAACATCGCCGCCGATGTACTATTTCACCTGGACCCCGCTGCCGTATTCACCGAGTTTTCGCAATACCAGCGCTACTACGCAAAGCGCACCAACTACTCATCTCAGGGAAAGAAAATTGCATTACTGACCTCTGTACCGGGGCCGTTCAATTCCAACCGGGATCACATCGACGCCTTGATCGAGGGCTTTGAGCGCAGTGGCTACCGCGTTTATCCACTGGCGAGTGCATCCCGACGTCTCGAATTATTGCAGCACATTAAACCAGACCTTGTGGTTTTTATGCCCCACGGCCGGCTTCATATGGGCGAGGCGAGTCAGGCCATCAACTGGCTGCAACAACAGAATATTCCCGTCCTCTCGCCGCTATCGGTGTTCGAAAGGCACTCCGACTGGCTGGATGATCCGCAGGGGTATAGCGGCGCTCTGCTGAGCATGAACGTGGTGCTGCCTGAACTAGATGGCGCCATCGCACCCTTCGTGTTGAACGCACTGTATGAGGATGAAAAGGGCAGCGAAATTTTCAAGGCCATTCCCGATCGGCTGGAGCGTTTTATCAGCATGGTGGATGGCTATCTGGCACTCAAGTCCGCACCGAATGAAAACAAAAAAATTGGCATCGTCTACTTCCGAGGTCCGGGCAAGAATGCACTTCACGCAGGCAATATGGAGGTCGCCGAGAGTCTGTACAACACGCTGCTGGCACTGCGCTCAGAGGGCTATAACCTGGCGGGCCTGCCAACCACCTTCAACGACTTCAAAACGCAGCTGGATCGCCAGGGCACGGTGATGACGCCCAGGGCAGCTGGCCAGACCCAACACTTTCTTCAGGAAGCCAACCCTGCGTTTATTCCAGCCGAGCAATACCGACGCTGGTGCCGCCAACTGGCGCACGGGATCTGTGATGACGTTGAAGCGATCTATGGCCCTGCGCCCGGCAACTATCTGGTGGACGAAGCCCGTGGCCTGGCTGTCGCCCGACTCCGGTTCGGCAATGTGGCCATTCTGCCTCAGCCATTGCCCGGCTATGGCGACAACACATTTAAGCTTGTGCATGGTACCGATAAAGCGCCACCACACACCTATTTGGGCGCCTACTTCTGGTTGCGTCGCGCCTTTGGAGCAGATGCAGTCGTACACTTCGGCACCCATGGCAGTCTGGAGTTTACTCCCAGCAAGCAGGTCGCCCTGGCAGCAAATGACTGGTCGGATGCGCTAATAGGCGGCATTCCCCATTTCTATATCTACACCATGTCTAACGTGGGTGAGGCCATCATCGCCAAGCGACGCAGCTATGCTGTCATCGTCAATCACCTGACCCCGCCTTTCAGCCGCGCCGGTCTCACCAGTGATCTCGGCACACTGCAACGCGCGCTGTCGTCCTTCTCCTCTACAGAAGGCGCCGTACGGGAACAGCACCGTCTGGAGATAAACGAATTACTCACCGGCCTCCACCTCGATACCGACCTTGGGCTGGAGGCTGCAGTCCTTCGGGAGGCCTCCGGCTGGGTCGAAAATGTCTACCGCCCCGCCAGTGAATGGCTGGAAACCATTGCTCAGGAAAAAATCACCCAGGGGCTATATACATTGGGGTCACCCTATACAAAGGAGGAATCTCTACAAACCGCCCGCTTAATGTTTCAGGACTCACTGACGAGTCATATCGTCAAGCTATCGGAGCTGACTGCCGGGAACACTGCGCGTTTGGATACTTCATTGGCGCAAGGCTGGATCAGCCTGGCCGAGGCGGGTTCCCATCCGTCAAAACTACTCGCACAGGCTGTAGGCACAAAGCTCATTCAGGAGGTGTCCGACTGGCAGTCAGCTCACCCCACCGTCAACGACATGGACATCATTCGTGGCTTTGTCTCCCTCAGCGAAGCGAAGTCTCCCACCAGCGGCAAAGCCATCACCAGCCTGGATGACACCCAGCTGCAGGACATTTTGATCAGGCTCCTGGCTGACCCCAGCGCACGGGAGTTCATCATCCGCCTCGACAACGATACCAGCTATTCCCATGTGGCAAGGGTGTTAGACCCGGCAGCACGCAAGCGAGCTGAAGCCCTCGCCAAGGTCATCCCGCCGATTGGCGAAGCCTTGACGCAGTTGGCTAAACCGGAGGTTGAAACGCTGGTAACTGCCATGCAGAAAGAGAAGGTGCGCAAGAAAGTCCTTGCCTGGGTGAAATCCGATGACCTGGCAGAGCAGGTCGAGGCCGCCAGACAACAGCGCTGGCAGGCGCTGGGAAAGGAAGCACGCACGACAATGGAAACCCTTAACCTGGCGCTGACAGCCGATGAATTCGAAACACTCAACTGGAAGCAACAGAAACAACATCTTGAGAAAATTACATTGTTCGAGGAGCGCTTTCTGAATCAGGCCGGGAATATCCCGCCAATCAAGCAGAGTGTTGAGAGCCTTAGCGGGTTAACACTGGAGGCGTATCGGGAAATATTCACCGCCAGCCGATCACGTTATGAAGCGGCCTACCAGCAAACCTCGACACGCTACCGCGAATTGGCCGCACAGCTGGAAGCCATAGAACAACTGCTAGGTCTGGTCAAACCCAGCAGCGGCTACTTGCGCAGTAGCACACAATACGAACTGCAGAGCCTTATGAATGGCCTCGCCGGTGGCTATGTGCCGCCGGCCTCTGGCGGAGATCCGGTTTTGAACCCCGCGGCCCTGCCCACCGGGCGCAATATGTATTCCATCGATGCGGAGAAAACCCCGTCAGCCTCGGCCTGGAAGGTGGGCGTGTCCATGGCCGAAGCCTTGCTTGCGTCACACATTGAAAGCCACGGGGCTTACCCACAAAAAGTTGCTTTCACCCTGTGGCCCAGTAGCTTCATCCACAGTCATGGGGCAACTATCGCCGAAATTCTTTACCTCCTCGGTGTAGAGCCGGTGAGGGACCCCTTCGGCCGGATACAATCGTTGCGGTTGATTCCCGAAGCAAAACTGGGCAGGCCTCGCATTGACGTTGTGGTACAGAGTGCCGGCCAGCTCCGTGATCTGGCCGCTTCTCGCCTTGCCCTGATTGAAGAGGCCGTCGCACTGGCCGCTACCGCCGGTGACAAAGGCGAGAACTTTGTCAGCAATGGCGTCAGAGCGGCGGAGAAGTATCTGCTGGACAAGGGACAATCGCCCATGGCGGCCAAACAACTTTCGCTCAGGCGAAGCTTCGGTGGTGTTAACAACAGTTATGGCACCGGGATCATGGGGCTAGTAGAAAACAGCAACAAATGGGGGCAGCAGCAGGATATTGCAGAGCAGTACTTGCAGAATATGGGAGCACTATACGGCGATAGCGAAAGTTGGGGGCAATTTAACCAGTCCCTGCTCGCCGCAGCCCTCCTGAACACCGATGCCATCGTCCAGCCCCGCAGCAGTAATACCTGGGGGGCACTGAGCCTGGATCATGTCTACGAATTTATGGGTGGTCTCAGTGCAGCCGTGACCCAGGTGACAGGCACGACACCCGACGCCTATTTCAATGACTTTCGCAACAGCGCCCAGGCCAGGGTAAAGGGCCTGGAAGAAACCATTCGGCTGGAAGCTCGCACTACCCTGCTGAACCCCGAGTATATCAATGGCCTGGCCGATGAGGGTGGAGCCAGCAGTGCGGAGACTTTTGCCGAGACCTTCCGTAACGTTTTCGGCTGGAACGCTATGCGCCCGCAGGCCATCGATGAGGCTCTGTGGGAGCAACTGCAGGAGGTATACGTGAACGATACCCACAATCTGGAACTGCGGCAGTTCTTTGAAGAGCAGAACCCTTACGCGCTGCAGGAGATGACCGGCGTCATGCTAGAAGCCTCGCGCAAAGGCTTCTGGCACCCCAGCGAGCAGGCTCTGGCAGAACTGGCAGAGCTGCACGCGGAGTTGGTGAAAAAATTCGAAGCCGGCTGTGGCACCTTCACCTGCGGCAACCCTGCCCTGCGAGCCTATATAGAGCAGGTGCTGACGGGTGAACTGTTGAAACAATATTCCGCTGCGTTGGACAAGGCAGAGGTGGGTCCCGACCCAACAGCGTCAATTGTACTTGTCGAACAGGACTCACCGGCAGCACGCAAGGAGCAACGCGAAGAGAACGCCACGCAGCGGAGACAGATACAGGAAACCACGGCAACAGAAACCCAGGACACTGCACGTTCGACCTCCTCGATCGCGCTATGGACCGGTCTCACAATTGGAGCCATCATCCTGCTGCTGGCAAGTGCCCGGAGAAAACGTGGCCGGGGATAGCCCATACTGGTTGCTGTTGGCGGGTATCTTACTTAGCCGCGGGTTGTTTGCCTGGGCCCGGACAGAGATCCGATTATGGTTGGCCGTTGGCCTATGCCTGCTCGTGCTGCTGGGGCTAAGCACTACCCCTATGACCAACCTCGGCGGCGCAGACCTGGAATACTGGTTGTCACGCTATGGCAAGGTCATCGCGATTCTGCTCCTTATTGAAGCATGGCTGATGAGTAGGATGTTTGCGCGTTACAGCCACCTCAGCCCTGCTAGCTGGACGAGCGTGCTGTATTTACAGGCACGACTGTTCCAGTCGGGGCAGCTCGACTTTTCCTTCCATGGCCAGTCCCTGCTGTTCGCGGGGGGCATGGTTGTCGCGAGCCTGTTACTGCGCTTTTTCGCGGCTCCGCGCATAGACTTCGCGAACCTCGATAAGGCTCATCTCGCCATGGTTTGGCTAGGCACCTGGCTCGGCCTCTGCGTCTGGCCCGACAACACCGGAATCAATAGCACACAGCATCTGCGAGATTCTGCCCTGCTAGTAGCCGCCACCCCCCTGGCCACGCTCTGCGCCCTCTTATGCAGCGCCGGCTGGATTCGACTCGGCAAATCTTTTCGAGGTACATAATGAACGTTTTGATCGAATCACTGGTATTCATCTCTTCCGGATTATTGATACCTTGCGTCGCACTCTTATTCATCCTGCTCGGCGATTCACTCAACAAGACCTTTCACTCGTTTCGGAACCACAACAAGCAGTTGTTACAGCTTGACCAGGTGAGGCACTGGATTCGCGATAGCCGCGAACCATCGACTTTTCCCCTAACAGCGCTAAGCGACGAATTCGGCGAATACAGCAGCGCTCTACTCGCCGCCGACAACCAGGCCCTTGCGATTCATCTACTGGCAGAATTCGAAGCGATCAGCGAGAAAAAACTAGCTTCCTTAAATCGCCTGGCACGGCTCGGCCCAATGACGGGCCTGCTGGGCACCCTCATCCCGATGGGGCCTGCACTGGATGGCCTGGCCAACGGAGATATTGCCCGCTTGGCAGGGCAGATGCAGGTAGCCTTCACCACCACAGTTATTGGTCTGGTAATCGGTGGTATCGGTGTAGTGCTGGTACAGCGGCAGGCACAGATATCAAAGCGGCAGCTGGCAGCCCTGGACTATCTCTGCGACACAACCCCCCAGAAGCACTCCATAAAATGAGGTACCCCATGAGAAACCGTAGAAACAGACGCCTTCAGAGTTACCTGGAACACGACCCAATGGCGTCGGTCGCCAATCTTTTCGATATCGCCATGGTCTTCTCCGTTGCTCTCATGGCAGCCATGGTTAACTACCTCAGCATTGGCGACCTGCTATTTTCCGAAACGTTCACCATCGTGAAAAACCCGGGCGAAAAAAATATGGAAATCGTGACCAAAAAAGGCACGGAAATCCGTCGCTATGAGGGATCGGCATCCGCTACAGGCAAAGGAAAAGGCAAGAAAGTCGGAACGGCTTATCAGCTCGAATCTGGAGAAATCGTTTATCTCCCCGAGTAGGGGTAAAAGGCTTGCGCCCTGAAAACCGCCGCCCAAATGGTTACCCTTTTGCATTGCACAAGACTTCAGGATCTATGACTGATTGCGCTTGAGAGAGATCGAAGGAGCAAAGTCCCCGCGATACAGACTCAACGCTTGCAAGTCCAATAGTGCCCGCTTCCTTATCCCCCGATTCCCTATGACTTGGAACAGAGCTAAGGACTCGGTAAAACAGAGACTATATGGCATAGCCGATTTTTCTATGCATTTTTTCTCCATATATAAAACAATTCTTCTGCGCAGGTGCAAATCCATAAATGTTGTGTTATATCATATCTATTGAGAATATCCTCCCCATCACATTGAGCCAAGCAGGCGCAGGGAGTATTTGCAGTGGCATCAACATTGAAGAATTCGACGCGCATGCAACAACACCCAAACAGCGAAAGAGGATAGAAACATCACAATGAATACTGACAACAAGCGCCCGGCAACTGTTCTTTCGGGTTTCCTCGATGCCGGAATAAACACGGCTTTGAGCCCTGTCCTCAACAATCGTGCAAGCCGCCGAGCGGCGATGATCGACAACAACATGAGCGAAATCAGTGTTGACGCCAACACCGTGCAAAAAGACGTACAACTGCACCGCAGCGAACAAAAACTGCTTGAAATGAGGAACTGGAGCCAGACGGGTGGTATGCCCCTTTTTGCAAATTGGGGGGCGCAAGGATGACAGCAGCTCGCCCTTTAACCATCCCGGAATCCCGCCGAAGCGTTTACGCAAAGACCCCGGAAGCTTTGACAGATATCTATCAGAGTGATATTGGTATGGCGGTTTGGAAAAGACAGCTTAGACCTTCCTTGATATCTGAATGCGAAAAGCTAGTGGCGGAAACGGCGTTTCCTGCCTATCGCGTAGTCCTGCCAGAACCCAAGTTTAAGCACCTGGAAGATACCTTTCCCAGGCTCGTGGAGTTTCCACTCCTGCGCGCGGATATCCAGCTGCTCGCGGAGATGTTTTGTTGCCTTTTCGAATTACAAGCTGTCGGTCTGCGCCTGACACCACTAACGACCGCCATGTGCCCCAAATTCCACGTCGACCGCGTGCCCTGCCGATTGATTACCAGTTATTGCGGTGGCGGCACACAATGGCTTCCTCATCACCATGTCAACCGCGACAAGCTCGGTGCTGGCAGCGGTGGACTGAGTGATGCAGATAGCGGTTTGTACCCGTCGGAGGACGCCATCCAAACACTGGGAGTCGGCGATATTGCCCTGCTGAAGGGCGAGCAGTGGGAGGGCAATGAAGGTGCGGGGCTTGTTCACCGTTCCCCTATGGTTGAGGCCGGCCAAAAACGGGTGCTACTGACCCTCGACTTTGCCTGAATTCACGTCCGTACGCGCCTCGCGCTTTGATTGGACCTTTTAACTCCAGGTTTTAACTACAGGTTTTAA
>DJFY01000063.1:1388-9502 GCA_002431545.1 Cellvibrionales bacterium UBA5860 | reverse complement strand
TTTAACAACAACAGGAACAAACTATTTATTGCTCCGGTAGGGATCAGTACTGATGCACAAGCCAGTGCGGACGACGTGGTCCAGCTGATTCGGCAAATCCGGCAACAGAATATTCGTGCTGTTTTTGTCGAAAACATTACCGACCCGCGGCTGATTACGCAGATAGGCCGGAAAATCGATATCAGGGTCAGTGGCAGTCTGTACTCTGATGCATTGCCACCACCTTCGGGGCCAGCCGCCAGTTATCTGAGTATTATTCACCGCAGCATAATGCTTATTAGCAAGGCCTTGCAGCCACCGATCCGCATGATTCCATGATTAATTAGTAGCTAATTCCACCAATTAAAATACCGTGCATCGGGGCATCGAATCCTGTTTATAGGCCTCGGCTATCAAAAGAACCTGTTCGCAAGCACTTACGGAGGTGCCTGCTTTTACAAATACGTTTATGGTCATCGAATTACTCACCAAACAGATCTGCTACACCCCTTGAAATCCTGTAGAGGTGACCAACTAAATTAAACAAACTTCGTTCTGTCTGTTGTGCAGATTAATAAAAGGACTTCTCCCTACATGTCACTGCTCAAAGCCATCCCCACCAATGTCATTACCGGTTTTTTGGGGGTGGGCAAATCCACCGCCATTCTAAACCTGCTAAAAAATAAGCCGGACGATGAGCGTTGGGCTGTGCTTGTAAATGAGTTTGGCGAAGTCGGTATCGACGGTAGCCTGTTCAGCGGCAACGAGAGCGAGGAGTTGGGAATGTTTATTCGCGAAGTTCCCGGTGGTTGTATGTGCTGTGCTGCTGGTCTCCCCATGCAGGTTGCCCTCAATCTGCTGCTGGCCAGTGCCAGGCCCCATCGTCTCTTGATAGAACCGACCGGGCTTGGCCATCCCAAAGAAGTGCTGGCTGTACTGACCTCTGAGTATTATCGGGAAGTGCTGGATCTCCGCGCAACAGTCACCCTGGTAGATGCGCGAAAAGTACACGACGAACGCTATATCCATCACCCCTCTTTCAATCAGCAACTCGCCATCGCTGATGTAATCGTCGCCAATAAGTCAGACCAGTACCAGTCCGGGGATTTCCCTGCATTGTTGGATTTTCTGGAAAGCACGCCAGAGTTTAATAACACGCCGGTATTCCAGGTGAGCCAGGGAGCTTTACAATCAAATTGGCTGTCAGTTGCTACCAGCTACCGCGATAACAGCCATACTCATCATCATAAACAGGAAGACTTTCCGGCTCTGCTTGAGACACCCGACATTCCCAGTACGGGTTACTTGAGCATAAAGAATGAAGGTGAGGGATTTTACAGCCAAGGCTGGATATTCACCCCCGAGTGGGTTTTTGATTCAGACAAACTTTTTTTGCTGCTGTCAGGGATCGAAGCGGAGCGAATCAAAGGCGTCTTTTCCACATCCCGGGGCGTTATTGCTTACAACATGGCTGATAGCAGCCTCACTACAATCACGCTGAAAGATTGCAGCGACAGTCGCATAGAATGCATCAGCAGCGAAAAGTACTCGCTGGAAAGCCTCGAAGAAAAACTTCTAAGCTGCGTTATAAAACAATAGCGTTTAATTTTCGGCGTGAGGCTCGATCTGATCTACTTTAATGACATAGGCAGCAGTGGCTATATCGTTTTCAATCAACTTGGTGCTCCCAGTGCCGGACAGCCATACAAGGTGTACAAGATGGTTAACTTGAAGTCTCGATCATGCTCGGCATAGATGATTTAATCAGCCGCCGCTGGAACGAAAAACGGTCTTATCGGATATTCCCAAAACCTAAAGGCCGCTCCTCGCGTAAAGAGATCCTAAGCGAGTACGACCTACTCAAGGGACTCACCAGGCAGATCGCCGAACCCGTCCTGGAAGCGGAGATGGAAGTGCATCTTGGTTACGGCAAGCACGAACTATCCGGTCGTCTAGTAACCTTTGAGCGAATCCGTTAAACCTGTCCCTGGAGATCAACTGTGGCGGCTAGCCAACGCTTCCCTGACTGTCCTTTAGTGGTAGGTTGCCTGTGCTTCCATCGCGTCTGCAAGGTTTCTGAGATAAGCAGCCATCATACTGCTCGAGTGATTGGTTTGAGCCACGGATACAAGTTCGAGTGCTAATGCTTCAACGATGAGTGGCGCCTCGATCCACTTTTCTTTGGCGGATTGAACCCCTTGTGCTACAGCCTTGCGAGCTGCTTCTCTATCGGAGGTTTGGATTTCGGCGATATGCTTGGTCGTACTGTCCGGTGTCTGCGCCATGGGTGGTTCCTATAGGGTTGTGCTGGGGGTAAGAAAATCATATTAAATTGCAGTTATGTAATAACATGTCTTTAATTGCAGTAGGGGAACGACTGTCTGCTAGGAATAACCGAGGTGGCACGCGCGCCAATAGATTGGCTTGCAAAGGGTTTAGCTGAGGGTCGCGCTCTCGCCGCAGTAACCCAAAGTGCCAAGTGGTATTCCCACATCGCGAGCCACTCGGGCAATCGTTTGGCCGGGGTGGTTCGATAATTCAACTAATATCAGTTTGAACTCGGGTGAATATTCCTTCTCGTTCCCATAAACATTTCCCACGCGATTATGGCACTTAATGAAGATGTTCATTATTCTGAGGCTAAACCGGTAGTGCCCGGGTGGGGTTAAAATATCAAAACACCATTCCCAATGTGACTCGAATCTGTCGCGGTGCGCCAGGAGTGGCATTCGTCACCACGGTGCGGGGTCCACCAAAATAATGGTGATGATCGGTCATCAATCAACAGTCTACAAAAGCAACTAAAAACCGGCAGGAGCAGAGTCTGCCCCCCGTTCCGGCCCGCCCGTCCAAAAACCAAATACCCGCAAGAACCAGCCCACCCCGGGAATAAACTTAAGGAAACTCTGATTAATGTGGGCGAGGCGGCCAGTGCTAGGCAAAAAACAGGCGATAACGCAGAGTTTAGGTCTAATAAATGAGCAGCTTGAGCCTGTTTTTAACGACGCCATGGCAACGCATGGTAATTAATCAGAGTTTCCTTAATATAATCGGGCGACTGAAATTGGCGTGAATCAGTAAAACTCAGTGGGGACTCGCGGCTTAACTGGAGTTCCCAGTGCACTCACAAACAAGCGATCAAAAATAGCGGTTAGAGAAAGTGAGTTCCACCATCAACCATAATGGTCTGGCCAGAAATGAACTTGCTCGCATCGCTCGCCAGGAATAGAACCGTCCCGACCAGGTCGTCGGTCTCCAGATTCCGGCGCAGGCTTTGCCCAGCGGCTATGGCTTCTTTGGCTCGCTCAAGGCGATCGCCCATGAATTCGCTGGTGCCTTCGGTCATGACCGCTGACGGCCCGATTGAATTGACGCGGATCCAGTAACGGCCGAGCTCACGGGCCAGTGTGCGACTCAAGCCGATGACAGCGGCTTTGCTGGTCGCATAGTGAGCGCTATTAGGAATGCCATGCAGAGCCGCGAGCGAAGCAATGTTGACAATGCTACCGCCGCCAACCTCTTTCATCGGATCGATAACTACTTTTGCACAGCGCCAGAGACCGGTGACATTTACGTTCATCACCTGTTGCCATTCGTCTTCGTCGATTTTGTTTGCCGGCGCGGCAGATAGTCCGGCATAAAGCGCGGCGTTGTTAACAAGGGCGTCTATACGACCAAAGCGCTGGAGCGTCGCCTTGGCCATCGCTTCACACGAAGCAGTCTCGGCAATATCCAGGTGAATACCTAATGCCTCACCACCGTTATCTTCGATTTCAGCAACCGTGTCACTGCAATCACTCACATCGCCCGCAACGACTTGTGCACCATGCTTCGCGAGATGGATTGCATAGGCTCGCCCCAAACCCCGGGCAGCGCCCGTAACGATGGCAACTTTACCGTTCATTTCCGTCATATTTTACCAGCCAAGCCCTTATTTCATGAGATGATATAACATATCATGAAATATCGAGTAGTAGCAAATAAACCTAAGGAGCCAGCTATGCTTTCAGAAGAGAATTTTGTTGTTAATCCACTACCCAAGATTGTCTTTAGTCGCGGCGCCAGCCAGGAGCTGAACAGCCATATAAAATCGTTTGGAAAGAACGCAGCGCTCGTTGTTACAGACAAAAATCTGGCAGCTAGTGGTGTTCTGCAACCTATCCTGGACGCGCTCAAAACCGCTAATCTGCGCGTCGATGTATTCGACGGCGTCGAGCCCAATCCAACAGACCTGAACGTGGAGGCGGGCGCCGAGAGACTCAAAGCGCTGGGCGACGCTTGTGTTGTCCCCATTGGCGGTGGCTCTTCCATCGACTGTGGCAAATCGATCGCGCTATTGGCGGCCAACGGCGGCACCGTAGAAGCACTCCAGGCACCTGTATCCGCACTGGTGGCTGGCAGCGACAACGACGATGAGGAGGCATCCAGGCCTGCGGATGCACAAGCACCGATCATCGCGGTTCCTACCACTGCGGGGACTGGCTCGGAAACCAACGGCGCTTGTGTGATTACAAACACCCGTTTGGGCCGTAAGACTTATGTGATACACCCGAGCATCATGCCAGCCTTCGCCGTACTCGACCCCGACCTCACCATCGGCCTGCCTGCCTATCCTACTGCGACGTGCGGATATGATGTGTTGACCCACGCGATTGAAGCCTACGTATCGCTTGGGGCCTGTAACTACTCAGATCCGATCGCGCTCGATGCAATCGCCAGGGTCGGCAAGTATCTGCGTAAAGCGGTCGAGGATGGATCGGATATAGAGGCACGGTCGCAGATGCTGTTGGCATCCGCCAGGGCGGCAATAGCCTTTGCTGTAGCGGGGCTGGGATCTGTACATGGAACTGGCCACGCAATTTCGGCCAGACTCAATGCCGCACACGGTCAGACATTGGCAACCATGCTGCCTCATGTAATGGAATACAATATGCCGAAACGAGCTGATAAGTATGCAGAAGTGGCGAAGGTACTCGCACCTTCGGGGCCAGCAACCGCTGCCGGTGCAATCGATGCGGCGCTTCAGCTTCGCAGCGACATTGGTATCGATAAATCTATATCAGAGCTGGGCGGTGAAGAAGACCTGCTTCCAGCGCTAATCGAAGATGCAATCGTTGACTCGGTAAACTTCACTAATCCACGTCCCGTTGATGCAGCAGCATTTGAAGCGCTTTATCGCGCCGCCTGGTAGATGGGGCTACTAATGGGGCTACTAGTAGGCGTATGGATAGTCTCCCCTGGCGTGCCATAGCGCGCCAGGGAACCAACAGCCTTTGCTCTATTTATACCGCTACTGGCAGCAAAAAATGAACCTCAATGGGGTCGAGGTCATTGATTACTTCTCCCCCTCTATGCTTGACCTGTGCAAATAGGCGAACAAAACAATGGCGGCAATCACGCCGTTACGTTAGGCCGGTCGTGATGCAAAAACAACAGGGTAAGGATCCAGAGAAATACCTACCAGAAAGCACTCGACGAACACTTTGGCTGTTTAGCCGATAATCCTCAACCGGGCAAATACCGGAATTCGTCCGCGCCGTAGGTAACGCCTTGCTCCAACAGCACATTCATATCCTGCACACTGATCGACACCGGCACATCCTGAATATTTTTTTCCGTGCGAGTGGCTGTGACGATGACGGTCTCAAGTTCCGTCGACTCACTACCGACAATTTCGCTGGCCAGTACTGGCAATGACAACACCAATAAAGCAGCCGCTACCCCGAACACCGCTAAACATTCCCTTTTACTAGGATACTGTTTCAACCCCCTCTCCTACACTCTGTTGTCATTTGACGCTCACCCGAATCCGGCAAGCTATTTATGATATGCCATATCGTTTCTTTTTATAAAAGGCAATTAGTACTGAGCTAACATAGGCAGGACGACAAGATCATCATGGCGCCACCTAAAGACATCGCAGTAATACCGCACTTGGATGCACAGCAACTGGCGTTCTGCAAAAGCAGGCTGTTTGCGCTGAAAAAGGAGGCCCTTGGATACGACTCATACTGCTCATAAGAGTCTCGGAGAGCGCGCCGAACTCAACGACGAAAAAGCTGCTAATCGACCGCCCGTCACCGTCCTATCCGGCTTTCTCGGCGCAGGGAAGATCACCGTGCTGAGTCATATCCTCAACGATCGTGCCTGTCGGCAAGTGGTAATAATCGTCAACGACATGAGCGAACTCAATATCGACGCCAGCACCGTACATGATCCCGTGTGCCTAGACCTGTATAACGATATGCTGGCGTCATGCTCGCTCACCATTGCCGCCTGGTAATCTCGAGAGACCGAGCCGCCATCGGGCATACCGATACCGGCTGGCAAGCGTGGAATCACATCCGCGACCATCAGTTCAGCCTGGTTGTTCTCGGCCAGCGCCACCGCCCTTTCCAATGCGGGCTTGCTGGCCTCCCCATGTTCCATTACACAAAAAATATTCTTGAATCGCTGCACCTCATTCACCTCTGCGGTAAATCATCAGAGGCGCTTCTAAACATGCACCCCACGCGTTGTTCTAAAGCCTCCAGTTCTGCCAGGAAGTCTCCCGGACTATCTACTACATGAACTTTCAATACCTGGCCACCCAGTTCCGCGCTTAGCGTGCCCGACAGCAAGCTCACCGTATTGACCAGGATCACCCTTGGCAGGCCTGGCGGCAGTCGAAGCGGATACTCAATAAGTTCCGGCGTGATTTGCATACGCGGATAAAACGCCCGCCACGCCACATCCATGTCCCCTCTCAACGAATGCCAAAGGAAGAAGGGTACAAATCCCATCACGTCCCGCCAGACAAGACCTAACCGAGGTACCAGCGTTGAGCGCCCACCATAGGAGTGAAAACAGCAGGGCCCGTGATACGACCGTCGACCAGCCAGAACCCTGGCCCGTCTGTTTCATGTCTGTCTCCCGGTTCAAGTTCATTGAGCCTCCTGGAACGGTTGCCGCCCGAAATCCGGGGCCATGATGCGGTCGGCCGCCTCGCGGGCGGCGTCCGCATACGGCACCAGAATCAGATCGGCGCCAGCCTGTTCCAGCCTGGCGACGTCATTCGGCACTTGTGCCGCAATAGCGATTCGGCCGTCGTAACCATGACTACGCAGCGAGTGAATAAGCGATAGATTGACGTGACGTTCGCGAGCCGTGCTCACCACACTATGCGCCCGTCTAAGCGGCAGCGTCGCGATGAACTCGGGATCTTCGGCATCCCCGAACATAACCGGGTATCCCATGGAATCTCCTGCACGAGTCAGGTCCGGATTAATATCGACGCCCAGCACCCGCCAGCCCCTCTCACGTAAGGTTCGGGCAATACTGTTACCGTAACGCCCCAGCCCGAACAGAATGACCAGTGGCACGGCATCATTCGGCACGGCATCCTGCTCAGTCTCCCGGTGAGGCCGGTTGCGTTCGAAGACCCCAAGCCAGGGCGCCAGGCGCTCATACAGCGGATGCGAATAGATGATCATGTACGTAGAAACGCTGATCGTGATCAGGCCCACCAGCGTGATCAGGCCCATGGTTTCACGATCGATATGGCCGAGGCTCAGGCCCAGCGCCCCCAGGATCAGGGAGAACTCGCTAATCTGGGCCACCGTGAGCCCAGCCAGGAAGCCGGTACGACTGCGATAACCCAGCACGCCCATGATGACCATGACGATGAGGGGATTACCAATCAGGACGAACAGGGAGAACACCAGCGACTCAACCAGTTGAGTGCCCAGCAACCCCAGGTCGAGTCGCGCCCCCAGGTCGAGAAAGAAGAACAGCAGCAGAAAGTCACGCAGGCTCGTGAGGCGTGCGCCGAGCGCATCCCGGTAGGGCGTGGAGGCCAATGACACGCCCGCGACAAAGGCGCCTACCTCCTTACTGAAACCAAGCGTGGCGCCGAGCGCCGCCAGCGCCACTCCCCAGGCGATGCCGAACAGCACCAGCAATTCCTGGGAACGTGACAGCATGTGCAGCAGCCGTGGCAACAGGTACCGCATGGCCAATCCAACAAACAGCAGGAAACCTGCGCCCTTAAGCAATATGGCGAATGCCGCCTGGGTCAACGTGACTTCTCCGGTCGCATTCAGGGCATTGAGACCGATCATCACCAGCACGACGACCAGGTCCTGCACGATGAGGAA
>DJFY01000063.1:0-1099 GCA_002431545.1 Cellvibrionales bacterium UBA5860 | reverse complement strand
ATGATGATGGTGCTGGAGAACGTCAACGCAACCGCCACATACAGGGCTGCGACGGGTGACATACCGAATGCAATTGCGATCAGGTATCCAATGATGCTGGTAAATACCACTTGACCGAGCCCCGTCGCCAGGGCGACCGGACCCATGGTGCGGATAATGTGCAGGTCTAGTTTCAAGCCGACGACAAACAGCAACAAGGTAATGCCGAACTTTGCCAGCAGATCGATCTGGTCGTTCGCACTGACCCAACCGAGCACCGACGGGCCAACCAATATTCCCACAGCAATAAAGGCGACGATCAAGGGCTGGCGCAGGCGTACGCCCAACGCCCCTACTGCCGCGGCAAACAGCAGCAGTACCGCTATCTCGGTGAACACATCCGGGAACACCGTCATGATTTGGCCTCGCTCCGCCCCGGACTGCCGCGGCTGCCATCGCGCATCTTGCGCCACTCGCGCTGCGCAAGATGCGCGAGTTTTTCCAGTTCAAGGATCATAAAAAGTGCCACGCCCAGCGCAATGATTTCCACGCCGTGCATGAAGTCCACCGGCCGTGTGTCGAACAAACGCTCCATGAACGGCGGCACATAAGTGAAGAACAACTGGAGAGTTACAACCACCGCCACGGCGACCAGAACCGCGCGAGAGTTGAACAACCGCTCAAGCTTGAACGATGGCGCGCGCAAATAGCGGACGCTAAACAGGTAAAACACTTCCATTGCCACCAAAGTATTGACCGCGTAGGTTCGGGGCTCTTCCAGCGTGGAACCGTGCGTGCTGGCCTTGGTTTGCCCGCTCCTCCACCCGGTGCCGCCAGCGTTCGGCATCCATCGGCAGTTCATCTCCCACTGCGCCTGGTACTTTGGCGCAACGCGCCAGCACCTGTTCAGGCGCCACCTTGAGATAAATCATGGTGCTGCCGTCGTGTGCATGATGCATGCGTGGCCATGAACTTGGGCTCGGATTCAAACGGGATCAGGTCAGTGCGCGGGTGTTGCTGCCGCTCCTCCTCAGGCTCCAGTGCGGCCTTGACCGGGAGCACGACCAGGGCCCCTCCATCGCGTCGCCATGCACGCGCCAGTCATCCGCCGCCTGTTCCA
>DJFY01000025.1 GCA_002431545.1 Cellvibrionales bacterium UBA5860 | reverse complement strand
GCATGGGTTGGGGCGCCGTATTGATCGGCGACAACCGAGAGCGAATCGCGCTCGCGCGCCAGCCTCAGTATAGTGCTCGGGAAGTTATGGCCGCCATTGGCATATACCCAGGACGTGCGAAAGGTAAGGTGTTTGCAGCCACTTTCTTTGAGGGCCTGCTCCCCGGCGAGTTTGGTTTGACCGTAGACACTCAGCGGATTGGTGGGGTCCTGTTCCCGATAGGGTTGTTCCTGTTTGCCATCAAACACGTAGTCAGTGGAATAGTGGACTAGTAACGCCCCGATATCGCGTGAGACTTCCGCGAGTACCGCTACGGCTTTCGTGTTCACTGCCTCGGCTTCACCTCGCTCGGATTCGGCCTGATCGACGGCGGTATAGGCAGCGGCGTTAACAATGATGCCGGGTTTTTCTTTATGTATCAGTGATGCTAGTGCCTGGGTGTCTTCCAGATCGGCGCTGTGTCGGTCACATGCCTTTAAATGCCCTAGCGGGGCCAGGCTGCGTTGCAGGGCGCAGCCGACCTGGCCGTTGGCGCCAAGCAGCAATATGCTCATGCGTAGTGCCGAGCGACCCAGGAGCGGTAATCCCCGCTGGTCACGCGATCGACCCATTTCGCGTTATCGAGATACCATTGGACCGTTTTTAACATGCCGCTTTCAAAAGATTCCCTTGGCGTCCAGCCTAGTTCTGTTTCAATTTTACTGGCGTCGATCGCATATCGCCTGTCGTGTCCGGGTCGGTCTTTGACAAACTCGATTTGTCGCCCATAGGACTTGCCATCGGCGCGTGGTTCCAACTCGTCGAGGAGGTCGCATACGGTGTTGACAACCTGCAGGTTGGTTTTTTCGTTGAGGCCGCCAATGTTGTATACCTCCCCGGGCTCACCTGCTTCAAGTACGCATCGAATCGCACTGCAATGGTCAGTTACAAAAAGCCAGTCGCGAATTTGCTGGCCATCGCCATAAATCGGCAAGGGTTGCCCCTGGAGAGCGTTATGGATCACGAGGGGAATCAGTTTTTCAGGGAACTGGTACGGCCCGTAATTATTAGAGCAGTTGGTGGTCAGTACCGGCAAGCCATGGGTATGAAAATAGGCGCGTACCAGGTGATCGGAAGCTGCTTTGCTGGCACTGTAAGGGCTGTTGGGCTGGTAGGGATGGCTTTCGGTAAACGCCGGATCATCTGTATGGAGCGACCCATAGACCTCATCGGTAGATACGTGTAAAAAGCGAAAACGTTGTTGCTCGTTCGCGTCCAGACCGAGCCAATATTCGCGTGTTTTCTCCAGCAGGTTGAGCGTGCCGACGACATTTGTCTGAATAAATTCGCTGGCTCCATGAATAGACCGGTCGACGTGGCTTTCTGCAGCGAAGTTGATGATGGCTGAAGGCTGGTGTTGGGTCAGGATTTGGCTGACCAGTTCACCGTCTGCAATGTCCCCGTGGACGAAGGTGTAATCAGCGTGCTCCGCAACTGTCGCAAGATTGTCGATATTGCCGGCGTAGGTCAATTTGTCGATATTGACGATAGCGGGAAGGTCATTTCCCAACCATTCAAGGATAAAGTTTGCGCCAATAAATCCCGCGCCGCCGGTTACCAGTATAGCCATGTCTCTGGACTTATATCTTGTTGAATATGATAGCTGTGCTTAACCCTAAATCCCCAACAATTGTTTGCCGGTATACACCTGATCTCCAAACGCCATATGCCCGCGGCAAGAGCCAATTTTTTCTGGCGCGACAAAACTGTTCAAGCATTGATGCGTTTTCTGGGGCAAGCAGGTTTCGGGGTCTGTTTAGCGCTTTGGTGTTGATCTCGTTCCACGACTGAAAGCGTCCTTTCATTAGCAGGTTAATACGCTTATGGGTGGCTTTAATTCCCGGGCTGGCACCGAGCACATTGTCGGCGTGCTGCCGATACTGAACAGTGGGCACCGGATCGTAAATTACCACGCCACCTGCGCCGGTCACCAGGCTATAAAGCCACCAGTCGTGACTGACGATTTCAAGTTCACCGGCTTTGCAAAGCAGCCGTTGGGCTGACTTGTTCATAATCATGGTGTTGCCACTGGCGATGCTTTGCACCAATGAGTTTCCAAAGCCCGGGGGTCTGCAGTAAAGTGGTGAAAATCCGTATGCCCTGTCTTTCTCATCAATGAGCCGTGTGCGGGCGCAATACATCGCTGGGACCGAAGGGTCCAATGCTTCCAGCTGGGCAATGGCGCGAGAAAGTTTCTCGGCCTCCCAGATGTCGTCCTGGTCGGCAAAAGCATAGTACGCAGCGTCGATTTCCTCACGACAGGCCAAAGACAGGAAGTTCGCTGCATAGCCTCTTTGGGGGCCTTGCTGGATCGAGAAGAGGTTCTTATCCCACCGCTGTTGATGGTGTTTCAGGATTGCCAGCGTGCGATCCGTCGAACCGTCGTCCGATACCCACAGGCTGTGGTTGGTATGCGCCTGGCTTCGAATAGTATCCAGCTGTTTTTCTATAAACCGCTCACCATTGTAGGTACACAAAAGAATAGCTACGTGAGGTGTTTGCGCTGACGGGTTATAACTGGAGTTCGTCGTTGGTGTTTCCGGGGGGAAGGTCGGGCAGGGCGGCGTGTCTGTGTCCTCGGTTTTGGCCAAGGCCGGCGGATAGTTACTGGGCATGTGGTGGCTTACAGAGATCGTGGTTCTCGGCCGGGTTTGCGCAATTATAACCACCTAAATTGCTAACGAACACCGCCTAGCTTCGAGTACAATGCCGCTTTCATAAGTTGACGGGTTGTTTTGTCCCCCTCTGAAGTTCGCTCTCTGCTGGCATTGGCCTTTTTGTACGCTGTTCGAATGCTGGGCCTATTTATGGTGTTGCCGGTATTCGCACTCTATGCGGAACACTATCCTGGAAGCACTCCCTTTCTTATAGGCCTTGCGCTGGGCGTGTACGGCTTGAGTCAGAGCGTTCTGCAAATACCTTTTGGCCTGTTGTCGGATCGTATCGGGCGTAAGCCTGTGATTGCCTTTGGCATGCTGTTATTTCTGGCCGGTAGTGTTATATGCGCCCTGGCCGAATCGCTCCATGGGGTCGTTATTGGGCGCTTTTTGCAGGGTGCGGGCGCTGTTGCCAGCGTTATCATGGCTCTTCTGTCGGACGTCACCCAAGAGCAGCATCGGACTCGTGCTATGGCGGCAGTTGGTGGTGTTATCGGTCTCGCCTTTGCGCTGGCGATGGTATTGGGGCCGCTGGCTGCGGGATGGTGGGGCTTGTCAGGCGTTTTCTGGTTGACGGCGGGGCTGGCGCTTTCGGGGTTGTTGATAGTTCTCATCGGGGTCCCCAATCCGTCGGTGCGTCACCGCGGTCACGAAGTGATCCCGGTGCCGGCAATGATCAAGCGTGTCATACACGACAGCCAGTTACTGCGTCTAAATATGGGTATATTTGCCCTTCACTTTATTCAGATGGCGACTTGGGTGGCGGTGCCGGTATTGCTCGAGCAGCAGTTTGATTTCACCAGGGATCGCCACTGGTATTTGTATCTCTCCGTGATGGCGGGAGGCTTCCTGATGATGGTGCCGTTTATTTGGTACGGCGAAACGCGGCGGCGTATGAAGCCAGTTTTCGTGGGCGCTATCGTCATCCTTGCCGTGGCTGAAGGCATCATGGCTGCAGCCGGTGCTGACCTCAGCCATATGGTGCTTGGTTTACTGCTGTTTTTTATGGCCTTCAATTTGCTCGAGGCCAGCCTTCCCTCGCTGGTAAGTAAATTAGCACCTGCCGGTATCAAGGGTACAGCGATGGGGGTTTACTCCACCAGTCAGTTCCTGGGGGCGTTTCTAGGCGGCGTGACAGGGGGGGCGGTCGCCATGAATTTCGGTGATGCCGCCGTATTCTGGGCTTCCCTGATCGTGGTTTTATTATGGTTGTCTGTTGCTATGACAATGCGGCCTCCTCGATATTTGCGCAGCCTGGCGGTGACTTATGATGCCAGTCTTCCTTTTGATGCCCGGCGCCTGGTCGTTGAAACTAGGGGTGTGGAAGATGTTGTCGTTTTGCCACGCGATAGCCTGGCCTACATAAAAGTTGACGATGCGCACTTTGACCAGGCTCAGTTCGATAGCGTCCTGCAACAAATGCAGCGCGCTGACGATGGTCCCATATCAAAAATCTGATCGGTTGGGGGTGGCGTTTTGTGGGGGCTCGACCCAGGCTTTTCGGTACGAAGCGATGGATTTTGAGTAGTGCAAGGCGGTACACTCAATTTGCACTTACCAAGTTGCATTGGCGGCGCCGTCAATGGGCGTTGTAGGGGTGGGTTGCACCAACTTTGACCGGGGCAGGGCGAGTAGGGCGTCGCGGCCGGGTAATTCAGCATACTAGTATCGCGCCAGATCGGATCGGCAAGCGATGCATTTCGACCGTGGTCGGAATGGATGACGCCGTGATTGATGAATTAGATGCATATCGCTCTGGGAGAGTGATCACCATACAGGTGTCTTTAGCGAGGAAAATTTATGGCCAGAGGAATCAACAAAGTCATCCTGATCGGTAATCTCGGGCAGGATCCTGAAACCAGGTACATGCCGTCGGGCGGGGCTGTGACCAACGTCACGCTGGCGACCAGTGAAAGCTGGAAAGACAAACAGACGGGCCAACAGCAGGAGCGCACCGAGTGGCAC
>DJFY01000022.1 GCA_002431545.1 Cellvibrionales bacterium UBA5860 | reverse complement strand
ATCGCAGGCATTGCCGGTTCGGCATTTATCCTGCCCGACCCCATGTTTCACGGCATGGCCGTCTCGCTCATGTACGGCCTGGCATCTTCGACCGTGCTCACGCTGATCGTCATTCCCGCCATCTATGTTTTGCTTAGAGACGACGGTATACCGCTCTCGTTGGCGAGCGATTCCGCTAGCGCCTCGCACTAATCAGGTAAGCCAGGCTTGGCCAGTGATGCGCCTGGCAAATGCCGCCCCCTCGCAGATGGCTGCGTTGAGTTCTACCGGCAGCAGCGCCGTGTTGACCATTCGGTCGGCCTCGACCTGCCATTGCGAGCGGCCATCGCTGATCGTGGCACTGACGCCGGACGACTTCGAAACCAGGTTCGACACGTCGAAACCATCGTAAACCGTAATATTCATGCTGACCACACAGTGATGTTTGAGTACCTGTTCAAACAGCGCACTATCGATAACCATGGGCTCGGTACGTTCTGCGTAGGGCAGCAATACATTGATCACGCCATGTGGCTGCAGTAGCGCCACGGCCTCGGCGCTGAGCTCAACTGTTTCGCCCTGCCCCCGGGACCTATGCCCCACTACGAGACTGCCGAGGCTCGCGCCACCGGCTAGCTGGGCAAGCACGAGCGCCGCGGGCCCGCCACCAACAATCAGCAGCGGCGTGTCGATAATACCAGTCAAGGTTTAACGCTCGCCCGTTAGAATATAGCCAGGGGATTTACCGGGCTGCCGGTCACCCCCTGAAAGCGGATCGGTGCCAGCACGAACTGGAATTCCCAGCGGCCCAGGCGCTCGCAGGTCGCGGCCAGGTCCTCGAGCTGACAATTATCGATAAGCCACAGGCCCATAGCGACGATGCCAACCATGTGGATCGGCATACTCACCGTCTTGTAGCCGGAGGGCGTCACATCCTGCGCGACATCGGAACCAATCATGGCTACACCGCGCTCGTGCAGCCAGGGCAAACACGCCGCCTGGTAGCCGGAACGGGGTTTATTGGCGTTATATGCCTTTTTCTCAACCATGCGGGCGCCGCCCTCGCCGGTGCGCACGAGCAGCACATCACCCGGTTCTACTGTCACACCCACAGCCTTTTCTGCCGCTTCCAGGTCTTCTGGAAAAATGTGGTCATCGGCGTCGAGCACGTCGACCCCACGCAACCGCGGAATATCCAGGAAAATACCGCGCGTGGTGACACCGTCCTGTACCGCGAGTACGTCGTGATGCAATGCCCCCTGCCGGTCCGAGACCATGGCGGACGATACCCCGTTGTACATTTTGCCGTCCCAAAAAAGATGGGCCAGAGAGTCCAGATGGGTCACATCCAGACCGTGGAATACCATACCGATATATTCCTGGGCGGCGCCGGCACGACCGGCACCAAACAGTCCCTTGCGCCCCTCTTGATCGAGGCCAAGCCCGGTGGACAGCATGTACCGCTGGGACTCGACTGTGGCGCCTGGCTGTTGACCGGTTTTGATATCCCAACTACAGGATACGGAAATACCCTCTTTGACCAGAGTCGAAGAGGCCACACGTTTTTCCGGTGTCAAATGATTCAGGGTACCGAGACGATCGTCATCACCCCAACGACCCCAGTTTGACAATTCGTCGAACCAATTCAGCACGACCTCTTCTTTCGGTGGAACCGGCATATCTCACCCCCTTAACCCTCTGTTGCGTGTTTTTTATTGCTATCGAAAACTTTAAAATTTCGTGTGCACGGGTCTTCCGGAATGCGTCCTCATGGTATTAGCTCGCGACGTGCCGCGGCGCGCCAGTGTTTTCCGTTCGTACTTTAGCTTCACTTTAGCTTCATCCTGATCCGCGCCTCTCTTGGTTTGCTCTGGCATAAGCGGCGTCAATCCGACAGGCGCATGTAGCGCTGGCCTGACGCAATGGCCATCCAACCTTTGTCGGGTTCTTGCTGGAAGGTTAATTCATTTATGTCGCCAACATCTCGCCCTTGGCAGCGTTATCTCAACAAGGGCGCTATCGACACTCACAATCACTTACAATCCAGTCTAGTTCAATTACCGGGGCAGCGAGAAAAACTTTGCTCGCTGCGATTTCTACTGAAGCTCAACTCATGCAATAACACGCAAACTGTTGTTGTGCTATTGAGCCAGTACACCCCCATCTATAACCAGTTCGGTACCCGTAATGAACGCGGCATCATCGGAGGCAAGAAATAAGACGCCCCTGGCAATGTCATCCGGTTTACCCAGCCGTCCAATCGGTGTCGCCTTGATCATGCTCTGGCGTGCGGATTCCCTGGCCTCGTCCCCGCCCCCGCCAGCCATTACGCGCAAAGCACTCTGCAGGCCCTCCGTTTCCATATAACCCGGGTGAATCGAATTAACGCGAATATTGAAACCCAGTTTCGCACATTCAAGTGCCGCCGCCTTGGTCGCGAGACGCACCCCGCCCTTGGATGCACAATAGGCTGTCGAGCCAACATCACCGATAAACCCCATGATTGAGGAGATGTTAATGATCGCGCCGCCGCCTTCCCACTTGTTGGCACGCTGACGCAGCGCGGGAATACAGTGTTTCATGCCCAGAAAAACGCCTTCCATGTTGACGGCCATGAGGTGCTGCCAGTCTTTCAGTTCCATTTTGTCGATACGCCCACCGGTACCGATACCGGCGTTGTTGAGCAATATATCGACACCACCAAAACGTTCGACCGTGGCCTGCACCACAGCCTGCCACTGGGCCTCGTCTTTAACATCCTGCGCCATAAAACAGGCCTCACCACCAGCCTCCTTTATTGCCTCCACCGTGTTATTTCCTAGTTCCTCCCGCTGATCAGTCAGCATGACACTGGCACCGGCCAGCGCCAGTCGCTTGGCCGAAGCCGCACCCAAACCACGCGCACCGCCAGTAACAATGGCTATCTTGCCGTCTACTCGGTTCATCTTCCCCCCTGTTTTCTTGTGGTCGAAAATTCGCTTACCAGCACACCTCGCTCAGAAAACCGCGCTACGAATACCTTAAGCCAAGCATAGAAGAACAAAAGAATAGCGCCGAAAACCGCTGTAGTCTCGAATGCAATGTATCGAGTAAACGATGTTCTAGGCGCATTGCTCAGATAGTGCAGTCTGAAATAATCGCCCAAGCAAACGTCTTTATCGGGCACTTCGCGCTTTATAGAGCAACAGCGTCCTGAGTCAGGCAAAACACTGCCTGATACCCGAATAACTGTCTGCCTGGAGCATTTAAACTCTGGAAAATGGCGCCTCTGGAGAGATTCGAACTCCCGACCAACCGGTTCGAAGCCGGTTACTCTATCCAGCTGAGCTACAGAGGCGCAGTGAAACCCCGAATGGGGCCGCTATTTTGCCACCTGATGCCCCACTTTGACCAGCAAAATGCGGATGAGTAAAAGAAAATCTAGCGGCCTTTCCAGTTGGGTGGGCGTTTTTCGGCAAACGCTTTCGGCCCCTCGATAAAATCTTCGCTGTTAAACAAAGCGCGTACCGCGTCGAGTTTCAAAGCCATGGCTGCCTCCAGGCTGGACTGGTCTAAGCCCGTCATCACCGCCGCCTTACTGGCCCTGATTGACAGGGGTGAACACTCGAGTATCTGCTCTGCCCAGCGCCGCGCCGCAGCCATCAATTCAGACTGAGGCACCACCTCGTTAACGAAACCCAGTTCAAACCCCTCGGAAGCGGTAACCCGCCGTCCGGTGAGTATCATTCCCATAGCCTGCTTCAGGCCGATTTGCCGCGGCAAACGATGCAGTCCGCCCGCCAGCGCCGCCAGACCGACGCGCGGTTCGGGCAAGGCGAACACGGCGTTGTCGGACGCAATAATCAAATCGCAGGCCAGTGCAATTTCAAAACCGCCGCCCATGGCAATGCCATTGACCGCGGCGATAACCGGCTTGTTCATGCCAAAACGGCTGGTCAACCCGGCAAATCCGGTTTCGGTCATCTCCAGCTTGCCGCCACTGGCCTGATACTTCAGGTCGTTACCGGCACTGAAGGCGCGATCACCAGCGCCGGTAATGATCGCGATCCATTGTTCCGGGTCCTCGGCAAATTCATTGAACACCTGTTCCAGCTCGCGATTTGCCGGTGCGTGCAGTGCGTTCATGACGTCGGGACGGTCGAGGGTGACGGTCAAAATACGTCCATCGAGTTCTGTGGTGCAATATTCGAGTTGTTTGCTATGCATAATATCCGCCTGATTTATTATGTGTCCGGATTCCAGTATCCGTCTGAATCCCAGCATGGCCGTTATCGAAAGCGCCGGAGGGCTGCCTGATTCGCTTATCTTATGAACTTGCCCGGTGAATGCCAACCTTACAAAGACGTCAATTGTTGCCTGATTCCGGCACGACCACTAGACTCAAACCAAAGCTCCGCAATCGAAGCATCTTACAAAACGAAATCACAGGGGGTGGATTATGGATTTTGGCGTGTTTTCCATTTTACCGGACATGTCTGCTGACCCGGCGGTCGTTGCCCGACGCGCTGAGGAACTGGGGTTTGAATCCTACTGGGTGCCCGATCACACGATTCTCCCGGTCAACTACAGCGACAAATATCCAGGCGTAGCGCCCAATCGCCCCGATCCGGACTATCTTTGGAAAATGCCGGATCCGCTAATGATGTTGATGCGCGCGGCAGCGGTAACTGACACCATCAAGCTCGGCACGGGCATCATCCTGGTTCCCGAGCGCAATCCTTTGTTGATGGCAAAGCTGGTGGCGACACTGGACCACGCCTCCCGCGGACGATTCTTAATGGGTATCGGCGCAGGCTGGAACCGCGAGGAATGCGAAATACTTGGCGGTGATTTTGACCGACGCTGGGGGCAAACGAAGGACCATGTCCTGGCCATGAAGGAACTTTGGACCAAGGACGAATCCGAATACCATGGCAAGTATGCCGAATTCCCTCCGGTCAAATGCTTCCCGAAACCCTACAAGAAACCACACCCGCCAATTCTCCTGGGTGGTTTTACCGCCAAACTCGTATTCAAACGCATTGCCGAATGGGGCGACGGCTGGTTGCCGGTGGTACAGAGCGTCGAACAATTTGCCGAGGGCATCGACAAGCTAAAACGCGCTGCCGACGATGCCAGACGCAACTACGATGAACTGAGTAAGACCGTGTTCAGTGGTGCCGGACAATGGCGCAAGGAAGAAGAAGTCAGGGCACTGGAGGCAGCCGGTGCCGAACGCATCGTCTACTGGCTTCCGGAAGGACCGCTTGATGTCATCCTCGACGAAATGGAAAAAATAGCCACGGAAATGCTTTAGGACCTGTTCACACTAATTGGATCACCCCTGCCGAAAGCAGGTTTTCGCCTAATTCTTTGTTTCACAAAGGCAGAAGGCGTGCAGTGTAGTAAGTCTACATAAACGACTGATAACGC
>DJFY01000077.1 GCA_002431545.1 Cellvibrionales bacterium UBA5860 | reverse complement strand
CGTTATCCAGTTCGCTTGCGATAGCGATTTTTTTGTCTTTTACTCGACTGGCCGACAAGGCATCGCAGGCATTGCGGATCAGATTCAGCAAGACTTGTTGGATCTGCGGGTAAACCACCCTGATTTTCGGTAAATGACCCGATAACTGGTATTCGATGGCAATACCGTGGGCGTCGATGTTCATGCGCGCCAGTTCGACAGTATTATGGAGCAGTTCGTTGATATCCGATAATTCCCGTCGAGGTTTCTGTTTGCTGACCAGGGAGTGAAGGCTGCGAATCACTTCGCCGGCCCGCTGCGCCTGTTCGTCGATACGCGACAGGCTGTCCAGCAATAGTTCATTGTCGGCGTAGCTGTTTTGCGCTGCGCGCCTGCAAGCCTGGGCGTACATGGCTATGGCCGCCAGAGGCTGGTTGAGCTCGTGGGCGATACCCGTCGACATTTCCGCGGCGATATGGAGGCGGTCGAGGTGGGCAAGCCGATCCCGCGTCAGCTGTAGTTCTTCTGTATTCTGCCGTAGCTGAAGTTCTGTAGCGCGCCGTTCACTAACATCTCTGATCACCCAGGTATAACTGGTTTTGTCGTGCACGTTTACCTCGGTCACGTAGAGTTCCAGTGTGATCTCGGAGCGGTCCTTTCTGTGGCCTGTCAGTTCTCGACCTTTAATCGGTGATAGGGCCGGTCCCGACTGGCTGCCGACGGCTTCGGGAATCTTGCCAGAATGACCGTTTGCTTCTGGCAGAAGCGAATTAATGTTCTGGCCGATCAATTCGTCGATGGTGTAGCCAAATATCGAAGCGGTGGCTTTATTGGCGCCGGTGATGGTGCCGTGTATGTCGACGTTGATAATGGCTTCGGCCGCGTTGTCGAGCACAGCCTGGTTTTGAGCCGTAGCTTGCAAGAAAACATCGTCCTCCGCAGAACCGGCTGCCTCGCTGCCGGCGTGCAGGCCTGTGAGTATGGCGCCGGAGATACCCTCGTTGTCGAACAGGGGTTCAACATACCAGTCCAGGCGGTATTGTTGACCGGAAGCGCTTTGTAGGGGTGCGGTGATATAAAAAGCTGGATCCTGGAGCCCCTTGGCCAATGTCTGCCGAAACACCTTGATGGCAAATGCGCGCCAGGCCTCGGGTATGCAGAGCGAAAACCAAACCTTGCCCATTATTTCTTCCGGCCGGGCTTCGAGTAGCCGGCAGGCACTGCTGTTCAGTTGCCTGATGCAGCCCTGGTTATCGAGCAGCACGACGAAGGGGCTGGACAGCGCGGGTAGCGAGGCACCCGTAGCGCTCGCTCGACTCACTCTGGCCTCATCCCCGCTGGCTGTATATTTACCTGGACATTAAGTATCAGGGCTATCTCCGCATTTTTGAGTGACTTTTTAATCTTATGATCAGTTGAACGTTTTGTCAGTATTTTTAACTCCGAGTCCACCATTTTTTGCCACCAGCCCGCGGCACTGGAGGCTTGAGTCGGGACTGCAGGCCCGACAATCTTAAATAGATTGTCGCGAATCCATGTCGATCAAGGAGGGGGCCACGGTTTGAGGCCTGTGCTTTTTGAGCCGCAATCCACCCCGGCGCGACAGATTGTGCTGTGCACGTAAAGATTGATGCTGATCAACTCTTGGGGACCGGGATGGGATTAAATGGATCAGAGAACCACCCTGCTGTCTTTTCATTGGCGTGACGACATGGCCGCGACTGACTTTAGTCTGGAGGTAAAGCCTCGTGTTCCCGCGGCGCTGGCGCGGTTGCACGATCTGGCCAATGACCTCCTGTACAGTTGGCACCGTCCTATCCGGGAGTTGTTTTTTTCCCTGGATACAGAGTTGTGGAAGACGTGCAACCATAGCCCAAAGTTATTTCTGCGCCGGGTCGAGCAAGGCAAACTGGAAGCCGCCGCCGCGGATCCAGAGTACCTCGAAAAGTATCATGCCGCGGTAGGCTTTTACGACGACTACCACAGCCGTAGCGCGCCGACGCAAAATGAGGTGCAGGAGGGCGCCGGCGATTTGCCGCTGGTGGCATATTTTTGTGCGGAGTTTGGCTTTCACGAAAGTTTTCCGATCTACTCGGGTGGCCTAGGGATACTGGCCGGCGATCATTGCAAGGCTGCCAGCGATATGGGTATTCCTTTCGTCGCCGTCGGGTTGCTTTATCACCAGGGATATTTCAATCAGACGATCGATTCCCGGGGACGGCAAATTTCCCTTGGCGTCAATCAACCTTTTGTAAACCTGCCCATTGCATTGGCGTGGGATAACAAGGGAAAGGAGATACACGTCGAGATTGAAATTGCAGATCGCAAGGTGCAGTTGCGGGTCTGGCGCGCAGCCGTTGGTCGGGTTTCACTCTATCTGTTGGACAGCGACTTGCCGGTGAATATCGAGGAAGACCGCTTGATCACCAATCGCTTATATGGCGGGGATCAGCATACCCGTATTCAACAGGAAATGATTCTCGGAATCGGCGGTGTCCGAGCCTTGCGGGCGCTTGGGCTGGCACCCTCTGTTTGGCATATCAACGAAGGTCATGCCGCATTCCAGATATTTGAGCGCGTGCTCGAACTGACCAGGAAAGGAGCGGACTTTCATTCAGCGCTCGAACAAGTGGCCGGTGCGACGGTGTTCACCATTCATACACCGATCGCTGCGGGTCACGATAGTTTTGACGAAGAGACAATGGTGCACTATTTCAGCCGTTACTCGCTGGATGCGCGCATCGCCTTCGACGAATTTATGGCTTTGGGAAAATCCCCGGCAAACCAGCACCATTTCAACATGACTTCGCTGGCCTTGCGCGGCTCGCGTTTTCACAACGGCGTCAGCCGCATCCACGGCGGTGTCGCCGCACACATGGAACAGCATATCTGGCCGCAGATTCCCTTCAGAGAAAATCCTATCGGCCATATTACCAATGGCGTGCACGTTGAAAGCATCCTCGACAAGCACTGGGTCGAATTGTTCGACTCCCGGTTTCCAGACTGGCGTACCCGTCTCGACGAAAAGGCATACTGGACATGCTTGGAAACCATTGACGACGCGCTCTGGTGGCAGACGCATAGCGCCATCAAGCAGTCACTGGTGCAAGATGTTCATAGACGCTTGTGCCGTCAACATCTTCGCAACGGGCTGAGTCAGGCTCTGGTAGAGCGCAGTACGGCATATATTTCCGATGGCGAATGCGATACGTTGATTATTGGTTTCGCCCGACGTTTCGCCACTTACAAGCGAGCGACACTATTATTTTCCCAGCTGGAGCGTTTGCTCTCGCTGCTCCAGGATCCTGATCGCCCCATCATTTTTATATTTGCCGGCAAAGCGCACCCCAGTGACGAGCCTGGTCAGGCGTTGATCAAAGACATTCACGAGTACTCGTTGCAGCCGGAATTTATCGGCCGGATATTACTTCTCGAGGGTTACGACATGGCTTTGGCTCGGGTACTTGTTGCCGGGTGCGATGTCTGGCTGAACACACCGGAATATCCGCTCGAAGCCTGCGGCACTTCGGGTCAGAAAGCCGGTGCGAACGGGGTCGTTAATTTCAGTATCCGCGACGGCTGGTGGGAGGAGGGTTACGACGGCAATAATGGCTGGGCGGTTTCGCCGCATAAACAGACCGGATGGGATCCGGAGTATTGCTCCCGCCAGGAAGCGATAGATTTTCTCGACATTTTGGAACACCAGGTTGTGCCGGCTTATTACGATCGCAATGGGAGTCAATACCCCGCCCAGTGGGTGCATTTGTCGCGCGCCTCCATGCAGTCGATCATCAGCCGCTTTAACGCCCAGCGCATGGTCGCCCAATATGTCGAAACCATGTACCAACCTGCAGCGGCGCAAAATCGACGGCTCGGCAGGGCAGGGAATGCGGAGCTCCTTGCGTTGTGGAAAAAGCGAGTTCTGGAATGTTGGTCGGGCGTTAGCGCGCGTTGTAGCGGAGGTATCGATGGTGAGATTTTCTACCGCGATAGTATACAAATACAGGTCGAAGTGACACTGAACGGATTGCAAAGCGAGGACCTCGTCGTCGATTGCCTGTTGGGTGCGACCGAGGACGAAGCTTTTATCGCTGATCACTGTATTCGGTTTAGCGCTACTGAATCTGGAGAAACAGCGGGCGACAGGGCGCTTTTTGTTCTCGACTGGGCCCCGGAGTTTTGCGGGCTGAAAAATTATCGTATGCGGGTTTATCCCTATCACCCGATGCTAAGTCATCCCTTTGAAATGGGTTGCATGTTATGGCTGTAATTCGTATTAATCGGGTTATTTTCACTTACGGGCGGCTGGTTTATGGCTATCGAGATAAACCCGGAGACGGTTTGCTTTCTTATTGATCGTGCGCACGAGTTTCAGACCGCTGAGGGCGGACCGGACATGGTGGATACAGGCCTCGATGTAGCGGACGAGGATTTTGCTGCATCGCCGTTAGAGACCGCCGAGGAGAGTAATCCGGTTTACTCCGAAATGGTGAGCACGATCGGCGACCTGGAGCCTGATCAGCAGGTTTGCCTCGTCGCCTTGATGTGGCTCGGTCGTGGCGACTACTCACTCGACGAGTGGGGTGCAGCCCTTGAGGCGGCAGGGCAGGCGTTTAACAATCGCACGGCCGACTATTTAATCAGTACGCCCCTGCTTGGCGATTATTTGCAGGAAGGTTTAAGCCTGCATGGTTATACCTGTGAAGACTGAAGTCTAGATTTTTTCCGGCCCGGCCGCCGACCTTGTGTAACAGGTTCGCGATTCCGCGCGGATTCACAGGGATAACCGTTCCAGTAAATCGAGACAGCGGCAGGCATAAGCGAATTCATTGTCGTACCAGACGTGTATTTTGGCGAAATGATCCTGCAAAACTCGCGTTGATTGGCTGTGGATAATCGCGGAGTGGGGGTTGCCGATGATGTCGGAGGACACCAGATCTTCTTCGCTGTAGGCAAGGATGTTACTCATTTCTTTCCCGGCGGCTTCCTTAAAAGTACTGTTGATGCCCGCAACAGTCGCCGGTTTCTTCAGATACACGCTGACATCTGTCAGTGCCCCGTCGGCGACCGGTACGCGCAAAGCCAGCGCACTCAAGCGACCTTTCAGTTGCGGCAGAACGCGTTCTGTCGCTGCATCCGCGCCGGTCGAGGTGGGAATGATATTAAGCGCACTGGCCCGGCCGCGGATTTTATGGCGGGCGGCTCGATCAACGGTGGCCTGACCGGCTGTGTAGGCGTGGACAGTAGTTACCAATGCCTGTTCCACGCCAAACCTGTCGTCGAGTACTTTCAGCGGTGGCGCCAGCGAATTGGTGGTGCAGGAGGCGTTGGAAATAACGAAATGACGGTCGGGATCGAAACGCTTGTCGTTGACACCCAACACCAGCGTTACATCGGCATCGGGCGACGGCGCGCTGATCAGGACTCGCGTCGCACCGGCATTGATATGCTTGATGGCGCTCGCGCGGTCGGTGAAGCGACCGCTACACTCGAGAACGACGTCAATCTCCAGTGCCTGCCACGGCAGTCGCTCGGGATCCAGTTCCGAGTATAGTGGTATATGCACATCATCGAGCCAGAGTTCGCTGTCTCTGTATTCAATGTCAAAACCAGCGCGGCCGTGGACGGAGTCGTATTTGAGCAAATAGACGAGGTTGTCCGCGGGGGCCGGGTCATTTACAGCGACCACTGCGAACTGTGCAAACGTTTCCTGAAGGTAGCGACGCAATATCAGGCGGCCTATGCGTCCGAGGCCGTTGATGGCTATTCTTTTCATCGCTGTAGAGTCGGCATTTTAAAGCGCTTTGCTGGCGAAGGCTGCGCAAAGAGGCTTGCCTTGCGTCAGGTGCGTCCTGTAACTTCCTTTGGTCTGGTTTGCCGATTACCCCATGCGTTTCGCCCGGCTATGTTGATGTAAATCAAATTATCGGATTGCGCTGATTATGTTGATCCCGAAGGCTCTTATCGGCCGTACAGATCGATTTGTGTGCGCAAATCAAAAGCGTGTTGCTCAGTGAGTTGCTGCCATTGGAAGCGCCAGCGCCAGTTGCCGGTGCGGGTACCGGGAGTGTTGATTCGATGGCTGGTACCGAGTTCGAGAATATCCTGCAGAGGGATGACGGCCCACTGGGCCACAGAGGCCAGGGCGCTAGCCACCAGCGCACCAGGCATGTCTTTTTTAAGGCAACGCAAGTAACTTCTGACGCGAACACTCTGGTCTTGCGCTAAGCGGTTAAACCAGCCGAGCGACGTGTCGTTATCGTGCGTGCCAGTATATAGGACGCTGTGTTTTTCGAGGTTATGCGGCAGGTAGGGGTTATCGGATCCGCCGTCAAAAGCGAACTGTAGTACGGCCATGCCAGGCAAACTGAAATCATCCCTGAGGTGGAGCACCTCTGGCGTAATCAAGCCGAGGTCTTCCGCCACCAGAGGTATTTCATGGCGGCCCGCTTTCAGACTTTCCAATAATGCGTAGCCTGGCGCCTCCCGCCAAACGCCCTGTTCCGCCGTGACGCTGTCCGCCGGGATTTCCCACGATGCCTGCAGGCCGCGAAAATGATCGAGACGAACCAAGTCGTATAAACGCAACTGTGTCTCCAGGCGCTCGCGCCACCAGCTAAAACCGTCTGCCTGCATGGCACTCCACTGGTAGTGAGGATTGCCCCAACGCTGTCCGGTGGCCGAGAAGTAGTCGGGCGGCACGCCCGCCACGACACTTGCGGTCCCGTTATCGGCCAGTTTGAAATAATGCCGGTTTGCCCAGACATCGGCGCTGTCGTGTGCAACGAAGAGCGGCATGTCGCCAAAAATCAGCACGCCCCGCGATTGTGCATATTCCCGAATCTCTCGCCATTGCTTGAAGAACAGGAACTGAGTGAATTTAACTTCATCGATGGCTTGCGCCCAGCGTTCCTGAGCCTGCGCCAGCGCGGAAGGGGTTCTGTCGCGCAGCGCTTGCGGCCATTCTGTCCAGGACAATTGTTTGTGGTGTTGCCAGAGCACGAAGAATGTCGCGTAGTCTTCCAGCCAGTGGGTCGCGTCGGAGACAAAAGCCTCGTATTCTGCAACTAATTGTGCGTCGGCGCGATGGCGGAAGAGCAGGTATGCCTGCCCTAGGGTCTGCCGGCGGTCGCCGGTCGATGCCGAAGCCTCAAAAAATTGCTGCTTCGCGAGCCACCGCAGACCGATTAAGGCCGGGTTTCCCGCGTGGGCGGACAGGCATAGGTAGGGTGAAAGGTCATCGTGAGTTGGTCCAAGTGGCAGAATTTGCCAAACTGTGACCCCGGCTTTGGCAAGCCAGTCGATGAACCTGGGGGCGCTGTCAAAATCGCCATTTTCCGCGCCGTCCGGCAAGGCTGTGATTGGCAGAAGAATGCCACAGCGTCGCCGCTTTGACAGGATATGGCTCATTGCGCCTTGCGCATCACACCGCTGGTGGGGGAATCGTTGCTCCGCGGGTGGGTGAAAGCGTTGGCAAGATATTGAGGCTGCGGTTCCTCGATAATGTCGTACAGCGTACCGAGCTGGATTCGGAACAGATTGTCAAAGGCAGCTACGGCGTCGCCTGCGTTGTAGTCGCCGGGCCACCAGAACCAATCCGATCCTTCGCAGATACCCAGTTGTTGTCTGGCCGCGTCGAGCTGGCTACCGGTCAGTCGTTGTTCTCGCTCGGCGCGATCGAAGGCCTGTTTGGCTTCGACCAGCATGTCCCACGCGCGATTTTTGTCCGGGCTGCCGATCCAGGTCGTAAGATCCCCATATATCCAGCTACCAGCGCTGACATGCGGCAGGGTGTACTTGCTGCCTGTCAGGCATTGGGAAAAAGTCGTCAGGTTGAATTTGGGGTGGCTGCTCAATCTTTGATAAAGCCCCTGCAGGAAATAGAAGCCATTATCCGGGTAATGCTCCCATGCGTTCTCGCCATCCATGATGATCGCGACTAAGACATTGTCTTCCTTGCCGCAACGAGCGGAGATGCTTTCCAGATGATGAATCAGATTGGCAACTGCATCGTCCGCGTGCCAGGAAGAATAGGTAAATCCGATGAGATCAGAGAGGCGGTCGTCGCGGAAAAAACAGGTGACTGCAAGTTCGTCGACGTTGTATGCATGGTAGAGCGCGTGGTCTGTTCCAAGTGCAGAAGTGGATTTATCCAGGCTGTTGAACAGGACACCGGAACCACTTGCCGCCCAGGTAAAGCCCGCCTCGTCGAGGAGCGCGAGCACGGTGTCGCTGATGGCGCCCTCGGCGGGCCAGCAGCCGGTCGGGGGTTGGCCAAAGCATGCCTTGAATACCTGTTTGCCGGCATCAATATGCCAACGCAGTCGGTCAATTCCGCCAGGATATTCGGCAGACCGTGGCAGTGGTAAATTGGGGCTGGCCTCGCGCGCGCTGTGGAAGTCAGCGAGCAGTGGCGCCAGCGGATGTGCATAGGGCGTCATCGAAAGTTCTACCCTGGGTGTTGCCGCGAGTGTGCGATAACGGGGTATCACAGCTTTGATTTGCTCGCCGATCACAGAGAGCAGGCTTATCCGGTCCGCATACGAGAAACCGTGGCCTTTTTCCAGCAACTGCCAGACACGCGGGTCGTTGCGGCGCACGGTTTCGCCGAGCCAGCCCAGGTGATACCAAACCAGCAGATCGCTAAAAAAAATTTCGTTTGCGTAGCGAATGCGCGTCGGATGTCTGGCGAGGTCTGCGGCGAAATCGTGCAATAACGCGTAGTTTTCGTGCAGCCCTGTGGCGCGTTGAACGTGACCATTGAGGCAGGTGTCCAATAACGCCTGGCGAAAAGCTATATCTTTGTTGAATTTTTGTTGACTGAGTGCCGATAGCAGGGGATCGCGTAAGGCAGTGGCGTGGTTGAAGTAGCCGTCCAGTTGCGCCGAGTAATCGTTGATTTGTTCGAGCAGGACGGGAGCAAAGTTGATCACGGCTTGTGCATCCGGCACCTGCTCGAGATGCGCCGCCATGTCGGTGTAATCTTTGATGGCGCGCAGGTAAGTCCAGGGACGCTGGTAGATGCCGGTGCGCCGGTCCCTGTATTCCGGTTGATGCATGTGCCAGCACAGCACCACATTCAGGTTATGGTTAGCGGGCATGATGGAGTGCCTGTCCTAACATGTCGGGAGTGACCAGGATGACGCCGGACGAGCTGACGTGGAACCGTCGGTGATCCTCTTCCCGGTTTTCGCCGATGATGGTCCCCTCGGGTAAAAAAGCGCCTTTGTCGATAACTGCGTGCCGTATCCGGCTGCCCGGTCCGACATGTACGTCCGGCAGAATGACTGAATCCAGGATCTCGCTGTGCTCGTCGACGGTAACATTATTAAAAAGCAGCGAATGCCTGATCGTCGCCCCGGAAATAATGCAGCCGCCGGACACCATGGAGTCAACGGCCATACCGCGTCGATCGGTGTCGTCGAAAACAAACTTCGCCGGCGGGGTTTGTTCCCGGTAACTCCAGATAGGCCATTGCCGGTCGTACAGGTTCAACTCGGGTGTGATCTCGATCAGTTCCATGTTCGCGCGCCAGTATGCGTCGACGGTGCCGACATCTCTCCAGTAGGCCTGGCGACAGTGGAGCGCATCTCGAAAAGGATAGGCATAAACGCGGTACTGGTCGATTAATGCGGGTATCAGGTCGCGGCCAAAATCGTGATCAGAATTTAGTTTGTCTGCATCGGCGATCAATTGATCGATTAGAAATTCGGTATTAAAGACGTAAATTCCCATGGAAATGATAGATTGATCGCGGTTGCCGGGCGAGGGTTCGGGATGTGCGGGCTTCTCCACAAAGTGTGTGATGCGGTGTTCGTTGTCGACACTCATTACCCCAAAAGAACTCGCCGAGTCGCGTGGAATTTCGATACAGCCTATGGTGAGTTCGGCGTTGTGTTCGACGTGTTGTGCCAGCATGGGGCCGTAATCCATTTTGTAGACGTGATCGCCAGCCAGGATCAGGACGTAGGTAGGGTGATGACTGCGTAGAATATCTATATTTTGATACACCGCGTCTGCCGTACCTTCATACCAGCCACTCTCGATACGCTGTTGTGCGGGCAATAGTTCGACAAATTCGTCGAATTCGCCGCGCAAAAAACCCCAGCCTTTCTGGATATGCCGTATCAGCGAGTGTGCTTTGTACTGGGTCAGCACGCCAATACGTCTAATACCCGAATTAACGCAGTTGGATAAGGGGAAATCGATAATGCGAAACTGACCACCAAAGGGTACTGCCGGTTTGGCGCGCCACTGTGTGAGGTGTTGAAGTCGCGTGCCGCGGCCTCCCGCAAGGACCAGGGCAAGCGTTTCCTTTGTCAGCTGGCTGACAAAACGGGGCGAGTGAGAGACCCCGTTTAAATTAGTCTTTCTTGCCTGATAGCCAGGAAATTGTGCCATGGTGATTAAGCTTGTCGGGTGCGATCAATGAGGTATCGACAATGGGCGAAGTCGCCGCAGTATTAGCGTTGGGTGACGAGCCTTTCTGCCTCGAGTTAGCAGGGTGTATCGGGTGTTGAGTCGTCAATGTTTTCCCGGCTCCGATTAGCGTCCAAATCAACGGTATTCCGGACTAAGCCGCGTAGTTGGAATGATGTTTTGTGGTTCGAAAAAATTCCACCATTTGCATGCCGGAGTCATGTTGACTCTTATCAATAAATTGTTTTTTTATAATTACTTTATGGAAGCGTTATTTGCGTTTGCAAAAGTTGACGATGGTCAACACTGCATATGGGGTAAATTACGAAGATATTCCTGCGGCCCTAGTAACCCCGGAAATCAGGAGGAGTCTTATGAACGTAAAATCAGCCATGGTGAATAACGTGCTGAGCTGTCACGCCGATACGACGCTCGATTCGATCGCATTGATGATGTGGGACAATGACTGTGGCAGTTTGCCGGTCGTCGACGATGACAACAAACCCGTCGGTATCATTACCGATCGGGATATTGCTATCGGGTCTGCCCTACAGCATAGGCCATTGTGGGAAATAACCGCCGAATCGGTTTGTGGCAATCGCGATTTGTACTGTTGTAAATCAACCGACGATATTCACAAAGCGCTGGATATGATGCGTGATCATGCAGTGCGGCGTCTGCCAGTTGTCAACAGCAAAGGAAAACTGGTCGGTATTGTCTCTTTGGGTGACCTGGTCGCCTGTACAGATGCGGCAAAAGGTGCTGGCTTCCCTTTCGGTGAAATGGCTGGAATGCTCAGCGCGGTATCGTCGCATCACACCCAGCCCAAACTTACCGCCACGGCGTAAACGGCGAGAGGTTGGCGGGTTTTTGGCCTGATCGGACCTCACGCTTGGTCTGCCAGCCGGCTCGCAAGAGAAGCGGAAAACGGTTTAAAGAGGAGGTTTTTCGATCAGCCGCAAACAACTGAGCCTGCGTTGTTCTTCCTCATTATCGGCTCACGGGCTGCAGCGTTTGCTCGAGCTGCGTCACCACGATCCCTTTCAGATTCTTGGTTGTCACAGGCTCGATGGGGACAATTGTGTTGTTCGCTCATTACTGCCAGAAGCTTCCTTTGCCCGTATCAAAGGTTGTAGCGAGCCTTTACAGCGTATCGCAGAGCCTGGACTGTTTGAATGGTCCGGCTGCGAAATACTGGCGGAACATTTCGAAATAGAGTGGTGGGACAGCGAAGGTCGCTATTTCTGTGAAATCGACCCCTATACTTTTTTGCCGCAGATCAGTGACCTCGATCTTCACCTTTTTGGTGAGGGTGTCCACTGGCACATATACGACAAGCTGGGTGCTCACTCACACAAAGTAGACGGCGTGCCGGGCGTACTGTTCGCCCTCTGGGCACCCGATGCCGAAGGCGTCAGCGTAGTCGGGGACTTCAACGACTGGAACCCGGTCGCCCACCCCATGCGCTGCCGCGGTGGTGGCGGGGTGTGGGAGCTGTTCGTTCCCGGCGTCGCCTGCGGATTTCACTACAAATTTGAAATCAAAAATCGTTACATGACTCACCGAGTGCTGAAGGCTGACCCCTTTGCGAGAAGCTTTGAAAAGCGCCCGGGTACGGCTTCGGTGATAGCGACAGAAAGCAACTATCGCTGGTCCGACCGGGAGTGGATGCAACATCGCAAGACTTGGGACTGGCGCCACGAGCCCGTCGCCATATATGAGCTGCACGCCGGTTCCTGGCGTCGTCACCAGAGGGGGGAGTTCTTCTCCTATCGGGAACTCGCCGAACAGCTCATTCCGTACCTTAAGGACATGGGCTTTACTCATATCGAACTGATGCCGATCAGCGAACATCCGCTGGACGAATCCTGGGGCTACCAGTGCACCGGTTACTACGCACCCAGCAGCCGTTTTGGGCACCCGGATGATTTTCGATTTTTCGTCGACAGTTGTCACCAGGCCGGAATCGGTGTGCTGCTCGATTGGGTCGCAGGGCATTTTCCGAAGGACAGCCACGGGCTTGCACGGTTTGACGGCTCGGCTCTGTTTGAACATGCCGACCCCCGGCAGGGTGAGCACCGTGACTGGGGTACGTTGATTTTTAACTATGGTCGTCACGAAGTAAGAAATTTTCTGCTGGCCAACGCACTGTTCTGGCTACGGGAGTTTCATATCGACGGTTTGCGGGTAGATGCGGTGGCCTCGATGCTCTACCTCGACTATTCGAAAGAGGAGGGCGAGTGGCTTAAGAATGAATACGGCGGCAATGAGAATATCGAGGCTATCGAGTTTTTGCGCCGCCTCAACGAAAAGGTTCACGAAGAGTTTCCCGGCACGCTGGTAATCGCCGAGGAATCCACGGCCTGGCCCATGGTCAGCCGCCCTACCTGGGCCGGTGGCCTCGGTTTTTCGATGAAGTGGAACATGGGCTGGATGAATGACACCCTCGGCTATTTCAGTCACGACCCGATACACCGCCGTTACCACCATCAGGAACTGACCTTCGCCATGCTCTATGCGTATCACGAAAACTTTGTCCTGGCCCTGTCCCACGACGAGGTAGTCCACGGCAAACGGTCGCTGCTGGAAAAAATGCCTGGGGACGACTGGCAGAAGTTCGCCAACCTGCGCCTGCTCTATACCTATATGTACACCTGGCCCGGAAAAAAGCTCCTGTTCATGGGCGCGGAATTTGCCCAGCGAAGTGAATGGAGCGCTGACCATCAGCTCGACTGGCAGCTATTGGAACACGCATCGCATCGGGGTATCAGGACACTGCTGACCGACCTGAACAAACTTTATCGCGAAACGACGCCGCTGCATCGCTATGACTTTGACGCCTGCGGATTTAGCTGGATCGACTGCCACGATACCGAACAGTCGGTATTGAGTTATCTGCGCCAGGACGATGATGGATTTGTGGTGGTCATTCTTAACTTTACGCCGGTACCCCGCCATGGTTATCGCATCGGTGTTCCCCAAGCGGGACGGTATACCGAATTATTTAACTCCGACTCCCTCTGGTACGGGGGCAGTAATCTGGGTAATGGCGGCCAGGTCGAGGCGCAACCGATACCCTGGATGGGTCAACCCAATTCGATGGTGGTGACGCTGCCGCCGCTGGCCGGTCTGGTTTTTTCGCAGTGAAACCTGTTGCTGAGATCTGGCGGCAATGTGTTGTTGCGATGTGTTATTGCGATTGGGTAGTGAGTTGCAGCGCGCTGACCAGAGCCAGGAGCGACCAACCTGGTTTATTTTTATGCAGGCGCTGAGGTCATGAGGGTGATGTTTGCCTGTAGTGAACTCTATCCGCTGATCAAGACCGGTGGCCTGGCAGATGTTGCCTATAACCTGCCGCGGGCGCTTGTGCAGCTCGGTCACCAGGTGCGCATCGTATTGCCTGCTTACCGTGGCCTGGCAGAGGTGACCCCGCCGCCGCAGCCGCTTTGCAGATTTGAAATAATTGGGTATGAGGTGGCCTTACTGGTGTCTCATGTGCCGGATACCACTATTCCTCTTTACCTTATTGATTGCCCCGAACTGTTTAATCGACCCGGTGATCCTTACGGTGACGGCAGTCACCCGTGGCCCGACAACGCCCTGCGCTTTGGACTGTTTTGCCGCGCTGTTGTCGATCTGGTCGAGAACCACTGTTACGGCGATTGGCTGCCGGATATTGTCCACTGCAACGATTGGCAAACCGGCCTGGTGCCGCTGTTGCTGGCTGACGGTGCCGCCAACCCGGCGACCCTGTTTACCATTCACAACCTTGGCTACCAGGGCTTGTTTTCGCAGCAGACGCTGGCTGAGCTTGGCCTGCCGGAGGAGGTCAAGGGTGTCCCCCTTTGGGATTTTCGCGCCCTTGAGTTTTATGGCGAGCTCTCCTATATCAAGGGCGGTATCGTCTTTGCCGATGCGGTAAATACAGTGAGCCCCGGCTACGCTCAAGAGGTGCTGACCCCGGAGTTTGGCTGTGGACTGGATGGACTGCTTCGCCACTGTGGCGCGCGTTTTTCCGGTATCGTCAACGGTATTGATACGGACTACTGGAGCCCTGCGAAGGACCCGGATATTGACCTCAATTACAGCGTCGAATCCCTGGCTGACAAACAGGCGAACAAACGTGGCCTGCTGGCCCGCTTCCACTTGCCCGATGACGAAAACACCCTGTTGCTGGGCATGGTCAGCCGTTTAACTGAGCAAAAGGGTATTGATCTGTTGCTGGATGCTCTGCCCGCGCTGCTTGATCTGCCATTGAAGGTGGTGGTACTGGGCAGCGGAGAAGCTCAGTACGAACAGAGGCTGCTGGTGCTGGCAGCACAACACCCGGACCGGATAGCGTTTCACAGTGGTTACCACGAAGCGCTTGCTCATCGGATCATTGCCGGGGTAGACGCCCTGTTAATTCCCTCCCGGTATGAACCCTGCGGCCTGACCCAGATGTACAGTCAACGCTATGGCACCGTACCCATCGCCCATGCGGTCGGTGGCCTGCGCGATACGATTATCAATGCCTGTGGCCGGGCTGTTCAGGGCGAGTCTGGGGGTGCGTCTGGGGGGGAACCCTGGGATGGCGTTGCAGGTACCGGCATTTTGTTCGATGACTACAGTGTGGCGGGGCTGCAGGGCGCCGTGGCGAGCGCGAATAAGCTTTTTCAACACGCCATGCTATGGTCTTGCCTGCAGCTGGCCGGCATGAAGCAGGACTTTTCCTGGGCGGCAAGCGCCCGCGAGTATAACCGGCTCTATCACCGTATCCTTCGATAATTGATTCTGTCTGGCGCGGCGCTGCCCAAGTGACAGGGTGACCTGCTTTCAGGCTACGCTCACTGCCGTATCGAGATAAACGTCCTGAATGGTGTGTAGTAATTCGACACCTTCTGCCATCGGTTTTTGAAAGGCTTTGCGACCGCTGATCAGGCCCATGCCTCCGGCGCGCTTGTTGATCACCGCTGCATACACTGCTTGACGCAGGTCGTCGGTGCCCGAGGGGCCGCCCGAGTTGATCATGCCCACCCGGCCCATGTAGCAGTTGGCCACCTGGTAGCGCGTTAATTCAATCGGGTGCGCGATAGCCAGTTTTTCGTAGACTCTGGAATTGGTTTTGCCGAATTGCAGGGCGGTAAACCCACCGTTACAGTCCGCCTGTTTCTGCTTGACGATATCGGCCTGCAGGGTCACCGCCAGGTGATTGGCCTGGCCTGTTAAATCCGCAGCAGTGTGGTAATCCTGGTCCGCGGTCTTGAAAGCGGGATTGCGCAGGTAGGCCCAGAGCACAGTGGCCATCCCGAGTTCGTGGGCATAGGTAAAAGCCTCGCTGGTCTCTTCAATCTGACGGTGTGACTCGTCCGAACCGAAATAGATGGTTGAACCCACCGCGGTTGCGCCGAGATCAAAGGCCTGTTTGACGGAGGCGAACATCACCTGGTCGTAACGATTGGGGTAGGAGAGCAGCTCGTTGTGGTTCAGTTTGACAATAAACGGAATTCGGTGGGCGTATTTTCGCGCTACGGCACCCAGCACGCCTAGCGTCGACGCCACCGCGTTACAGCCCCCTTCCATTGCCAGCTCGACGATACCTTCCGGGTCAAAATAGCGAGGATTGATTGCAAACGAGGCGCCGGCTGAGTGTTCGATACCCTGATCCACCGGCAGTATTGACAGATAGCCGCTACCTGAAAGGCGGCCATGGTTAAAAATGGCCTGTAAGTTGCGCAATACCTGCACTGGCCGGTCACTGCAGGCCACCACATCAGAGACGAAATCGGGGCCAGGTAGGTGCAGTTGGGACTTGTCGATCCCCTGGCAACGATAGTTGAGCAGCTCGGAACCCTCTTCACCCAGTAATGAAAGTGTCCTGGACATATTCGCCTCTTTGTTGATCGAAATGCCGTTGCTGTGATCCTGACTAATATGGCGACACTAGTTATGGCGACACTCTAGTCTTAGCCAGGGTCGGCGTGTTGACGGCTATCAACTTTTTCGGTGTCGGCACGCGACTGTGGTGGTGTTTTGCGTCGGCGTACCACATATTTTTCCAGTTCCACCAAAACCAATACGCTGGCGGCTACCGTGGCTGCCACGCTCCAGGCAGTCAGACTAAGCACCTCGGTGCCAAACAGGGTTTGCAATGGCGGCGCGTAAGTAAATGCGAGCTGTAGCAGCAGCAACACGCCGATGGCGAGCAGCACCCAGCGATTGCCAAAAAAGCCCGCAAAGTT
>DJFY01000064.1:36496-40321 GCA_002431545.1 Cellvibrionales bacterium UBA5860 | reverse complement strand
TGGTGCTGGCGGATCATGCCGCGGGTATCGCGACCATAACTGCCCGCCTCACTGCGAAAACAAGGCGTATGGCATACCTGCTTTCTCGGCAGAGTATCGTCTGCGACAATCTCGTCACGCAATAAATTGGTGACCGGTACTTCCGCCGTTGGGATCAGGTAATAGGGATGCTCTCCGGCAAATTTAAACAGATCATCCTCGAACTTTGGTAGCTGTCCGGTACCCGTCAGCGAGTCGCGATTGACTATGTAGGGTACATATACTTCGCGATAGCCGTGCTCGGTCGTGTGGACATCGAGCATAAAATGAATGAGGGCGCGGTGCATTCGTGCCAGGGCACCGTGCATGACTGAAAAGCGCGAACCGGTAAGTTTGGTCGCGGTTTCCAGATCGAGCAGCCCAGAATCTGCGCCGAGGTCAACGTGATCCCGGGGTTCAAACTCAAAGGATTTCGGTTCGCCCCAGCGGCTGATTTCAACATTGTCGGATTCATCGCTGCCACTTGGCACCGCGTCGTCAGGGATATTGGGTATGCCCAGAAGTAGATTTTCGAGCTCTGTCTGGACGGCTTTCAGTTCCTGCTGGGCACTTTCGTGCGCCGCTTTTAACGCATTGACTTCTGTCAGCAACGGCGCAATATCCTCCCCTGCCGCTTTGGCCTTGCCGATGTCTTTAGAGCGGGCATTTCGCTCCGCCTGAGTGTTTTCGGCTTTTTGTTGCAGCGTTTTGCGCTTTGCCTCAAGGGTCCTGAAGTGCTCCACGTCGAGCTCAAACCCCTTTTTTTTCAGGGTAAGGGCAATAGCTGCGGGGTCCGAGCGTACAGATTTCGGGTCAAGCATCGAATGGATTTCCGCTTTGTTACAACAGTATTCGGGTTAGTGCTATGGCTAGCCAGGCACCGGCAAGACACAGGATCAGGCTCAGCAGGATGTAGCCAAGCGCCAGGCCAGGGTGCCCATTTTGCCACAAAGCCAGGCTGTCGAGTGAAAATGTCGAGAAGGTGGTAAACGCACCGAGCAGGCCAATCATCAGGAATTCCCTAAACATTGCGGGCAGCAGATAACGTTCGACGATAACGACGTAAAGCACGCCGATGGCGACCGACCCTAAGACATTGACACACAGGGTCCCGAGGGGGAATTTGCCACTGTAGCCCTGGTATATCAGGGCGTTCAGGCCATAGCGGCCGAGCGCGCCGAGCGCACCGCCCACGGCCACCGCTAGCCATTGCACGAGGTATCGTCCTGATCGGAGAAGCGTTGTCGCGGGCTGGTTTTGTCGCGCTGGCGCAGAGCCGAGAGTTTTTCGGCGATTTTTATCTCCAGTCCGCTCTGGCGCGGCTGATAGTACAGTTTTTCCTTTAGTTCTTCGGGGAAATAATTTTCTCCGGCGGCAAACGCTCCCTCTTCGTCGTGGGCGTAGCGGTAGTCAGCACCATAGTCGAGTTCTTTCATCAAGCGAGTTGGCGCATTGCGCAAATGTAGCGGTACCTCATAGGCCGGTAGTGCTTTGACATCGCGCGTGGCGGCTCCGAAGGCTTTGTAGGCGGCATTACTCTTCGGCGCTACCGCCATATATATCACCGCCTGGGCGATGGCCAGTTCGCCCTCGGGACTGCCCAGGCGCTCCTGGACATCCCAGGCATCGAGTGCAATACGCAGTGCTCTGGGGTCTGCATTGCCAATATCTTCGCTTGCCATACGCACGGTACGACGTGCGATGTACAAGGGGTCGCAGCCACCGTCGAGCATGCGGGCGAGCCAGTACAGGGCTGCGTCAGGAGCAGAGCCGCGCACTGCCTTGTGCAGGGCCGATATCTGGTCGTAGAAGTATTCCCCGCCCTTGTCAAAGCGACGATAGTTGCTACCGATGACCTGTTCGAGAACCGTGCGGTCTATGATCTTACTGCCGCTCTGCTGCGCTTCAATGAGATCGTGAGCGATCTCCAGTAGATTTAGCGCGCTGCGGGCATCGCCGTCCGCCGCGGCGATTAACAGCGCCATGGCCTCGTCTTCGAGGGCGAAGCCGCCGGCGTAACCGTACGTCGGGTCTTCCAGCGCACGCCGAACAATGCGGGTGAGCTGGTCGGCATCGAGGGTTTTCAGTACATAAACCCGACACCGGGACAAGAGCGCGTTGTTCAACTCAAATGAAGGGTTTTCAGTGGTGGCTCCGATTAATATCACGGTGCCGTTTTCGACATAGGGCAAAAAGGCGTCCTGCTGGGATTTATTAAATCGATGCACTTCGTCGACAAATAAAATGGTATCCCGATTGTGCGCATCGCGTTCCTGTTCGGCGTCGGCGATCGCCTGCCGAATATCTTTGACGCCAGCCAGTACGGCGGAAATCGAAATAAACCGAGCGTCCGTGGCGTGGGCGATCAGTTGGGCCAGCGTGGTTTTACCTACCCCGGGAGGTCCCCAGAAAATCATGGAGTGCAGCTCACCGGCCACGATGGCCTGTCGCAGTGGTTTGCCCGCGCCCAGCAGGTGATCCTGACCGGCATACTGCTCCAGGTTGCGAGGCCGCATGCGCGCAGCGAGCGGTATGTGTTGCGCCGATGCTGTCAGTAGGTCACTCATCGCGTATGACGTCGATGTCCGGGGGCGGTTTAAACTCGTAGGTAGCTGGATCGATGACTTCGTTGACTGTTACGTCAGTGAATCCGATACGGGTTTCCTGGCCCAGCGAATCGACGATAGTAATACCCGCCGGACGTTGTCCGTTAAAGACCAGCGCCAGGGACTTGTAGTAACCCGCCTCTGCCTTCGGCTTCAATTGGAAGATTCTCATACCGTCACTGTCGATGGCGGTAATATCGTATTCGCGTTCCAGCGCAGGTGTGCTGCCTGCAAGCAGTAGGCCCGGCGTCGCTGTCATATCCGGGCCGACGGCCTTAATGACGACCTGTTCCAGGTCCGGCTCGTACATCCACAGCGTATCGCCGTTGGTAATAATGGACTGACTCGATGGCGTCTCAACCTGCCAACGCAGTTTACCGGGTACCGAAGCCAGCATATGACCGCTGCTTTCGTGGATAAGGTAATCGTCTGGCGAATAGACCGTTTGTTGAAAGCGGGCTTTGATGCTGCTGAAGGCATTGAGCAATGCGTTGAGTTCGCTGTACGAGGAGGACGCGCTGTCTCCGGCCACGGGTAATACGGTCAGCGACAGGAGTACGTAAAACAGTGATCGAAGGAACATGGCGCGGTCAGATAATCAGGCGTTTCGGTTCGGCACCAGGACTTCGCGGCTGCCATTGGTATTCATTTCACTGACCACGCCAGCGGCTTCCATCGCTTCAATAAGGCGGGCGGCACGGTTATAGCCGATCCTGAGTTTTCGTTGGACCGAGGAGATGGACGCGCGTCTGCTTTCAATGACGAAGTTCACGGCCTCGTCGTACAGGGCATCCGATTCGCTGTCCTTGTTTTCGGCGGACTCATCCGGCGCATAGCCCGGCACGGGAATGGCCGCGGTGGTTTGTTCGTCGGTGATTTCATCCAGATATTCAGGGTTGCCCTGCTTTTTCAATTCGGCGACGACGCTGTGAACCTCGTGGTCATCGACGAAAGCGCCGTGGACGCGCACGGGTACGCTGGTACCCGATGGCAGATAAAGCATGTCGCCGTGGCCCAGTAGTTGCTCGGCACCGCCCTGATCGAGGATGGTCCGGGAATCGATTTTGGACGATACCTGGAAGGCGATGCGAGTGGGCACGTTAGCCTTGATCAAACCGGTAATGACATCGACTGACGGGCGTTGTGTGGCCAGTATCAGGTGAATACCCGCTGCCCGGGCTTTTTGCGCGATGCGGGCGAT
>DJFY01000064.1:31259-36221 GCA_002431545.1 Cellvibrionales bacterium UBA5860 | reverse complement strand
GTCTCGGGCGCGGCCATGTCTCCCATATGTGCGGGATCCGGTTGCCAGAGTGGGTCGCGGATAGGCTCCCCGGCCTGTATTGCTTCCTCGATTTTACGGTTATAACCGCCGAGATTGCGCACACCGAGTGCTGTCATTAGCTTGTAGCGGCGTTCCATCTCACCGACACACCAGCGCAGGCCGCTGGCGGCGTCCTTCATATCGGTAATGACCGGTGTGAGCAAGTGCGGAATATCGTCGTATACCGAGAGTTCGAGCATCTTTGGGTCGATCAATATCAGGCGGACTTGCTCCGGCGTCGCCTTGAACAACAGGCTGAGCAGCATGACATTGATGCCCACCGACTTGCCCGAACCAGTGGTGCCGGCGACCAGTAGGTGTGGCATTTTGGCGAGATCTGCAATCACTGGTTTGCCGGCTATATCGTGGCCCAGGGCCAGTGACAGGGGCGACTTTGCTTTCTCGTAATCGGTGGTCGACAAGACTTCGTGCAGACGCACGATTTCCCGGTGTTCATTGGGAATTTCGATGCCGATAACCGACTTGCCGGGAATCACCTCAACCACGCGGACACTGATAACGGCCAGGGAGCGGGCCAGGTCCTTTGCCAGGTTCGTGATGCGACTGACCTTGATGCCGGGGGCCGGTTGTACTTCAAAACGGGTAATCACTGGTCCGGGTAGAACTTCGATCACCTCGACATCGATGCCGAAATCCTGGAGCTTTATCTCGAGCAGGCGAGAAAGTGCCTCGAGAGATTCCCGGGAAAACCCCTTGTCGCTATCGCCGTTGTTCTTATCTAGCAGGTCGAGCGTCGGCAATTCCTCGCCAAAAGATCCGCGAAACAAAGAGGTCTGTTTTTCTTTCTCCGCACGGCTACTCTTTTTCGTAGGCTTTTCCGGTGGCGAAATCACTGGGTCGCTGCGCATAGCGATAGAGCGACTTTTTTTGGCGACTTCCTTTTTCCTTGTCTGGGTCGCCTCCTCCGCCAATGTCTGTTCTTTTTGCCGCGCCCGCCATTCGGAAAGCTTGGATCGCATAAATTCGTAGACCGCGAGCGCCGCCCCACCCACTTTGTCCATCAGGTTTAGCCACGACAAATCAGTAAACACGGTAATGCCAAACAGGCATACTGCAAGCAGAATCAGCGTACTCCCGACATAACTAAAAACGTTGGCGGCGGCGTCGCCTATAGTACTGCCGAGCACGCCGCCAACACCGTTCGGCAGATACGTCGGGCTGCCGCCGTGGTGGATTTCTACCAGTGCCGTAGCGCTGGTCATGACGAGGACCAGGCCGACGAGTCGCAAGCAGAAAGTCACCCAGTCGAAGCGAACGTCTTCGACTTTGCGGTGTTGAAATACATTCCATGCGCGCAGCGCGAGCAGCGGTGGAAACAGGTAGGCCAGCCAGCCGAAGAAAGTCAGGCTAACGTCGGCCAGCCAGGCGCCGGCGACACCGGCCGCGTTGCGTGCCGGACCTTCCGTGCCTGCATAGGAAAACCCCGGATCGTCGCGGGAATAACTGCTGAGGGCGATCAGCAGGTATACACTGATCACCAGCCAGCCGATCAGCGCACCTTCTTGACGCAGGCGCTGGCCTCGCCAGGGTGTGTCTGGTCGTGTCGCGTCGTCGTGGTTTCGACGACCGGATGTTTGTTTTCCGGTTGCTGTCTTGGCCAATTCAGATCCGTTCGGGCTTGCTTCTTGGAGGCGCCGACGTGCTCGAGGTGCCTGACTTGCTTGAGGTGCCTGACTTGTTTGAGATGGTATCGCCGGGAGATCCCGGAGAAGTCGGCAAGCTTCGGCTCCAAAATGTCGGGGTGTGTATGGTCAAAGTATTCATGTTAGTGAGGATATGTATAGGCGTCGTGGCCGCACAAGCTCGTCGGGAAGATTTGTGACACTGCGCAAAACGTGCAACAAAAGCAGGCTATAGAGAATTTTACCCGGATTGTCGCAGTGCCGACAGTTCATCTTTCACAACTAGGACTTGGAGTGCGCTTGCAGGTTTCATTATCATTAGCGACCGTTCTGGCGGCTGCGTTAACGTTGCCGTGTTCTCCGACCCTGAAATATTGCAGTGAGTGCCCATGTCAGAAGTATCCCATCATCGTTTAATCATTGTCGGCTCCGGCCCTGCCGGCTGGTCCGCAGCCGTTTACGCTGCCCGCGCCAACCTCGATCCGGTGGTCATCACCGGCGTGCAGCAGGGTGGTCAGTTAACCACGACCACCGATGTCGATAACTGGCCGGGTGATTGGCAGGGTGTACAGGGTCCTGAGTTGATGTCCAGGATGCAAAAACATGCTGAACGCTTTGAAACCAAAGTAATTTTGGATCATATCGAACAAGTGGATCTAAAACAACGACCCTTTGTTCTGCAAGGCAGCGGCAGTTACTCCTGCGACGCCCTGATCATCGCAACCGGTGCGTCGGCGCGCTACCTGGGCCTGCCCTCGGAGGAAGCCTACATGGGGCGCGGCGTTAGCGCCTGTGCGACGTGTGACGGCTTTTTCTATAAAAATAAAAAGGTTGCCGTTATAGGCGGCGGTAACACGGCGGTAGAAGAAGCGCTTTATCTGGCAAATATCTGTAGTGAGGTCGTCCTTGTGCACCGGCGCGACGCTTTGCGCGCGGAAAAGATCATGCAGGATAAAATCCTGGCCCGCGCCGCAGAAGGAAATGTCACCATTAAATGGAACCACACGCTTGGCGAGGTTCTCGGCGACGCTCAGGGCGTTACGGGTATTCGCATCGACAGCACCGAGGGCGAGGCAAGCGAGGACATTGATGTCGAGGGAGTATTTATCGCCATCGGTCACACCCCCAACACAGCACTGTTTACCGATCAGGTCGATATGGCTAATGGTTACATCCTGACAGCCGGCGGCCTGGGTGGCGACGCAACCCAGACCAGCGTCGAGGGTGTTTTTGCAGCGGGCGACGTCGCGGACCACGTTTACCGGCAGGCGGTGACTTCCGCCGGGACCGGCTGCATGGCGGCTCTCGATGCCGAGCGCTATCTCGATAATATGGAGCAGAAATAACACTGCTCAAGGCAAGGGTAGTATGGGGAACAGCGCGTTGACGCCAGGTTAGCCGGAAGCCCGGATCGATGGTCGGCCACTATAACGCGGATAAATTGTGATGGTGCTGGAATTACCTGTGTTTCTCGGTGCCCGCTCGCCCGTCACATTCCCCGAGCCCGATAAGGCCCTGAGCGAACCCAACGGGCTGCTCGCGGTTGGTGGCAATCTGGAACCGGATACACTGATCGCCGCGTATCGTACCGGGTGCTTCCCCTGGTATCAGCCACCGGATCCGATTTTGTGGTGGAGCCCGGATCCGCGAGCGGTTTTATACCCCGGTGAAATCCATGTATCGCGTACGCTGCGCAGGGTATTGCGTCGCGGCCAATACCGAATTACCACAGACGCAGCCTTGACCGAAGTGATTTCCGCATGTGCCGCTGCGCGTAAAAACGGACCTGGTACCTGGCTTGACGATGCGATGATCGAGGGCTACCTGCGGCTGGCTAACTCGGGCTGGGTGCATTCCGTGGAGTGCTGGATGGACGATGAACTGGCCGGTGGCCTGTACGGTGTGGCCGTTGGAGGGATATTTTGCGGCGAATCCATGTTCAGCCGTCGCGCCGATGCCTCCAAAGTCGCCCTGGTGCATCTGGCCAAAGGGTTGTCGGTGGCCGGCTTTAGGTTGATTGATTGTCAGGTTGCCAGCGAGCATTTGCGCACACTGGGCGCGGTTGATATCGATCGCGAGATGTTTTTAGCTGAACTGGCGCGGCATCGCGATGCCGATCTCGTCTGGCCAAGCGTTGATATTTGCTCTATGGTTAATCGGGACGAAAATGCCGACGGAAAATAAACCTTTTAAATGACACGCGATATCACGCCCGACATCAGAAAGATAAAACTGTATCTGACTGAACCTCATCCCTGTAGTTACCTGGAGGATAGAGAGGCGACGACGGCGTTTATCGATCCCCGTGCGGAGGTCGGTAGTCGTCTCTACGATTATCTGTCGCAACTGGGTTTTCGGCGGAGTGGCCGCTATCTCTATATTCCGCGCTGTGCTTCGTGTCACGCCTGTATTCCTGTACGTATTCCGGTTGCCCGATTCACTCCCAACAGGCAACAGCGGCGCTGTGCGAAGCGCAATGCCGACCTGGTGGTTACCCCGGTAACGCGAGTAGATAAACAAGAACACTATGAGATTTATCAGAAATACATTGCCACACGCCATCGCGACGGCGATATGTTTCCCGTGTCGGTGGGCCAGTACGATGATTTTATCGGCGCACAAAGAGACAGCACCCGTTACCTGGAATTTCGACTGGATGGGGCGCTCGTCTGTTGTGCAGTGGTCGACTGGCTGCAAAGCGGGTTATCCGCAATCTACACTTACTTCGACCCCGATCTTGATCGTCGCAGTCTCGGCACATTCGCTATTCTCAAGCAAATCGAACTGACTGAAGAAGCTGGCCTGGAGTATGTGTACCTGGGTTACTGGATTCGAGACAGCGACAAAATGCGTTACAAATCCGGTTTTAAACCGAAACAACTCTACATTGAAAACAGGTGGTTAGAGGTTGGTTGATTTTGCCTCGCGGGGCATTTTAGGGCACAATTCCGCGCCTTTAATATCGACGTTCACGGGGTTTACTCGCCGCATGGCAAAAGAAGATCAGATTGAGATGGAGGGTGAGGTTATCGATACCCTGCCCAACACGACTTTTCGTGTAAAACTGGAAAACGGCCACATCATCACGGCGCATATATCAGGGAAAATGCGCAAGAATTACATCAGAATTCTCACTGGTGATCAGGTCAAGGTTGAACTCACACCCTACGACCTGAGCAAGGGTCGAATCACCTACAGGGCCCGGTAGTTCGTTAGGCTTCGCCCGCCTCCCGCCAACATTCCCGCAAGACTTGAATAG
>DJFY01000064.1:26215-30951 GCA_002431545.1 Cellvibrionales bacterium UBA5860 | reverse complement strand
AGACTTGAATAGAAAGTTGCTCGTTACATATTGTTGAGCTCTCTCTGATTATCAGTTTATTGTCTAGCCGTTTGCCGACCGGGTGATAGCCTGTCTGTCAGCTCCGTTCAAGCGAGCTTAGGTATACAGGGGGCTGGCGAGGTCCGGAAGGCCAGTTTATTCTTGTTGGGGGCCACTGAGGGGTCAATGAAAACTCGGGCAGCGTCTCGGGTTTTTAATTCTGTCTTCGTGCTTGGGCCGGGTTATTGCCTTGCAGTAGTTTCTTCCGCCAGTTCCAGGTGGATGTCGTCGTCTTCGACAGTGACATGGACCTCTCCCCCGCCGCTGGCCAGCTGGCCAAACAGGACGAGTTCCGCCAAAGGTTTCTTTAGCTTTTCCTGAATCAGGCGGGCCATCGGTCTGGCGCCCATCTTTTCGTCGTAGCCGTGTTTCGCCAGCCAGGAGCGCGCTTCGTCGTCGACGTACAGTACGACTTTCTTATCGTCCAGTTGCGCTTGCAATTGGGTAAGGAATTTGTCGACCACTGTTTCGATAACCCGCTCATCAAGTGCGCCAAACTGGATGATTGCGTCCAGACGATTGCGGAACTCGGGCGTGAACATCTTTTTGATAGCTTCAGAGCCGTCGCTGCTGTGATCCTGATGGGTAAAGCCAATAGATGCCCGGCTGATTAACTCGGCCCCCGCATTTGTCGTCATAATCAGTATGACATTGCGAAAATCCGCCTTACGGCCGTTATTGTCGGTTAAAGTGCCGTGGTCCATCACCTGTAGCAGAAGGTTGAAAACGTCTGGATGTGCTTTCTCGATTTCATCGAGTAATAGCACGCAGTGCGGATGAGTGGTGACGGCATCGGTGAGCAAGCCGCCCTGGTCAAAGCCAACGTATCCAGGGGGCGCGCCGATGAGGCGGGACACGGTATGCCGTTCCATATACTCAGACATATCGAACCGCAACAGCTCGACGCCAAGGATTTCCGCCAGTTGTTTGGAAACTTCGGTTTTACCGACGCCGGTCGGGCCCGCGAAAAGGAAGGAACCGATCGGCTTGTCGCCTTCCCGCAAACCGGCGCGTGCCAGCTTAATGGCGGCATCGAGGCTGTTGATGGCCTCATCCTGGCCAAAGACGACCAGTTTCAATTTGCCTGCGAGATCGCGGAGCTGTTCCTTATCGGAGGTCGAGACACTTTTGGGTGGAATTCGCGCGATTTTAGCCACGATGGACTCGACGTCGGTTTGCGTTACGGTCTTTTTGCGTTTTGATGCCGGCTGCAGTTGCTGGAAGGCGCCCGCTTCATCGAGCACATCGATCGCCTTGTCCGGTAAAAAGCGGTCATTGATGTATTTGGCTGACAGTTCCGCGGCGCTCTTTAAGGCGCCCTGCGTATAGCGCAGGCCATGGTGATCCTCGAAGCGGGATTTCAGCCCCTTGAGAATCTCGTAGGTTTCTTCGACCGAAGGTTCGGGTACGTCGATTTTCTGGAATCGCCTGGACAAGGCCCTGTCCTTCTCGAAGATCCCGCGGTACTCCTGGTAGGTAGTGGAGCCAATGCAGCGTATTTTCCCGGATGTAAGCAGGGGTTTGAGGAGGTTTGAGGCATCCATCACGCCACCAGACGCGGCGCCAGCGCCAATGATGGTATGGATTTCGTCGATGAAGAGAATGGCTTTTTCCTGGCTTTCCAGCTCGGCGAGCACACCCTTGAAGCGTTTTTCAAAATCGCCCCGGTATTTGGTGCCGGCTAACAGCGCACCCATGTCGAGGGAATATACGACGCTGTCGCGCAGTGGGTCGGGCACTTTATCCTCAATGATTAATTTGGCCAGACCCTCTGCGATGGCTGTTTTACCGACCCCTGACTCTCCGACCAGCAGGGGATTGTTCTTGCGTCGCCGTACCAGTACCTGGGCTACTCGCTCGAGTTCGTTGGCGCGTCCCACTAGCGGGTCGATATAGCCTTTTTCGGCCTGGGAATTGAGATTGGTGGCGAACTGGGCGAGCGGAGATTCCTCGTTTTGCTGGGTTTTGTCTTCTGCGGGGTCGCCTTCCCTGCCCTCGGCACCGTCGTTATTGGGATTCGATTTGCCATCCTTAGCAATACCGTGAGAGATAAAGTTCACCAGATCGATACGTGAGATATTTTGTAGTCGAAGAAAATATACCGCTTGGCTTTCCTGCTCGCTGAAAATGGCGACCAGCACATTCGCGCCCTGGACTTCGTTCTTTCCGGAAGACTGAACGTGAAAAATTGCTCGTTGTATGACCCGCTGAAAGGCTAGTGTCGGCTGGGTTTCCCGGTCGTTTTCGGCGCTGGAGAACACCGGTGTGGTGGATTCGATAAATTCACCGAGATCGCGGCGCAGTGTGTCGAGGTCGGCGTTACAGGCTTTGAGCACCTCGACAGCGGAATCGTTGTCGAGCAGGGCTAACAGCAGATGTTCGACCGTCATAAATTCGTGGCGCTTCAAACTGGCGCCTTGAAACGCGGCGTTGAGTGTTCTTTCCAAGTCCCGACTTAACATCGAATTCACCCGTTAATTCTGGTTGTCATCGTGGTCCTCTGAAGGCTCGATCTCGCACAGCAGCGGATGCTCGTGTTCGCGGGAAAACTGCGTCACCTGAGTGGCCTTGGTTTCGGCGACCTCTCGAGTGAACACACCGCAGACGCCCTTACCTTCAGTGTGCACCTTGAGCATGACGCGCACCGCCAGTTCGCGGTCCATATTGAAAAACCGCTCGAGTACGTCGACGACAAATTCCATGGGCGTATAGTCATCGTTTAACAGCACCACTCGGTACATCGGTGGTTTCTGCAACTTGGGGGGCGACTCTGCGACAAGCGTCCCCGCAGAGCCTTGCTGTTCTTCGTCGCTGTGATCGGACATTTTCTCGTATGGGCTTATTGCTCGCGTACACTTTTTATAGGATAACGCGGGAGATCATTTGTTGCATTAAATTAGCACAGACAAAGTGATGAAAGTCGTCTGTGCTGTAGATGCGCCAACAACTTGACTTATTGGTGGATAAAGGTTAGAACGGACACGCATATCCTGCGGGCGACACAAAAGCATAACTAAATGCCCTGGTTCAATATTTCGGTATCCCGAAACCGCTGTTATTGATAATTAGTATAAAAACATAATGTCAGGAGGTTATTCCCATGCCAAAAGGCACTGTAAAGTGGTTTAACAACGCCAAGGGCTACGGCTTCATCATGTCTGAAGAGAGCGGCAGCGACATTTTTGCGCATTACACCGCGATTGAAATGGACGGTTACAAGACACTCAAGGCCGGTCAAGTCGTCAGCTTTGACCTGGTAGAGGGAGCCAAGGGAGTGCACGCTGAACATATCAAGGCCGATACCGTCGGCGAGCATTGCGAGAGTCGACTCAATGGTGCCCGGGCCGAATCCGTATTGGCAGCGGAGAACTTTAACCGCAATCGCTGACCGTGGATGCTGTTACGCAACGTCGCAAGCCTGCCAAACTCCTGGTGGGGTTTTATTCTCGAGTATTACTTCACAGCTATGCGTTGTCTTCGGTGTAGCGGTCCATTGCGGCCGTCTAGGCCCGGCCGCAGGCTATCGTTTTTGTGGCGATGTCATTGCGAGCATAGTCGACTCTCGCTAAATACGGTCCTCGCCAACCCACCTGATCCCTACTGTGTGCGGGAATATTCGCTCTGATTTAGTCGCCATGCGTGCGCACATGCGTTCCGACCAATAAAAAAAGACCCCGGTTGGGGTCTCTTTTTATACTGCTTTTAGGTCCCGTCCTAGGTAAACCAGGCTGAACTCACATATGAGAGATCATGGCATCGCCAAAGGCTGAGCACGAGAGCAATTTGGCGCCTTCCATCAGGCGCTCGAAATCATAGGTCACGGTCTTTTCTGAGATGGCGCTTTCGATGCCTTTTACTATCAGGTCCGCAGCTTCGTGCCAGCCCAGGTGGCGCAACATCATTTCCGCCGACAAAATCTGTGAGCCGGGGTTGACCTTGTCCTGACCGGCATATTTGGGCGCCGTGCCGTGGGTCGCTTCAAACAGCGCCACATCGTCGGAGATGTTCGCTCCCGGTGCGATGCCGATACCGCCAACCTCTGCTGCCAGGGCGTCGGACAGGTAATCCCCGTTGAGATTTAGCGTGGCAATAACACTGTATTCCGCTGGACGCAGGAGGATTTGTTGCAGCATGGCATCGGCGATCACGTCCTTGATAACGATCTCATTGCCCGTTTTGGGGTTTTTGAAACTATGCCAGGGGCCGCCGTCGAGAGGCTCGGCGCCGAATTCATCGTGCGCCAGCTGGTATCCCCAGTCGCAAAAGGCGCCTTCGGTAAACTTCATGATGTTACCTTTGTGTACTAACGTGACCGAAGGCTTGTCCTGATCGATTGCATACTGAATGGCCTTCCTGACCAGGCGTTTGGTGCCCTGCTCCGATACTGGTTTGACGCCGATACCACAGTTTTCCGGGAAGCGAATTTTTGTCACGCCCATTTCTTCCCGAAGAAATTTAATGACCTTGTCGGCTTCAGGCGTTCCCGCCTGCCATTCGATGCCCGCGTAGATATCTTCGGAGTTTTCCCTGAAGATACACATGTCGACCTTGGCCGGATCTTTTACCGGAGAAGGTACGCCGGCAAACCACCGCACCGGACGCTGGCATACGTAGAGGTCGAGCTCCTGTCGCAACGCAACGTTGAGCGAGCGGAAACCTCCGCCAACGGGGGTGGT
>DJFY01000064.1:25401-25941 GCA_002431545.1 Cellvibrionales bacterium UBA5860 | reverse complement strand
CCATCGTAGAGTTCGGCGGCCTTTTCGCCGCAGTAGACCTCCATCCATGAGATCGATTTGTCGCCACCGTAGGCTTTTTCGATAGCGGCATCCGTTACTTTCAGCATCACCGGGGTGATATCAGCGCCGATTCCGTCGCCCTCGATGAAGGGAATGATCGGATGATTCGGAACATTCAGGGAAAAATCCTTATTAACCGTAATCTTCTCGCCGTTTGCCGGGACCTTGATGTGCTGATAACCCATGTACTGGAACCTCTGTCGATGGATGGATTTGAAGGGATCTAACAGGCTAAATGGTAGCACATCGACGCCGGCTTTGTAGTTAAATTACATAATCTTCAGCTCAAAATCCCCTAACGTCCCCTATCTTGTGCGTCATCCAGGACTTATTCGCCGTTGGGGCACGTTGCGCGCGGCATTGGCGTCGGCTGCGCCAGGTGCCTGCCACATCGGATAGAGTTCCCAGCTAAACATCAGTAAAATTTCCCCTTTCGCGTATCGTTCACTTGTCCAGTATGTCAACCGAGCCAACAAGCCC
>DJFY01000064.1:20605-25117 GCA_002431545.1 Cellvibrionales bacterium UBA5860 | reverse complement strand
TGTCGGGCGGCGTCGATTCGTCGGTGAGTGCAATGTTGTTGCAGGCCCAGGGCTATCAGGTCGAAGGCCTGTTTATGAAAAACTGGAATGAAGATGACGGTACTGAATATTGCACCGCCCGCCAGGATCTCGAAGATGCGTTACGCGTTTGTCACGAGCTTGGCATCGAATTACACGCAGTAAATTTTGCCGCGCAGTACTGGGATCAGGTATTCGAGCATTTCCTTGCGGAATACCGCGCCGGGCGCACACCCAACCCCGATGTCCTGTGTAATCGGGAAATCAAGTTTCGCGTATTCCTCGATTATGCCGAGCAACTGGGTGCGGACTGTATTGCAACCGGCCACTACGCTCGTTTGCGTCACAACGGAAGCACCGCTTTACTGCGGGGGCTGGATGTAAACAAAGATCAGAGCTACTTCCTGTACGCGGTGTCGGAAAGCGCTCTGGCAAAAACCCTGTTTCCTCTAGGCGAACAGGACAAGCCGCTAATTCGGCGGGTGGCAAAAGAACGCGGATTGATTACTCACGACAAAAAAGACAGTACCGGTATCTGCTTTATCGGCGAACGCCGTTTCAAAGACTTCCTCGAGCAATACCTGCCGGCCCAACCAGGCGATATCGTGACTGAGTCCGGCACAGTAATTGGCCGCCATCGGGGGCTTATGTTTCATACTCTCGGACAGCGCGCGGGACTGGGTGTCGGTGGCGTCGCCGGGGCTGCGTCTGAAGCACCCTGGTATGTCGCCGCCAAAGACCTTGCGGACAACACGCTGCTCGCCGTTCAGGGCAACGATCATCCCCTGCTCTACTCACGCCGCTTAGTGGCCAACCAGGTGCACTGGATTAACGGGCCACCTGCGGCGAGGGATTTTGTCTGTACCGCTAAAGTGCGCTATCGGCAGGACGACCAGAACTGTCGGGTTTGCATCGACGATATCAGTACCTGTCGTGTAGAGTTTGAAATGCCCCAGCGGGCGGTGACTCCCGGCCAGTCAGTCGTATTTTACGATGGTGACGTGTGTCTGGGTGGCGGTGTTATCACTGGTGTGGATCAGACATGCTAGCTGGCCCTACTCGAGATCAGGCGCTTGCCCTGGCCGGCGTTTTTCAGGCTTGTCACGCGGTCGATATATTGGCTCGTAGCGGTGAGTTACCCGTCGATATGTTTGAGACCGCCATGCTTAGTCTGCTCGAACAGAACCCTGTGTCCTGCGAGGCGGTGTTCGGCTCGACGGGCAAACTGGCGACAGGCCTTGAAGTGCTGGCCCGTCAATTGCGAGAGGGTGCAGGCAACAAGCCGCAGGAATGCCTGCGTTATGTTCTCGGTATTCTTTATCTGCAGGGCAGGTTATCGAAAAACAAAGCCATGCTGGCGACAATCGGCCGCGGCATTGAACGCGCGGCTGAACAGGCCCGACATTTCACACCGGTACACGATAATGTGATCGATAACATTGCGGATCTCTACCAGAACACGATCAGTACCTACCGGTTTAGAATCCAGGTCAGTGGCCAGGGTGGATATTTGACACAGCCGGGAATCGCGAAACGGGTTCGCTGCCTGCTGTTAGCCGGCATCCGCGCCGCTATTTTATGGCAGCAGTTGGGTGGGCGGCGTTTTCATATCATGGTTTACCGGAAAAAGTTACTGACGCATGTCGAGGGTCTCCTCGCGTCGCTTTAGGACGCTGGTAGCCAGGGGTCGTCAACCGAATCCCTGCGCTGTTGGTATCATGAGGTAAAATACCCGCTCGCATAAACTCGTATTAAGACCAGCTTATGGAATTCTCTCCCTTAACCGCCGTAACGCCCCTCGATGGCCGCTACGCCGACAAGACCCAGGCGCTGCGCGCGATATTCAGCGAGTACGGTCTGATTAAATGCCGCGTCGAAGTGGAGATCCGCTGGCTCCAATACCTGGCCGGTGAGGTCGCCATTGCGGAAGTGGCCCCATTAAGTGATGTCGCCCGCGCCTTCCTCGACAAGGTGCTCGACCAGTTCGATGTCAAGCAGGCCGAGCGCGTCAAATCCTTCGAACGCAGGACCAATCACGACGTGAAGGCCGTGGAGTACTATATTAAAGAAGTGACGGCAGAAGTGCCGGAACTGGCGGCGATCGCCGAATTCGTGCATTTTGCCTGTACATCAGAGGATATTAATAACCTGTCCCATGCGCTGATGCTGCGCGACGGGCGGCAGCAGGTGCTGGCACCCGCGTTGAGTGAAATCGTCGATACCCTGAAGACGCTGGCGCACCGATACGCCGATTGTCCAATGTTGTCGCGCACACATGGTCAAACGGCGTCGCCGACGACCATGGGTAAGGAACTGGCCAATGTCGTGGCCAGACTGGAACGCCAGCAAGTCCTCCTCGCGGCCCAGCCCCTCCTTGGCAAAATGAACGGCGCGGTGGGTAATTTCAATGCCCATTGTGCAGCGTATCCAGGCGTCGACTGGCCCGCCTTATCTGCTGAATTTGTCGCTTCCCTGGGCCTCGAAACAAACCCCTATACCACGCAAATTGAACCGCACGATTATATGGCTGAATTGTTTGATAACGTCAGCCGCGTCAATACGGTACTGATCGACCTGTGCCGCGATATCTGGTCCTATGTATCTCTTGGCTACTTCAAGCAAAAACTCGTCGCTGGTGAGGTGGGTTCGTCGACGATGCCGCACAAAGTCAACCCGATAGATTTTGAAAACGCCGAGGGCAACCTCGGTCTGGCCAACGCGATTTTCCAGCACCTGAGCAGCAAGCTTCCGATCTCGCGCTGGCAACGCGATCTGACTGATTCCACCGTGTTACGCAATATGGGCGTCGGCTTCGGTTATACCCAGGTCGCCTGTCAGTCGATCCTCAAGGGCCTGGCGAAACTTGAACTCGACGCAGATCGGTTATCGGGGGATCTGGACGAGGCCTGGGAAGTGCTGGCGGAGCCCGTGCAGACCGTCATGCGTCGCTACGGTATCGAAGAACCCTACGAGAAATTAAAAGCACTGACACGGGGCAGGACTATCGATCAACAGACGCTCAGGCAATTTATCGAGGCGCTCGAGATCCCGGAAGACGCCAAGCGAACCCTACTGGCGCTGACACCAGCCGGCTATACCGGGCTCGCCGCAAGGCTTGCGAAAGAGATATAAGCTTGTCCGCCGGCGCCGGGTTAGCCGTGCTCGGCAACATGGATGTCGACACTTTTTTTGCCGACTACTGGCAGCAAAAACCTTTGCTCTTGCCCGGAGCGCTGACTGAACTGCCCGCGCTGAGCCCCGACGAACTTGCAGGCCTGGCGTTAGAAGAGGACATTGAATCCCGTCTGGTGATTGCACATGGGAACGGGAGCGACTGGACGCTGGAGCACGGCCCTTTCGCGGACAGCCGGTTTGCCGATCTTCCTGACAGTCACTGGAGCTTGCTGGTACAGGCCGTCGATCACTGGGTGCCCGAAGTGCAGGCCTTGCACGCGTATTTCAGGTTTCTGCCCCGATGGCGGGTCGACGATATCATGGTGAGCTACGCCGTTGATGGCGGTGGCGTAGGGCCGCATTTCGATAGTTACGATGTGTTTCTGTTGCAGGGTCGGGGTCATCGACGATGGCAGCTCGGCCAGCAATGTTCGGCTGCAACGCCGCTGGTCAACAGTGCCCCCCTGCCCCTGTTACGCGAATTTACTCCTGAAGAGGAATACCTGTTGGGTCCCGGTGACATATTGTACGTGCCGCCGGGTCTGGCCCACTGGGGTATCGCGGAAGGTGAGTCAATGACATATTCCATCGGCTTTCGCGGTCCGAGCCTGGTTGAGATGTTCGACGATCTGGCGACAGATTTAATATCGAGACGAGACGATTTCGATGACGCTTATCGCGACCCGCCTATGCGGGCTGCGCTCGCCACGGGCGTCATTGATAAAGCTTTTATCAATGGCATTAAAGCTCGCTTAACAGATTTTTTGGATGACGATCATTTGCTGGCAAGCTGGTTTGCCCGCTACATGACGCGGACTAAATATTCGCAGTCGCTTGCTACTGAAGAGGGCTTGTCGGTAACGCTTGCCCACGTTTTGGCGTCCGGATCGCCCCTGCGAGTCCATCCCGCCTCCCGTTGCGCGGCCATAGAGCCGCAAGCGTATACGGCCAAGGTCTCGGCCACGACGTCCGAAAACGCCTGGCTGGTCGCGGTAGACGGCGAGACTTACGTCACCACGCCACGTTTGGCCGGAGTCTTAAGCGCCCGGCAAGATCTGACTGCGGACCTCCTCGCGACGTTCTCGGAGGCAGAGTCAATGCTGGTAAACGCGCTGCTGGAACAGGGTAGCCTGGAAGTTGTGGACGATAGTCCTTGACTGTCGAAGACGAGGTTTTCTGGCGATCGCAGACTTTTCCCAGACGGGCTTTCAGGACATGCTTTCCCAGGGCCTGTTAACGCTAAATGGGTTGTTTTTGTTGTGGTTAAAAAAGCACCAAGCAAAGCGCGAGGCGCGTCGTTTGGTTATTCCAAATAAGCAA
>DJFY01000064.1:17456-20282 GCA_002431545.1 Cellvibrionales bacterium UBA5860 | reverse complement strand
GCTGTGGCCCTTTTCCCGCCCAACCGCGTTATCTGTTGTTTATATAGATTCGCTAGACTGCACGCCTTCTGCGATTGTGAAACAAAGAGTTGGGCGAAAAAACCGCTCTCGGCAGGGGTAATCCACTTAGTGTGAACAGGCCCTAATCACGCCACACCCTGGAATTTTTCCCGTTTCAATTCGCCCAGCCGATCTCTGATGACGGCGGCTTCCTCGAACTCGAGATTGCGCGCGTGCTCGTACATCTGCTGTTCCAGGGCGTCTATTTGTTTAGCCAAATCCCCGGGCGTCATTACCTCGCCCTGCTCTTTATTGATGTAACGGCCGCCAGACTCCGCCACCTTGCGCGACTGGCCGCGGCGTCCGGCAGCAGAACTCACCGCGCCCTCGAGAATATCGGTAACGTTTTTCACAATACCTTTGGGTTCGACATTATGGAGGACGTTAAATGCCAGCTGCTTTTCCCGTCGCCGGTTGGTTTCATCGATTGCGCGCTGCATGGAGCCGGTTACGCTATCGCCGTAGAGTACCGCCCTGCCCCGAATATGTCGCGCGGCTCGTCCGATGGTCTGGATCAGTGATTGCTCCGAGCGCAGGAAGCCTTCTTTGTCGGCATCGAGGATGGCAACCAGCGACACTTCCGGCATATCCAGACCCTCGCGGAGTAAGTTAATGCCGACGAGCACGTCAAACTCGCCGAGACGCAGGTCGCGGATGATCTCCACCCGCTCGACCGTGTCGATATCTGAGTGCAGGTAACGCACGCGAATGCCGTGCTCATCCAGGTATTCGGTGAGATCCTCCGCCATGCGTTTGGTTAACACGGTGATCAGGACCCGCTCGTCGCGCGCGACACAGGTTTGTATTTCGCCCATGACGTCGTCGACCTGTGTGCTGGCGGGCTTGACGACGATTTCCGGATCCACCAAACCGGTTGGCCTGACCACTTGTTCGACCAGCGTGTCGGCGTGTTCCGCCTCGTACTTGCCCGGGGTTGCCGAGACAAAAATGGTTTGTGGCACCAACTGTTGCCACTCGTCAAAGCGCAAGGGTCGGTTGTCCAGAGCGGAAGGCAGGCGAAAGCCGTATTCGACAAGCGTCTCCTTGCGCGATCTGTCTCCGCGATACATGCCGCCGAGCTGAGGAATGGAAACGTGCGACTCGTCGATCACCAGCAGTGCGTTATCCGGTAAATAGTCAAATAACGTGGGTGGTGGTTCGCCAGGGGCCCTGCCGCTCAAATAGCGGGAGTAATTTTCGATGCCCGAGCAATAGCCGAGCTCCTGCATCATCTCCAGGTCGTAGCGTGTGCGCTCTGAAAGACGTTGCGCCTCGACGAGTTTGTCGTTGTCGCGCAATTGCTTCAGACGAATTTCGAGCTCATCCTTGATGTGTTCGATAGCGTTAATAATGGTCTCGCGCGGTGTTACGTAATGGGATTTGGGGTAGACGGTAATACGTGGCAGACGCTGCAGTATTTCTCCCGTAAGCGGATCGAATAGAGCGATGTTGTCTACTTCCTCGTCAAAAAGCTCGATTCGCACCGCTTCGTTTTCGGAATCCGCCGGAAAGATGTCGATGACGTCGCCCCGAACCCGGTAGTTGGCCCGCTCAAAAGCGACGTCGTTGCGCGTGTATTGCAACTCGGCGAGGCGGCGCAAAATACTGCGCTGATCAATGCGATCACCGCGCACCAGGTGGAGCACCATTTTCAAATAAGATTCGGGATCGCCAAGACCGTAGATCGCCGATACCGTGGCCACGACCACGACGTCCGGCCTTTCCATGAGCGCTTTGGTCGCCGATAGACGCATTTGCTCGATATGGCGGTTTATTGAGGCGTCTTTCTCGATATACGTGTTGGACGCCGGAACATAGGCTTCGGGTTGGTAGTAATCGTAGTAAGAAACAAAATATTCGACGGCATTGTCGGGGAAAAACTCTTTCAATTCGCCGTAGAGCTGGGCCGCCAGGGTCTTGTTGTGGGCCATCACGATAGTTGGCCGCTGCACGCGCTCAATCACGTTAGCGATAGTAAAGGTCTTGCCCGATCCAGTGACCCCTTGCAGGGTCATACCCGCCAGACCGGCCTCCAGACCTGCTACCAGTTCACTGATGGCCTGGGGCTGATCACCCGCAGGCTTGTAATCGCTAACGACTTGCAAGGTTTTGTGCATGATGCGTGTAAACCGAAACCCGGTGATCGCTGTTGAAGTGAAGGTGAGATAGCCACAAAAAGCGCCCGAAACGACACTGAAACAGCCGCTCCGCGCGACCCTTGACTACCTGCAGGTGGGACTATAACATGGCGGCCCGCTTAGCCACTCCGCCTTAGCTCAGTTGGTAGAGCAAATGACTGTTAATCATTGGGTCGCTGGTTCGAGCCCAGCAGGCGGAGCCATTTTCTTTCCCTAATATACCCACTTTATATTTGCTGCGGCGATAGCGCTTCAGCGATTGGGTGTTGGTGCCCTTCTTTGGGGTTGTTTCGTTCGCTCTTTGCCTTACTCGAGGCGTATTAAGGGCTTCGCCGGTTACAGGCTTTTCCCCGATAACCAGAATATGCCGTTCCCTGGAACTAACGCTGGTTACCGGTGGCAGTGAATATTGCTGGACTGTCAGAATGCTGAGATGCGTCTAAAGTGAATAATCGCCCACTGGCGAGCGAACTTGAATGGCTACAGTCGTTGAAAATTGTTTAAAGTGGCGGACCGGACGGGACTCGAACCCGCGACCTCCGGCGTGACAGGCCGGCATTCTAACCAGCTGAACTACCGGTCCGACGTGGTGGGTGGTACAGGGGTCGAACCTGTGACCTACGGCTTG
>DJFY01000064.1:16937-17154 GCA_002431545.1 Cellvibrionales bacterium UBA5860 | reverse complement strand
TCTCCCAACTGAGCTAACCACCCAAATGAGAGTCGCGCATTCTACCGCAATCCCCTCCCCTGTCAATCGGGGCAGCCGTAGCCAGGCTAAAAGTTTATAGGATTAAATACGCTGTGAGGACAAGGCAAAACCCGAAACTATCACCGGACCTCCTTTTGCTAAAATGGCGCTATCCCTTGCGCCTGGCACTTGATACAGCACTTGATACAGCACTTAT
>DJFY01000064.1:9332-16877 GCA_002431545.1 Cellvibrionales bacterium UBA5860 | reverse complement strand
TTCAATCCGGGGAAGTGGTGAGGATAGCAATAGTTTTGCAGATAAATAACGCAGTAACGTCAAGTGGCAATAACGCCAAATTAAAGGTTGAGTCTGCAACAGATGTGTCATTTGCTAAAATGGCGCAACGCTTTGCGCCTGGCACTTGAGATAGCACTTGGTAGAGTTGAGCCCGACAATGGAATTATTTAAAACGTTTACTTTCGAGGCGGCACATGCCCTGCCCAACGTGCCGGAGGGCCATAAATGCCGGCGTCTTCATGGCCACTCGTTTCACGTCAGCGTTCATGTCACCGGACCGGTGGATAGCCAAACCGGATGGGTAATGGATTTCGCCGACATCAAGGCGGCGTGCCAGCCGATTCACGAGGCACTTGATCACCGATACCTGAACGAAATTCCAGGCCTGGAAAATCCGACCAGCGAACATATCGCCCGCTGGATCTGGCAGCGGCTGGAGTCGTCCTTGCCCAATCTGAGCCTGGTTTCTGTCAGGGAAACCTGTACCAGTGGTTGTCATTATCGCGGGGATTAACTGCGCGATGCCGGACTTGCCTGCCCAGGGGCGCACTAGCCGCTGACCGGTACTCTGAAGGTATGCCCGCGAAAACTGAACACAGCGCCGGCGGGCGTGATTTCCTCTAGCTTCAGACCACCTTTTAGCGAGTCGCCTTCGCGCCGGACACTGCCATCGATAACAACCATGCGCTGGCCCGGGGCGGGGGCGTACAGATGCACCGAGTATTGAATGTCCGGCAGCTCGCTTTGTATTTCGTAGGGTAACTCGCGAAAATGCTTGATATAGGCGGCTTCAGCTTGCTTCTGCTCGACCTGTTCTCGTCCGGCCCCTAGTGCTGCTTGGGAGCGCTCCGCGCGGCCTGCCGTATTTATCTCATGCGCGCGCGCGTCGGCTCCGGGCGTCACTGAACCCGTCTCTGGCGACAACTCGTCACCAGCGCTCGTTTGTTTTGTAATGCGATTCTCTCGGCTGGCCGGCTCCCCGGTGCGAAGTGTCGGGATCGGTGCACTCGCGTACGCCTTTGAATGCACCATTGATTCCGGTCTGGCGTTGGTCGACGTTCCGGGCGCAGGCACACCGGGTGCGGTTGCGCTTGTAGGTTCAGAGACAGGTGTAGTTGCGGATGAAGATGGCGTCGAAGGGGTCGCCGATGTGGCGGTTTTTGCACCTGGAATGGCGTCGGGCGCGCCTTTGGGGGAAGATAACTGCCGCGGTGCCTTGGTGGTTGAGCCGGCGGCGGCTAACTCCTCGCCGCTCAACACGGGGGCACGGAAAATAATCTCGTCGTTGGTCCTTGTCCGTGCGACCGGCAGGCCCGTCGAGTTCGTCTCCGGCGTAAAGGCATGCGTGTCTATACGGTTTTCCGGATTCGTGGCGCTAGCGGGAGGAGCCTTGGTCGAGATTTCGTCTGCTTGATTTGAGGTTTTATCTGCTTGATGGCCAAAGTGCTCAGTGACGATATCGGGCTCACCCTCCAGTGTCGCGCTTTGATTTCCTGAAAAGCTTGGTATTGACGCCGTGTTGTCCACTGTCGGTAGGCCCGCGTACCAGGCGCCGGCAATGATGCCGAGAAGAGTGGGCACGAGTAACCAGGCCCTGGTGAACGATGCGGATGATTTTCCGGCATCGGTATCGGATTTCAGGCCCTCCGGTTGCGCTATCTGATGGTCGTCGCACAAGTCGGGGGCGTTGTGCTGATCTCTTTCCTTTTCGGCTTGTTCAAGTGCATCCAGCAAGTATGACATGCGATTCAGCCCTCGCCTGATCGCGGCAAACAATAGCGCGGCGCGGTACCGTGGGGGCGTCGAGGCTGTTTCGCGCCCAGTATGGGTAACACCAGTGCAGAGTATTGCCAGATGCCGGTATAAAAAGATATGACGACGTAGGCAAGCACAAAGCCGGCGCATAACAGCAGCAAAGCAAACAGTGCGTAGCGCCATTTGTTGTCCTGGCCGAGAAACGAAATTTCTTCGGTTCCGAGCACTTCGGTGGCTGCTTTCTGCGCGATCTCCTTGCTGACAACCGGCGCTTTGTTGACGTAGGCTCCGAGCAGGGCGCGATCGCAAATACTGTTTATCAATCGCGGTGTGCCGCCGCTAAAACGCCACACTTCGTTGACCGCCGCGTCGTCAAAGAGCATTTGGCCGGCACCGGCGACGTTGAGGCGATGCCCGATATAGCCGGGCATCTCGCTCTTCGCCAACGATCGCAAATGAAACCTGGCGGTTATGCGTTGCGCCATTTGTTCCAGTCCCGGGCTGTTTACCACTGCCTTCAGTTCCGGCTGGCCGATCAGGATGATTTGCAGCAGTTTTTTGTCGCTGGTTTCCAGATTGGTCAGCAGGCGCAGATATTCCAGGGCATCCCGGCTCAGATTTTGGGCCTCGTCCACGATTAATACCGCGCTTCGACCCTGGCTGTGCAGACGCAGCAAATACTTGTAGATGATCGCTACGAGCCGGCGCCGGTTGGCGCCCTCAAAGATGCGGGACGGTATGCCGAATTCGGCGCATATGCTTTGCAGCAGTTCTGTAATACTGAGTTTTGGATTGAGAAGCAGGGCGACATCGACCTTGCCTGGAAGTTGTTCCAGCAGGCTGCGGCAAACTGTGGTTTTACCGGTGCCGATTTCTCCGGTGAGGAGCACGAAGCCGCCCCCGCCCTGCACGCCGTAAAGCAGATGCGCCAGGGCCTCGCGGTGCTGTTCGGTAAGATAGAGACTGCGCGGATCCGGCGACAGGGAAAACGGTGGTCGTTCGAGACCAAAAAAATCCTCGTAGATCATGTGGCTGCGATAGTCAGTGTCGTCGCCTTACCGAAAGCTCGTGAGATCCACATCCTGAAGTTTGAGGCGATACTCTTCTGTGACGTTACGTGCTTCTTCGCTGTTTGCAATAGCTGTCGGCGTGATCATCACCACCAACTCGGTTTTATCGCCGGCCCGGCGCTTGCCGCCAAAGACCGCACCTATCGCCGGTAGGTCTTTGAGAAAAGGAATGCCGCGATCAGAGCGCTGACGATTCTCGCGAATCAGACCACCGAGCACAATAGTCTCGCCGCTTTGTACGGCAACACTGGTGGTGATTTCCCGCTGGATGATGGTGGGCGAATCAATACCCGAGGTGTCGGTTTCGTCGACATCATCCACGCGTTGGGTAAGATCGAGAATCACCATGCCGCCCGAGTTCACTCTGGGTGTGACCTCGAGGGTGACACCGGTGTCGCGATACTGGATTTGACTGGTGACATTAAAGTTGTCCGAGTTGGTGTTGGTGGATTCGGAGGTTCGCACCGGCACCTGATCGCCGACACGTATGGTCGCCGTCTGATTGTCCAGCACCATCAGGGAGGGGGAAGACAGGACATCCAGGCGGGAGTCACCGGCTACCGCGTTCAATACCGCTCGAGTTCCGGCTGCATCGAATACCGCGTAGGTGAAATCCGCCGGAGAGAAAACGCCGTTGAGTGCGCCGCTAACGTCGCCATCAGAGGGGATGTTCAAGCCGCCGACGCCATTGAATTTGCCGTGACTGTCTTTGAAAAACCACTGCAGGCCATATTCGATCTCTTCGTCCAGCGTGACTTCGACGATGGATGCTTCGACCAGGACCTGCATCGGCAGGACATCGAGCTTTTTAATGGCTTTTTCGATCTCTTCGTAATCCGCCGCGCCGGCAAGAATCAGTAGCGCGTTGTTTTCCGTATCGGCAATGATCGTAACATCCCCGACTTCCAGGGCGCTGATTTTCTGATTACTGCCGCGACTGCTCCTGCGAGGACTGGTGGTCTCGCCCGAAGTCTCGGAGCCGACAGGCGCGATGGGTGAGGAACGTGCTGGAGCGTCATCGCGGACAGACCGGCGCAGCGCGGTTTTACGTTTGTTGTCAAATAATTGGGTCAATGTCTCGGCGAGGATGTCAGCCTTGCCGTTTTGCACGTAGTACACATACATGTTGGCGCCGTGCAATGTTTGTGTGTGATCCAGTCGCTTGATCCACAGTTCGGCATCTTTCAGGTATTTTTTTTGTGGCGTCACGACGAGCAGGGCGTTGAGCCTCTCGATCACCGTAAAGCGCACGACCCCGGCCAGCGGGCCTTCCGTGTCGTCGCCGAAAATACTTTCCAGTTCTTCGGCCAGCACCGAGGCTTCGGAATTTTCCAGGCGAAAAAGACCAACCGATTTGCCGTCCATCTGGTCGATATCAAAAATGCTGATCGTCTTGCGTAAATTGGCGAGGTCGCCATGACTGCCGGCCAGCATGAGGATATTGCGGTATTCGTCAACGATGATCGCAGATTGCGGCGATTTAACTGTATCCAGGATCCGCCCCATCTCCCGTGCGCCGATATAGCGCAAAGGCGTGATCAGAAGCTGTGAGCCTTGATCTGATTGCAGGCGGGTCGTCGGCCGCAACCCGGACGGGATGCCCTCGCCTGCCATTACCACATCGTAGTAATTATCCCCTTTGATCAGGGCTGCACCTTGAATTTTGAGCAGGTTTTCCAGAATGGGGATCAGTGCATCGCGTTTCACCGGGCGGGCGGTGCGCATGGATACACTGCCCATAATGTTGTCGTCAAAAGAATAGTTGACGCCGAGGATATCGCCGAGAATGGTTTTTACGACCTCGCTGATGGCGGTGGCCTGAAAATTGAGGCTGACTTCGCCCTCTTCGGCGTCAGCGCGGGGAGCTCCGCGACGGGTGTCGATCAGATTGCCACTGCCGATGTAGATTTCCTGGCCGGATTGGGCTTCGGCTTCAGGTCGCACCAGAATCGGCCCGGAGACGGCGTTGTCTAGCACTCGGGTCTGAACCGACTGTTCTCTTTCCGCAGGGGTGGTAACGCTTCCAGGTGCTGTGCCGGCTGTTTGTGGTGCAGTATTGCAGCCGCCAAGTGTCAGTAATATCGACGCGATGCCAGCAGTTAAGGCCGGGCGGGGGGAGAATGTCCGTATCACAGTTTGCATCATTATGGATTTACTCTGTTTCGCCGGAAGACTGTTGGCGTTTATTTCCGCGTTCTCCGTTGGGTGCCCTGCTTCTGTTTCTGACGTCCCGCAGGTTCCTAGACGCTTTACTTCTCGCCGTGGGCGGCGGTAATGCGGATTGGAGCTTCATCTCATCGCGCTCCAATCCGTTACTCAGGACAAGCGAATCAGTGCTTAGTGTTTCTATTTGCCAGCGTTCCAGGTACATGCCCGGTTTCAGGCGCAGTGTCTGGCCGGTATTTAGCTCGCTCAGCAATGCATAAACCTCATCCCCAATTCGAATCATACCCGTAAGTGACCAGTTTTCGGAGGGTTTACTCCCGTCGAATGTCGTGTTTTGTGCGGGACTCAGGGGTTTTCGGTTCGGGTAAAACAGCGATTTGTCGACCACTTCCTCGTAAAACCGGATATCGGGTAGTGGCTCTATCACCGCGGACGTCGCAAGCTGGGAAAATTTCTGGGGTGCCGCAGGTTTGCCCTCGGGCTTTCCCAACAGGAAATAAACCAGTTCCATCAATAAGACTACCGCGAGTACACCGCATAAAAGCGCCAGGCCGCGTGTCGGTATATTTTGCGAAAAGTTATATGACGTCATGATGAAGGCAGGCGAATGTAACCGGCGATGTCCAAACGGACATTCAGGCTTTGGCGAACCGGCGCAGGGCTACTCGCCTGGCCGGCTCGCAGGCGGCGCAGCCGAGCACTGTGTTGCCTTGGCGCAGTGACGTTGATTTCGTCGACGAAAAGCAGGGGTTGCGCGCTTTCGAGCGCATGCAGGAGGTTGACCAGGTTCTCCGCCTCGCCATTAAACTGTACACGCAGGCCGACAAAACGGGTCCCCGGCAAATTTGCACCCTCGTACTCCTGGCTGCTGATAATCCGTGCGCCGGCGCTGTCGATGTAATCGCTGATCAGTTCCCTGAGTTTCGCCGAAGCGATGGCGTGACTGGCGCCAGGCAGGAACAGACTGTCGCCATCGTCGGCTTTTTCCAGGCTACCAACTGCGCGCGTGATCTCCGTTTCGGAACGAATGAGTTGCCGGTAGCCAGCGAGCTTTCTTTGCGCCGCGCTAAGTTCCTCTCGTTGCCGCTCCAAATAACTAAAATAGGGGCCAAACAGGTAGGACCAGAATAACAACAGGATCAACAGCAGGATGCCTGCCGCAGCCACTTTGCTGGCCAGCGCGCGCGTCTCAGCCATTCGTATTAGGCACTCGTATTAACCATTGTTCAGCGTCGTCTCGCGACGGCCCGGCCTGGTCGCGTTCGCGGGGTTTGTTTCGATGCTATTGCCGATCGTATCGCGGGTCTCGTTGGGGTTTGTGTCCAGGGTGAGCGCGGCAGGTTCGATCACAGCCCTGAGCTGGAATTTCTCTTTGCCGCTACGCACATTTTTGGTGATGGGCGAGCCGAATTCCACGCTGGAAAACTCAGGTTGGGACTCCAGCAGCTCAATCATCATAGCGGCCTTGTCGGATTCCCCATACAGGGTGATTTTGTCGGTTTCGATAGATAATCGGTTGACCCACGTGTCTTCCGGTATGGTTTCGGTCAGTGTTTTCAATATCCCAAGCCGGGGCAAGGCGTCGGTTTTACGTGCCACCAGGGCATCGCGCGTATCCAGGTAACGGATCAGATTGGATTTTTTTACCATCACGTTTTTCGCCCGGTTTTCAATCCCGGCAATGGTGTTATGGGTATCGCGGATCTCTCGTTCGATCAGATAAACCGGGGCCAGGACAACCGCAGCGGCGAGGATCACGGCAAGCACCAGCAATGCGCGCTGTATGGGGTTGAGATTTCGCTCGCCCTGCCTGTCAGCCGTGGTGGGCAGGAGATTAAGTGTCGGGGCCGGTAAGTCGCTCGAAGGGGAGTTTGTGTCGGTTGTTTCAGGTAGCGGATAAACGCCTGACACATTGAATCCGAGGTCCAGAATTTTGCCCAGCCACGCATCGAGGTAATTTCGTTCAACGACAAACAGGCGGACTTTTAGCTTGCCCGTGTCCTGGTTGCGGGAAGTGACGCTGTGCCCGACATAGACTTGTTCCGGAGTGTAGGGCATGAGTCGATCCAGCTCGTAGTTCAGCGCGTTGACCAGATCCGGTTCGACAGCCATGGGCATGGTTATTTCCCGGCTCAGTACTGCCGCAGGGTCCAAATAAACGTACAGTGGTTTGCCAGGATCTCTACTTGCTTCGGCGAGTTGAACAGCCTGTAGTTCAGCGCCCTTTTCAATCGAGGGACCCTCGAATTTCCGTTCCTCACCAGGCCTACCCGCAAGCGCTTTGTCACGAAAATCGTCGGCATCGAGATAGAGACCGCCAACAAATTCACGGTATTGTGGCGTGCCGTAAATCAGTTCCGCCGAAGATCCGGTGACATTCAATATAAAGACTGCCTGGTCGCCCCCGAGAATGCGGCGCAACCCAGGTGGCGTCATGGCGGATAACTCGTTTAACCACCAGGAAAGAAATTGAGTCGAGCGTTCGCGTAGCAGCTGTTGAAATTGAAGAGGAATAAAATGTGCCATGCCGGGC
>DJFY01000064.1:2015-9015 GCA_002431545.1 Cellvibrionales bacterium UBA5860 | reverse complement strand
GGCATTGGCTTCGGGACATCGAACTCAAAGGTGAGTGCGTTGAGTTTTTCATTGTTGACGGCGCTCCATCGACTCGTAAAGCTCGCGCGCTTCGACATAAGGCCAGCGCCTTATCGTCTGTAGATGGTGACCCGAGCCCTCTCGCGATAGCCGAAACACCATGCTTTGCCCGGCCCGGACTCCGCGGGACCCCGTGGCCAAGGCCGACAGTTTAAAGGTTATGCCGCGTTCAGTCGCCAGAAAATGACGGGGAATGGCCGGCGGACTGGGTGGGGTAAGTCCGGCAAGAAAATTTTCCTGTCGCGTTTTGACATAGTTTTCGATTGTCGTGGCATCGGCCTCGGACGCAGCCAGCAGAACGAGCAGGGGCGCTACTTCCGGATTGATGCCGGAATTACTGGTGTACACCGTCAGGTAGGGCTCGGCTGCTCGCAGAATGTCCGCTTCCATACCCAGTACCTGGGCCAGTTCGCGCGTATTGTTGAACTTGTCGTTGGCAGGCCCGTAAGTCAGCCCAGCCGCGAGATAGTCGTCGGATTCCGCACCGTGCAGACGAACCAGGTCATCATCATCGCGCCAGTCTGCAATGGCTCCCGCGAGCTGTCGGCTTTTGTCCCCACTCAATTCCAGCTGTGAGAACAGACGTTGCAATAATTCCTCGCTTGCGAAATTGATATCGATCTTGCCGCTTTCATCCCACAGAATCAGATGAGTATCGGCGTCAGGGCCGAGAACACGATAAACACTGCCGTCACCAACCAGGCGCTCGGCTTCGCTTGCCGACAGCAGATTAACCAGTACCAGTTGCATGGCGGCGTCGGCGTGATGGCGGGCTTCACTGCTACCGGCGAGTTGTCCCGCCATTTGAGCGCTGCTGCGGCCGGTGCTGGACAGTCCGAAGGAGATGACCGAAAGCAAAACGATAAACCAGAGCACCATGACCAATGCCATGCCTGCTTGCCCCGGCGCAGCGCGGTGGAAAAGCGATATGGATTCTGGCGTCGGCATCAAATTATCGGTTTCAGGTGTTTGGTGCGCGGGCGTCATTAATTAAAAGCCCGCATGTATCGCCCCGCCGTTATTCAGGGCGACTGACAACACACCGCGGCCGTTGATTTCGGCTCTGGCCTTTGTATTAGCGGCGTATGTGCTTTTTTCGCTATCAATGGGCTTTCCGGTATCGATATGCAGTCGCAGTAACGCGGGAGAAATATCACCCCGTGGCGCCTCAAACATCCAGCCAGCCGCCTGGCCGGCGGCTGCGGTTTGCTCGTCGTCGCGAAAATAGTACTGGATTGCAAACTCGCGCAACTCGGGTTCGATCACCACATACTCAGGAATACCGCCGGCAATGATCAGATGGTGTTCGGCGTCTTCCTCGACACGGGCCTGTTCGTCAAAAGGTTGGTACTCCAGTACTAAAGCGGGCTGGTCGCGGTTGGCGAAAACGTGGCTTTTCAGCGTCCACCAATACAATTCGCCCGCGCCGTCGTAAGACGGAAACCCGGCCACGAAATGCAGATAGTCATCGCCGCCGAAAAAACTCAGGTGGGTTTCGCCGGTATCGTCGGGTACTGAAACAAAGCGTGCGCCAGCCAAATGTGTACGGAGTTTTTCTGCCGCCAGGAAGCCGCGCTCGGCGTCTTGCTGGTGCGCGAATACCCGTCCCCAGGTTTGGGCTGACAAGCGCAGCGCGCCGGCGATCAACAGGCTGATAAGCACCAGCAGCAAGAAGGCGATCTGCAGTTCCACCAGGGTGAACCCCGAAACGCGATTGGGGCGGACCCGGTTCACGTGCCCTCCTCCGGTTGAGTATGCAGGGCCAGAGTGTTGAGGGACACCTTCCGGTCGGCAAGCCCGCGCCACGATACCGTCACGTCCAGTTGGTAAACGATATAGGGCGCAAGGGTTTGGGGGTCGGTATCTACTGAAAAATCTGTCTCGTGATCGAGCCGATCGTAAACCTGTGCCTGCGCGTGCCAGGTGAATTTGCCGTCGATCGTGCCGCTGTCCTCAAATCTGCCGGTTTTTGAGAACACTTTGAGTTCAGCCATTTTGGATTCGGCAATTCGCGTTGCCTCATAGTAATCATTGGACACAGCAGCGAGGCGTGCGGAGTTTCCCATGATGCGCATGACCACGCTGACACTGACGACAAGGATTGAAAAGGCGACGACGACCTCGAGGAGAGAAAACCCTCGTTGCCGAGCTCGGCGGCACGGCCGCGTGTCACCGGGCCGGATCAAGGGCTATGTCTCCGGTAAACCAGTTGACGGCGATTTCTCTGGGCCCGTTTGTCGCCACCAGGCGTAATATACCGCCTGATGAGCTGCCATCCGGGTAAAAAAGAATGTGCTCACCGTCACCGCCAAGTTCTGCTGGCAGGGAAGCGCTGATAGCCTCCAGGCTTAGCGTATGCGGCAGTGGTATTGTCTGTGCGCCGTTTACGAGTAGCTGATCGGTTTCGTAGTCTGCTGCCAACGCGACCACCCTGCCCGTCTCGATGGCTTCGCGGCGCAGGTTGCGTAGCGTGGAAGCCAGTTCGCGCATGTGCTGTTGCCCGCGAAAATTGTCCAGGCCGCGATTAAAGGCCGGCGCTACCAGCGCGGTCGCCAGACTGATCACCACGAGGACGACAAGCAGTTCCAGCAGGGTGAATCCGGATCGGTTTGTCATGGTCAAACCTGGTCGCGACGGGGCCTGGCTCAGGCCGGATTCACTGCCAGCTGACAATATCGGCGGCGTCGCCCTCGCCGCCTTCCCGGTTATCGGCACCCAGTGAGTAGAGATCGTATTCGCCGTGATCTCCCGGCGACTCATAGATGAATTCGTTGCCCCAGGCGTCGGGCCGTATGACTTTTTTCTTCAGGTAGGGTCCATTCCAGAAGCGTGCGCTGTCCGGCGCGCTGACCAGTGCCTCGAGGCCTTCGGAAGAGCTGGGAAAACGACCCACGTCCAGGTAGTAGAGATCGAGAGCAGTGGCGAACTCCTCGATTTGCAGGCGCGTGGTCTTGCTTTTCGAGCCACTGACCTGATTCAACAGGCGTGGCCCGACAATGCTTGCCAGAAGTCCCAGAATGACCAGCACAACAAGTAACTCCAGCAGCGTAAACCCTTTGCTATGTCGCCTCTCCACTTTTTCTCCAAGCCTCCTTTATGATTTAAGTCTTTGCAGTATGTTTTTATTGTTCTGCTTGTGTCGTTGTGTCTACGCGATATGTAATCGCGTAAAGCATCGAAATACGCGCGTCCTACCGGTAAATACCTGTCGGTAAATTATAGCGGCGCTTCGTTCATGCCCCAGATGGCGACCAGTACCGACATGATAATGCCGCCGATTACCAGCCCGAGCCCAATGATCATGATCGGTTCCATCACAGACAACAGGCGTTGGGTGGCGACAGCTACCTCCCGGTCGTAAATATCGGCGACCTTGATCAGCATCTCGTCCAGTTGCCCCGTTTCTTCTCCAACCTGAATCATCTGCACGGCAAACTCCGGAAAAGCGCCGCTGGCCAGCAGTGGTTCGGCCAGGCCGCCGCCGTCGCGCAGGCTCTGCTCAACTGATGCCATATCTGCGGCCAGCGTCCGGTTGCTTAAACTGTCACGGGCGATGCCTATGGCCGCCATGAGTGAGACGCCACCGCCAAGCAGTGTGCCGAGACTTCTGCTGAAGCGCGCCATATCGATTTTTCTGACGAGTTCTCCAGCCAGGGGGAGACGGAGTAGTCGGGCATCTTTTTTCTCTTGCCAGACGGGGTTCCTGGCCTGCTGTCGCCAGTACACGGCGATACCCACTGTGACGATCACGAGGATTAAAAAGTACTCGCGGAGAAATTCCGCCGCTCCCAATACAATAGCTGTCGATGCTGGCAGCGCGGTATCCATGTCCGCGAACAGCTCGGCAAATTCGGGTAAGACAAAAATAACGATGACAGCGATGGACAGCAGAGTGACCGCCACCAGAACCGCTGGATAAATCAGTGCGGATCTGACCTGCTCGCGGAGTGCCAGGGACTTTTCCAGGTATTCGGAGAGATCGCCGAGACTTTGCGCAAGATTGCCGGACAATTCCGCGGAGCGCACAAAATTAACGTAGAACGGCGGGAACAATTCGCTGTGTTCGAGCAGTGCCTCCGATAGGGCATCGCCGCCGCGCACAGCACTTTGAATCGCGTCCACCAGGGCAATCTGCGGCTCCAGCGTGGAGACATCGCGCAGCACTTGCAGGCTGCGGTCCAGCGGCAGGCCAGCGCCGATGAGAATCGATAACTGGCGTGTGAAGTCGGCGATGTCTTTCTGGTTGAGCTGCCGGCGCCGGGACGTCAGCGATAACCTGACACCGGATCCCGCGGTGCCCTTTCGCGGCGCCTGGTGTTGACTGGACATGGGTATCCAGCCCATCGCCTGCAGGCGGGCGATCACCTCGGTCTCGGAGCCTGCGGCCATTTGTCCGGTTTTTACTTCGCCCTGGGGCGTAACGGCTTTGTAGTCGAAGGTGGGCACGTTAACTGTCCTGGGTGACGCGCACAATTTCGTCCAGGGTGGTGAGCCCGGCTATAACCTGCTGACAACCGTTTTCGAACATGGTTTTCATGCCGTTGCGGCGGGCGGCTTTTTCGAGCTCGCCAGCGCTGGCCTGCTGCAACACCAGTTGCCGGAGATCGTCGGACAACTTGAGAATTTCGATGATGCCGATTCGGCCATAGAAGCCGGTGCCGCCACAGGTCTCACAGCCACCGGCACGGTAAAGGGTGAGCGAGCCATCTGGCGGCCCCAGCTTGAATTCCCGAATCACCGCCTCGTCCGCCTGATAGGCTTGTTTGCAGGCGTCGCACAGGCGGCGCACCAGCCTCTGGGCCAGCACCATGTTTAATGTGGAGTTAAGCAGATAGTCTTCTATGCCCATTTCCAGGAGACGCGTGACACTACCGGCGGCATCGTTGGTATGCAGGGTAGACAGCACCAAATGGCCGGTTAACGCTGACTGCACGCAAATCTTCGCGGTTTCCAGATCACGCATTTCACCCACCATGATCACGTCGGGATCCTGACGTACGATTGAGCGCAGGGCGTTGGCGAAGTTGAGGCCGATAGACGGATTGACCTGAATCTGGTTAATGCCCTCGAGGTTGTACTCGATTGGATCCTCGACCGTGATCACCTTGCGTGTTTCGGTATTCAGGCTGCTCAGCGCGGTATATAAAGTAGTGGTCTTGCCGCTGCCGGTGGGGCCGGTAACGATGATCATGCCATGTGGCATGCGCAGGGCTTCCTGCAGGGCCTGGCGCGACGCGGCGTCGAAACCCAGGCTGTCGAAGTCGAGTGTGACATCCTCCCGTTGCAATAGCCGCATCACCAGACTTTCCCCATACATGGTGGGGACGGTGGAGACGCGGATATCCAGCTCCTTGCCCTGCACGCGCATATTGATGCGGCCGTCCTGTGGCAGGCGGCGCTCGGCGATGTCCAGGTTGGCAAGAATTTTAACTCGCGAGATTACCGCCGGCGCCAGGTGTCGCGGTGGCGATGGTTCGTCCCGCAGGACGCCATCAATTCGACAACGAATTTTGAGCAGGTTTTCGTAGGGTTCGATATGGATATCCGACGCGCGACTGTCTGCGGCTTTCTGAATGATCTGGTTAACCAGCCGAATCACCGGCGCTTCGCTCGCCAGGTCCCTCAGGCGCGCCACATCGTCTTCGCTGAAAGCATCGGCCTCGCCGTTTTCGCCCGCCCTGACTTCGGAGCTGGCCTGATCGTAGAGGGTCGACAGCGCGCGCGTGATTTCAGACTCGATACCGACCACGCAACTGACTTTTTTCCCGGTAGCAAAGGCAATGGCTGCATGTGTGAAGCCATTGCTTAGATCGGACACGGCCAGGGTGAGGCTATCGGTGTCGAGGTGGAGCGGTATCGCTTTCTGATCTTTCAGGAAACGGGTGGGTATGGGCAGATCCAGCGGCTGTACGGGGAAGTCTGCAAATTTAACCAGCGCCACTTTGCCTGCTCGGGCCTGGGCGTCGGCGATAGCGCGCTCGGAGACCATGCCCAGTTTGACCAACAGTGTTACCAGGGTTTCGCCGTCATCTTCGTGGGCAACTCGCTTTGCCCGGGCCAAATCCATTTCATCCACGGCACCGGCTTCGAGCAGCGCGCGCCGCAACGCCGTCGCGAAATCTTCGTCCGTGCCCTGCATGTTGCGGTCAGGTGATGAATTATCGTACGTCTTTGGCGCTGAAGTCATAAGCTCGGTTGGGTCAGGCCTTCCTCATAAAAAAGTAATGTGTCGGCATAAGGCGCGCCGTAAATGGTTCATGTTTACTGCTAATTGCAACCGTTCTCGACGGTTGGCGACCACACAGGCTTATATGCGTCAGCTTGCAATAGCTGAGACAACCTTTTGGGAGCCGAGTTTACCTCCAACAAATGACAGAAGATATTAACAGCTTATTGAAAACAGAAGATTATCGAGAACAAATAACGGACAGACTAAAACCGGCGAGAAAGTTCGCCCTGAAATAGCTGATGAGCGCCGCACTTGAGAGGCCGTCGGCCCGACCTTCAATTGGCCGGTTAGACTTCTGCCGCCTCTGGTGGACAAACACGGGCCAACTCTTCCTCGCTGAATAGTCGTGTGCGGCTTAAAAAACGAACGCCCAGGGGAATTTCCAGCGAGAAACTGGCGCCGCGGCCGGGCACCGCGTCGATGATGGTTTCGCAATTCTGATAATACTCAAACTGGTCCCTGTTCATATAGAACTTACAGCCGTGCACTTCGCCGAGGCAGACGTCCCGAGCGCCCACGCGATAATCGCCGACAGCGAAACACATGGGCGCGGAGCCGTCACAACAGCCGCCGCTCTGGTGAAACAAAAGCTCGCCGTGTTGCGCGCGTAATTGGTCGATGACCTGCGCCGCCGCTTCGGTGACACTGACCCGCTGTACACCGGTTTGTTGATCCATACCTAGCCTGCCCTTGCTTTCCTGGTACGCAACT
>DJFY01000064.1:0-1815 GCA_002431545.1 Cellvibrionales bacterium UBA5860 | reverse complement strand
TTTCCTGGTACGCAACTAAGGGAGCCCTGCCAGGCGCTCGGACCCGATAATCCGGGCTCCCTTTGTTTGTCTTGGCTTGCCTAGAAGAAACCCAGTTTATTTTTGTTGTAGGAAATCAATACATTTTTGGTGTTGCGATAATGGTCCAGCATCATGTGATGGTTCTCACGGCCGATGCCGGAAGCCTTGTAGCCGCCGAACGATGCCCCGGCCGGATACACGTGATAGCAGTTAACCCAGACGCGGCCGGCCTGAATGCCTTCGATAAACTTTTGCGCCTGGTGCATATCGCGTGTCCAGACCGCAGAGCCGAGGCCATACAGCGTGTCGTTGGCGATTTCCAGGGCTTCGTCTTCGTCCTTGAAGGTGGTGACACTGAGTACAGGGCCAAATATTTCCTCCTGGAAAACGCGCATCTTGTTATTGCCTTTGAACACCGTAGGCTGGATGTAGAAGCCTTCGGGATACTTCTCGTTTTGGTAAACGTCGCCACCACAAACGAGCTCAGCACCCTCCTGTTTGCCGATATCGAGATAACTTTTGATTTTTTCCTGCTGGTCGCTGGATGCCTGGGCACCCATCATCGTGGTAAGTTCGTAGGGATCGCCCATTTGAATGGCTTCGATCCGCGGCAGGCACTTGTCCATAAACTGATCGTAAATGCTTTCCTGAATCAGGGCGCGCGAGGGACACGTGCACACCTGGCCCTGGTTGAGCGCGAACATCACCAGACCTTCCACGGCCTTGTCGAGGAATTCGTCGTCCTGGGCAACCACGCTTTCGGTAAAGATATTGGGCGATTTGCCACCCAGCTCCAGCGAGACCGGAATAATATTGTCCGCTGCATATTGCATGATCAGTCGGCCGGTGGTGGTTTCGCCGGTAAAAGCGATTTTTTTGATATTCGGATGGCTGGCCAGCGGCTTGCCCGCTTCAGCGCCAAAGCCATTGACCACGTTGAGCACACCGGGTGGAATCAAATCGCCGATAATCTCGAGCAGGATCAAAATCGAGACCGGTGTCTGCTCAGCGGGTTTCAGCACCATGCAGTTGCCGGTCGCCAGTGCCGGCACGATCTTCCATGCTGCCATCAGCAAAGGGAAGTTCCAGGGAATAATGGCGCCAACTACACCGAGCGGCTCGTGTACTTCCATGGTTACGGTCTGCGGGTCGATGTGGGTAACGCTGCCCGCCTCGGTGCGAATACAACCGGCAAAGTAACGGAACTGGTCGATCACTAGCGGTAAATCGGCGCCCAGGGTCTCGCGAACGCCTTTGCCGTTGTCACAGGTTTCGACGACTGCAAGTTGTTCGATGTTCTCCTCAATCCGGTCCGCGATTCGGTACAGCAACATACTGCGCTCGGCGGCGCTCGACTTGTTCCAGGTCGCGGCAGCTTGCCACGCGGCGTCGACTGCTTTGTCGATATCCTTGCCGTTTGACTGAGGAATGCGTGTTATCAGCTTGCCGTCGATGGGCGATATATCGTCAAAATATTTGCCGTCTGCGGGGGCAACCCATTCGCCACCAATATAGTTTTCGTATTGATCTTTGAATGTTGGTCGTTGGTATGACATGGCCTACTCCCTATATCAGTTTAAGTTGGGCAATGGCGCTGCCCGAATAGTTATGTAATCCGCTTGATGCAATCGATGTTGCCCGAGCGGCATTATTATGTGCCTGAAGTATGACTCGCACAAGGTGTGAACAAGCCGCAAGAAAAGAGGGATGTGGAACAGCGCTCTGCCAGGATTACGCCAGCAACGGCGACATCACCCAAAAATCCGATGTTGGCAGCTACGGCTACAACAGCAA
>DJFY01000051.1:42651-42830 GCA_002431545.1 Cellvibrionales bacterium UBA5860 | reverse complement strand
CACCGAAAGGCTAACGACGCTGCTTTCAAACTGGGCAAGGTGCTGCACCTGCGCAAGAAACCCGCCGAAGCCAAAGCGATACTTGAAAAAGTAGCGGGGACTTCCGGCAGTGCCGCGAAACTGGCACAAGATTACCTGGCACGACACTTTTAAGTTAACGCTATAAGCGCCGATCTATT
>DJFY01000051.1:42160-42374 GCA_002431545.1 Cellvibrionales bacterium UBA5860 | reverse complement strand
TATCCGTCGCGTCTGTATCGCATCACTCCCGCTAGATCTTTCGGCCCACCACACTGCCGAATAGGCTAAAATTGCCGCACTTGAACATAGGGTGTGGCTCCCCTCAGCATTTGATGTCAGCACAAACCCTTCGCATCACCGAGATTTTTTACTCTCTGCAGGGCGAAACGTCCACCGTTGGCCTGCCCACAGCGTTCGTGCGTCTGACCGGCTG
>DJFY01000051.1:41125-41906 GCA_002431545.1 Cellvibrionales bacterium UBA5860 | reverse complement strand
CCGCTGCGCTGCACTTACTGCGATACCGAATACGCGTTTCATGGCGGCAAATCGTACACACTGAACGATATACTCGATCAAGTGGCAAGCTACGCGCCCCGCCATGTCACCGTCACCGGGGGCGAACCGCTGGCGCAACCGGATTGCCGCGCCCTGTTGTCGCAGTTATGCGATGCCGGTTATCAAGTCTCGCTGGAAACCAGCGGCGCTCTGTCGATCGAGAATATCGACCCTAGAGTTACCGTGGTAATGGACCTGAAAACACCTGCTTCGGGAGAAGCGGGTAAAAACCTTTGGCCGAACATTAATGCCTTGCGCAACGGTGACGAAATCAAGTTCGTCATTTGTGATCGCCGGGATTACGAGTGGACGCGCTTGCAAATCGACCAATTGAAACTCAACGAGCGGGATATCGAGATACTGCTCTCGCCGAGCCAGGGACAACTGGCAGCGCGCACCCTGGCAGACTGGATACTTGAAGACAACCTGCCGGTTCGCCTGCAGGTACAACTGCACAAGCAACTGTGGGGCGATGTACCCGGCAAATGAACTCTCAGAATGACTCTGACATGAAGACCGCAGTCGTACTGGTCTCTGGCGGCCTCGACTCGGCAACCGCATTGGCAGTCGCAGCAGGCAATGGCTATGCCTGCCATTGCCTGGCGTTTGATTACGGCCAACGCCACCGCAGCGAGCTGGCGGCGTCAAAAAAAGTTGCATCTACCCTGCATGCGAAGGCGCACAAAATCGTGCAGTTGGATCTACGAAGTATCGGTGGATC
>DJFY01000051.1:28246-40829 GCA_002431545.1 Cellvibrionales bacterium UBA5860 | reverse complement strand
ACGCGAATGCGGATACAGACATACCCGTCACCTACGTGCCCGCCCGCAACACGGTATTCCTGTCCATTGCCCTTGGCTGGGCCGAGGTGCTGCACGCCAGCGATATATTTATCGGCGTCAACGCTGTCGATTACTCAGGCTACCCCGACTGCCGACCAGAATATATAGCGGCCTTCGAAAATATGGCCAACCTGGCGACCCGAGCAACGGTCCAGGGCCAGCGCGTTACGATACAGACGCCTCTCATCTCCATGCGCAAGGAAGACATTATCCGTTTGGGCACCGACCTTGGGGTCGATTACAGTCTGACCGTCTCCTGTTATCGGGCAACGCCCGAAGGGCTCGCCTGCGGGCACTGCGACAGCTGCCACCTGCGCCGCCAGGGATTTGAACGCGCCGGCCTTGCCGACCCAACCCGCTATGTATGACGATTTGCGCTTGACCTTTAACAGGCGATAAGTACCATAGGCGCCTCTTTGCGGGCCGTTAGCTCAGTTGGTAGAGCAGTTGGCTTTTAACCAATTGGTCGCTGGTTCGAATCCAGCACGGCCCACCATCTACTCAAGTATTAGGGGTTAGTGTCCACTGACCTTTCTATATCTGATTTCCGACAAGTTCCGACACTTTGCTTTCCCCGACCCTACGTGCGGTTTCTGGCGGTGAGATTCGTTTCCGGCTAAATAAAAATCCTTTCCAAGACACGCGAAAACGTCCACCCGGCTCTGTAGCGCCACTATAGGGCGGGCGAGCCGTTGGTACGATACCGACTAATCCTGTAACGTATGGTCTACCTCTATCCTGGTTGGCTGTAAAACATGTCGGTGTCTGAGTAAAGCTGCCCAATTCCAGGCTGATTTGTTATATGGCTTGACCAACCTAAGAACCAGAATTTTGATGTGGGCTGAGTAACTGAGCCCCTGTAACCCAAGTTAATATTCGCCGGTGATGAGACACCAGCAGTATCAATCAGGTGTACCCCAACGTAGGATACACCATACTTGTGAAGTGCTCATTTGCTTGATCCTAACCAGGTCTCCACCAGATCGTTAATCTTCTGGTTGAATCTCGATTTGCTCATTATTCACGCCGTCTCATGGAAAACGAAAGCGAGCAAATTGATGAAAAGCTACGATATCAAGATCGAAGAAATTTCGATTGGCGGGTGCGATTACACAATCCGCTCACTAAAAGATCGTCAACAATTTTCAGATAACCACGATATCTCAGGGTATCAGGGAATATCACCGGCTAACTGGTCACATTTCGGTGTGGTCTGGCCCTGCGGCATTGTGCTCGCACAACTTATCAGCACGCTTCCATTGAAAGGACTCAGGATTCTTGAATTAGGGTCTGGTCTGGGTATTGCGAGCCTGGTCGCTTCAAGACGCGGCGGGGATATTACTGCAACTGACCACCACCCACTGGCGGAATCGTTCATGTCTGAAAACGTGGCGCTTAATGATTTGCCGGGAATCAAGTTTGCGCATGGGGATTGGCGTACACCAATTACTCAGCTCGGAAAGTTCAGTTTGATTATTGGCAGCGATCTACTCTACGAGCGTGATCAGCCGAGTTTGCTTTCTGTCTTCATTGACTGTCATGCAACATCGGATGCGAAGATTATACTTTGCGACCCGGGTAGGCGAGAGGCAAGACGATTCAACCGATTAATGATTGAGCGTGGTTTTTCCGCTCGCACCCAATATCTTCCTACTCAGATGCTAATGGGTCGGAGCTATAAAGGTCGGATCATGACGTATGAACGGAGTTGTCAGTGAAGGGTATCTGTAAACTTAACCCCCGACTGTTGATTTGCATTAATTAGCTCAGTTTACGGCAGCTCGTTCACCCACACACCAACATCAAGGCTCGCGGTGGCAGCCCCAAAGAACGAACCCGCTATCGGTGGAACGGATTCAGGCGACCTTGCCACTGCCACTGCGATATGGTTTGTTCCGGCGAGTTCATCAAGGGTTGGATCGAACCCCTTCCAGCCTGCGCCCGGCAGGTATACTTCGGCCCAGGCATGGGTCGCACCGAAATCCACCGCTGACGGAGGCGCGTGATGGTAACCGCTGACAAAACGCGCAGCGAGCCCCAAACGCCGAGCTGCTTCTACGAATAGGTTGGCGAAGTCACGGCAGGAACCAGTACCGTAAGATAGGGTTTCTGCCGCGGTTTGCACTCCGGGCTCCTCACGGCGTCTATACGACAGCCCATTGCGGATTTGGGCGCTCATGCGCTGCAACAAGGCGTATGTCTGGACCTGCTCGTCCAGCCGCCACATATTCGCAAGCCATTGATCCAGCGTGTCTCCCGACTTTCGTATCGCCACATCCATGTAGGGCGCGAGCACAACTCTGTCCTCGGGTGTATAGGAAAAGGGGTAGTCCATTGCGTAATCAGCCATCAGAAAATCGAGAGGCGCGCGGTTATATTGCTGAATAATCACCTCACTCTCAATCAGGAGCTGGCTGGCGAACGCATCGAAGGTCGCAATCGCAACGGAATTGTCTTCCACGTCACGGTGCCAACGCAGGGTTGCAGGGGGCGTGATTTCCAGGATTGAAGATTCTATGCGCAGCTCATGTCCCTCTCTCGGGCGTATGAGCAAGGTGTGAGAATCGAGCCGCACAGCGGAAGAAAAATTATAGCAAGTTCGATGTAGAATTTTGTAGCGCTGCATATTTCATCCTGTTTTGCGATTCCGGCAGGGCGGTACTTCGCTTAGAGTGAACTTAGCTTGTTCGCGCTTCTTAGTCACCGTTTCCATATCTGAGGTGCCGTACATGAGGAATCACGGACGGCTTCCTTGATCATCGGAACCAATGGCGGAGCGACGCTGAGCGTTCTTATCCCACACTGCAAGAGCCTGGAAACGTAGTCTGGTCGCCCCGCAAGCTCACCGCACACAGAAAGGGGTATCTCTGGCGCGTCATCATGTGCTATTCGCAACAGTCTGAATATGACATCCGCTGCGTCGTTGAAGTATCGCTCCACCGCTGCATTATCCCGGTCTGCTGCAAACGTATATTGTGTGAGGTCGTTTGTGCCGAAACTCAGGAAATCTACGTGCTTGGCTATCTGCCGCGCTGAAAGCGCCGCCGCTGGCGTTTCTATCATGGCTCCCAGCCTTGGGAGCGAAGATATCTGCAGCTCCAAACCCAGGTGTGTGAGGCATTCTTTTACCGCGGCGACATCTTCCGGCAACGTCACCATGGGTATCAGAACTCGAACGTCGAACTCCCGGGCAAGTTCAAGCACGGCCTGCAACTGCGCCTTTAGAAGCTCGGGATACTCGCGAAGCAAGCGTATACCTCGGCGCCCCAGAGAGGGATTTGTTTCCGCCAGAAATTTCATGAAGGGCAGGGGCTTGTCGGCACCGATATCCAGAAGGCGAACACAGACGGTGTGTCCTTTCGCCGCCTCCAGGGTCTGTTGCATTTCATTGAGGAGTTCATCAGTGTCGGGCGGTACCGCTCGTCCAAGGTAGGCCAGCTCCACTCGGTATAAACCGACGCCCTCAGCACCGTTTAACATGGCCTTCTCTGTATCGTCACTGCATCCCACATTGGCGAGTATGGCGATCGTGACATCATCTTCTGTAACAGCTGGGCTTTGAGCACGCTCTCGCGACAATTGATGGGCATGCTTTTTGGATTTCACCTTTTTCCGAAAGCTGACTTCCTGTCTCTCCTGAGGGCGAATCGTGACGATTCCTGTGTCTGCATCCACCAGAGCCAACTCGCCATCGGGCACTGTGGTCAGCAGATTGGGGAGTTGCGAGATGCAGGGGAGGCCCATTTCGCGCGCAAATAGCGCCGCATGAGAACCGATACTGCCGTATTCCAGAAGAACTGCGGAGATAGATCGATCAGCGAGAAAGACGGTGTCCGAAGGCAGTAAACGCGAGGTCACTAGTACGCAGCCGTGAGGGATTTCGTCCAACGGATGAACCGTGATCCCGGCAAGGGCATTGCGCAGGCGGATCGAGATATCACGAATGTCTTCGCCTTTGTCCCTGGCTATCTGCGACTCCATCAACAGGAAGCGCTTTTCCCAGCGAAGAAACACTATTTTTACAGCGCTGCTCGCACTGGCCATATTTTCAATGATTTCTCTTCTTAACTCCCCTCTCAGTAAGTCATCATTTAGTATGAGTTGGTGCGCTCCAAATACCTCAGCGAGCCTTGAATCAATTTCTTTTTCAACCCGCGTGGCCAACACGGCGAGATCACCCGAGATACTCGCTGTTGCAGCATCAAGACGCGACAATTCCTCTTCGCTGTTGTTATGAGTAATGTCGTCGAGTCCATCTATTGGCCCCAGTAGGTTGCGGTGCACATGGATATGTCCCTCGGCGAGGCCCGGCGAGATCGGGATCCCCTGGATTACCAAAGTTTGTCCTTTTTCAGACATGAAATCTCCTAGTGTGAGCGAAGGAGTCGCGTTAAATGTTCAAAAAAGGCCGGATGTTGCGGCAATTACGGTGTGCTCGTCACGCAACCAGATAGGCGAGCTAAGCGTTATCCGGCCTCAGCTAAGCGATGCCGTCGTCGTCAAGGACCCGGCAACGCCGCTCGCTCTCCCAACAGAATTTTGGGTTTTGATTAGCATTCAACACGTGATCAGGTTTTGTCAGAAGTGAGCAGTCTGGGGTCAGGGTGAATGATCTCACCCGGATTCTGGCCTTTCGAGCTGACTGACGGTTACCGACATTTCATTTGGCAACAGCAAAGGCCCATACTGGTTATATAGAGCCACATCCGCGGCATCTCGTCCTCTGGCGATCGCGATTCGTATCCCGCCAGTACCCGGCTGTGTTGGATCAAAGGTGTGCCACCTTTCCCCAATGAAGGCCTCGAACCAGGCATGCGTGTCCATAGGCTTAAGGCCGAGAAGATAGCCCACCACCATTCGGGCGGGTATACATATAGCGCGACAAAGAGCGATTCCAATATGTGCCAGATCGCGGCAAACTCCCTCGCCTCTTTGGTTTATCTCGACAGCAGACACCGGGTAGGTACTGCTGAGTGGCGTGTTGCAGATTGAGCTGCGTATCCAGTCAGTTATGGCTACAACCTGTGCATAGCCGGGTGGGCGCCCTGCTACGATCTCCGTGGCCATTTCGCCAAAACGGTCAGACTCACAATAACGGCTGGGTAGCAAGAAGCCGAGTGTGTCGTGAGGCAGCTTGGACACATCCACAAAACCGGCAGTGGATGAGGCGATCGGCTCAACTGTAACCCGGACCGTTACCTCAGTGTGAACTTGAAAATCTCCGACAGGCGCCACCACACGCTGGCAGAGGTTCCCGAACCCGTCAGTGAACTCTGCTACTGGGAGCGAAGGCGAAAGGTCATACTCCTCTGCCGCTACCCACTGGCTTGGACTACTGCGAGGTCGCAGCATGAAAACCATAGGCGTGGCCACGCTCACCTCGAAAGATAATGTGCAGCATGCGTGAAGCCAGACTTCACCGCTGGTCATATCCTCCACTTCTGCCCCTGCCTGGCAATCATCTATCGGCTTACTCAGTGGAAGCGGATGCCGAGCTTTTTGTATGGGCCAGGCTGTGTCTGGCGTACCTTATGGCATCGTCTAATTTGTCGTATTTGTGCCCCTGGTAGAAGTACACGGATTTCCTCTCATGGGTGATTCCAAATTGCGACATCAATTTCAGATCTTCTTCAGTAGCTTGCTTATCCTGGATCATGTGGGTATTCCTGTAGTTTGTGAAAATATACTTCTTGCTGCTTTATCGGTTCACTTCCTGTCGCAATTTGCAGGTATCACGAGTTCGTGTGTAGTTTTGCGCACATTGCCAGCCATCCCCCGAATCATTCGGGTAGGCATTAGGCGGAACCTTTACAGAGCGACAGGCTCCTTTATCGGCCTTGTAGCCGCGTTCACATTTCCAGCCAACACCATAAGACGTATTGTCAGCAAGATAGCCATGTTCGGGCACGTCAATCGCGATAAATTTTTCTTTGCCTTGCTGATCGCCTCAATCGCACTTCCAGCCCGGCTTAAGGGTTATTCTGTCAGATACTCATGAATAGGCGCCTGGATGGAAGCGCTCTCCCCCTGGCTTCCAGACCCGCCCTTTCGCATCCCCATCCTTTACCGTAGTTCCTGGGCGTAGCGCGGTGGGGTACCACAACCGCTGTGTCCCGTAAAAATACCGCTCCAGTGAAGAACAGAAGTAAAAACACAAGTCACGCATTGCGAATCGAAGTCTACAGCAATCTCTGGGCGTTACATGCTGGGCTCTCTCTGCCCGATAATCGAGCATGATGAAGAAAGGATGCCGCTCTTCGGAGGCACGGTGCAGTATCGTTCTCCGTTAAACTCTGACGAGCCTAGAACCTGGCCTGCGGTCAATTACTGACGGATCGCGAAAAATCGATTGAGAGGATTGGACCAGCGGCCCGCTATCCCAATAGCGTACAGGAAAGCTCACACAAAAGCGGTAACTTTCGCGAATAGTTTTCACGCCGGACTGTTGGAGCGTTCAATGGACTGGAAGCCCTGTCGCTAGATCCCTGACGCCATCCAGTGCTGTGCTTGAATAAGCCAAATACGACACTGCTAATCAGTCAACGGTAGGGTCGTCGACGGCCAGCGATGGTGTGGTATTGTCCATCTTGCTGCGACGCGCGGCAGCCTTCTGCTGTTGCTTTTCTTCCTTTTTCTTTTTCTTGGCAAGCTCTCTTTGGCGCTTATCAAACGAATAGTTAGTTTTGGCCATATCAAGCCTCATATACTCAATCTGTGTTTGATAGGACAGAGTATAGTGTTTTCCAATCGATATATGCACAAACGTCTCGCTGCCATTGCAATGGCCTTGAATAGGCTCGTCTGGACTACATCAATGCAACATTGCCAGGCGTGCTGCGGTATTAGGGTCTGTTAACACCAAAAGGCCCTGGTATATCGGCTGGTGGTTTAGATTAATTCGATATCTTCTCAAATTCACACATGGCTGCATATTCCCAGCCAGCATGTAACTAATGGGATTCAAGCAGACCGAATACCTGATCTAACGAATACGACGCGATCTCTTGAAGTTCCTTCCGATCATATATTTGTATCTGTCTGTGGTACTCCGCACCGTAAATTCAATGCCAACGGTCGTTATGCGAGTAGTCGCCTATTTTGTGAAGATCGCCGACATGAATTTTCAACGTATGAATAACGGAAGGCGAGATCGAGTTAACGTAGCGCATTAACGCGGGGCGACAACTTCCGCTGCGCTTTACCACCAGTGCTGTCGCCAATTGCTTACATTGCTGTGGAATAGTTGTACTAAATTTTCTGCGGGCCGGCGATCTAAAATTCTTTGAAGGATACTGTAAGCTGATATGTGTCGCAGAGAACAAACTACCGCTGGATATCCAACGTGGATCAATATAAACTTAGCGCTAGCTAGAGAGAAAGACTGTTATTTATATTCTGAGTTTCGTTGTTTTATTCATAACACTTCGTCCTGAAGTTTTTTAAATTCAAGCTTATCTTCCAGCAATTCAAGCCTTTTGAAGGCGTTTTTATACTTTAAATATAGGATATTATTTATGTCTAACACTGTTACCGGAACCGTAAAATGGTTCAATGAATCTAAAGGTTTCGGTTTTATCGAACAACAATCTGGCCCCGATGTTTTTGCCCATTTCAGCGCAATCTCAGGTTCAGGCTTTAAAACGCTGACTGAAGGTCAGTCGGTAGAATTTACAGTTACGCAAGGCCAGAAAGGGCCACAAGCGGAGAATATCGTAGCGGTCTAAAATCGCTTTAGTCGATAAAAAAGGGCAAGTCACGACAAACTTGTCCTTCACTAATTTTTTGCTGGAAAGCGAAGCATCAAACCGGAAAATAAAGCTGACTCCGTCTGCCCGTGTCTGAGTTTGCAGACCTAGTCCCAGCGGCGCGGCTTTTCACTCAGGATTGCCCTCGGAGTTATCAATAGGCTCAACCCCGTGCCATGTCTCAGGCGTGCAGCGAAATTGCAGAGATACACCAAATGTGCTCCGTGTGCGACTGCGATACTCCTTTATATTGTCCGATACTTTTCCGACAACTGTCGTCCATTGTTAGGCAGTCTCGTGGAAATCCGCGAACGAGCACCGTTTTTAGGCCCTAACAATAAAGCACGTTAAAAACTACTTAGAGCTTTAACCAATTGGTCGCTGGTTCGAATCCAGCACGGCCCACCATAATAAAAGAAGGCACCTGCACGGGCGCCTTCTTTTTTATTCCCGTCACTGAATCACTTCCCCGAAGTCCAGTTCGACAAACTAAGCTAGTACCTTTCGAGAAGCAGGCTACGACGCCCGCTACCCGCCACACACCCGCTAGCCCAGGCGGCTTAAGGCCGTGCTGGCCTGTGTCATCAGCTCGGCGATAATGTCCGCGGCGGGTTTAATATCATGTATCAGCGCCGAGGACTGTCCCGCCGCCAATGCGCCGATATCAGTCTTGCCATCCCGGCGACCTGCCATGTAGGGATCCTCGCCGAGCCACTCTGTGACCTGGGCCATCTGGTGCGGAAAGGGTTTGAGTTGATCCCGTAACGTGCTTTCCTCCCACGCAGCGGTGGTCTGATTACGGATCATACGGCAGGGTTTACCGGAAAAACACCGTGTGCGCGTCGTGCCTTCATCATCAATTTCCACAATACGACGCTTGTAATTATCGTGACCCCAGGCTTCGCTACAGGCGATAAACCGGGTGCCCAGCCAAACCCCGATCGCGCCCATAACCAGCGCCGCAGCCAGTCCGCGCCCATCGGCAATGCCGCCGGCTGCAATAACCGGAATATCAACGGCATCAATCGTGGCCGGTAGTAGAGTCATCGAACCGACACGACCGGTGTGCCCCCCACCATCATAACCCTGAGCGATAATGGCATCGACACCACTATTAGCAAGACGCACGGCGTTTTTAGTATTACCCGTCAGGCTGAGCACTTTCATTCCAGCCTGATGACAACGTTCGACAATGGGACCTGGATTGCCCAAACCACTGGCGATGACCGGTACCTTTTCTTCAAACACGACTTCGATATGATCTTCAACGTCCTTGCTGAACATGGCGACGTTGCGCCCCGCCACCGTTGAGAACAGAATATCGACGGCGAAAGGTTTGTCCGTTATCGTACGGACCGTTCGGATTTCCTGCCGCAATTCTTCACCGGTCATGGTACCCGCACCAATCGTACCCAACCCGCCGGCTGCGGAAACCGCTCCCGCCAATTCGCCTCGCGCGACAAAGCCCATACCGGCCTGAATAATCGGATACTCAATACCGAGCATGCCGCACAAGGAGGTTTTCAAAGCTGAGTGATACATTGCTAAGCGACCTGGTGATATCGAGCCACGGGAACAGGCGTCAGTTCAGGTTTAACCAATACAGTCCCGGCGATTTGATTCCTTCTCCGCACCATTTCCCGTTGCCCGCTAGAACTTTTCGCCGCTAAAAAAGCGCACCGGATTGACCTCCATGATGTGGTTGATATCCTCATCGGATACGCCCCGATCGCGCAATTTAGGAAAAAACTTTTCAAAAATATCGGTAAACGGCAGATCCCAGGTTCCGTCCTGCATGGCACGCTCCATAGCATCAGCCTCTTCTTTGTCCGCTTCGAGGATATTGGTCAGGATGTGCATGCCGCGGAGATGGCAGAAGCGATCCTGGGACATCATGAGCTGATCCCGGTACCCTCCTTTTAGCAGGTGTACCACGTTGTCAGCACGCAAGTCGTCGGGCTGCATGGATTCGTAACCGATACGGTCAAAACCGATATAAGTGCCGTTGTCGACGATTTCCTTGTGATACGCGGGATCGGGATTACCGCAGGAGTGACCAATCATACACTTGTGCTTCTCCGCCCCGAAGTCGGCAAATATTTTTTGTTGATCCGGGCCACAGCACCCGAGCTCGGTGTGCGTAACAATGGGAATACCAGTCGCTTTAGAGGCCATCGCTGCGGCCTGAACGAAAGGTATTTCGGCCTCGCTGATAACCGGCTCACCGGTCGCGACCTTGATCACACCGGCCTTTACTCCCGTATCGCCGATGCCTTTTTCAATTTCATGGATATACAACTCGGCAATCTGTTCTGCCGACTTGGCCCGCCAATAGATCGGAAGACCGTACTTTTCCCAATAAAAACCAGTTGCACACACCACGTTCATTTCGGCTTTCTCAGCCACTTCCTTCATCAGATTCACATCCCTGCCTAGCTCAATCGGACAGGGGTCGACAAAGGTTTTAACGCCATGCGCTTTTAGCGCTTTCAGCCGGTTTACCGCATCCCGCACAAAGGCCTTGCGATCAAAAGGCATCAATACGTCGTATTCCGATCCCATGAAGGTAATGTACAAGTGTTCGTGGATCAGCGTTTTGCCAACTTCGCCAGCCTGTATTGGCCCGGTCACGGTATTTACTGTCGTCATGAACTCCCCCTGGATTATTCGAATTAAAGTGGAAAGAAATACGGTTAGTGTAGTTGTCAGAATCAGCCTTTGCAGGCAAAGCCCGTCGCGGGCCGGAATCGCCGGCGGGCAACAAGGATTGGGACTCCGTTAGAGAGAAAACCGCCTTACTTCCAGACTGCCTGTATCGATTTACAAATCACCGAGCAAGCGGCGCACCGCGGGTTCCAGGCGAGTCATACCCCAGGCCTTACCAGTGGCGATGGCATCTTCTGTGTCCTTGCCGTGGATAAGCCCGGCCCGCAACGCCATCATCGCACCGACCCGGTTGCCGCTCGCGCAGTGCAAAAAAACACCGCCCTCACCGGCATTGCGCAGCATGGCATCCAGTGTGCGGACTTTGGTCAGCGTCAGGTCGTCAGCGCTGGCTATGGGTAATGCATAGTAGCTCATACCCCTTTTCGCCACCTCTGCCGCCTCGTCAAAACCGGGATGTTCCGCCTGGGGCCGCATATTGATAACGTATCTGACGCCAGCCTTAGCGAGAGCATCCAGATCCTTTGTATCGGGCTGGCCACCCACCAGAAAACCCCGCTTCGGTTGCCGCAGATTATTTATATCTTGCTCAGATATCTTCACATCACGCACAGCAACGTCTTCTTCGCTCGCTTGAGCAATAAAAGCTAGAAGCGCCATCAAAATTGCTAGATAAACATTCATTCTGCGAATTATCATACTTGCCTCCTGAAACCCGATCTGCCGCGCGATACCTATTCTCGACAAGGCGACTGTTCGATGCCGGCAATACACGTCCATGCCAAATTTTTTTGGTATCGTTGTTAAAGAATCCCTCTTTGCAGTCAGAAATAGCCGACAGCGACGTTTAGACCCGAAAAAAGCCAAAATATTTGGTATAAATAAACACCGCCAATTTTGATGCCACCGAGCAGCTAATCCACGCGGCTCTGTCTCGACCACAACCAGGCTCTATCGGGCACAGTCCCCCACATGGGGGCGCTGCCAGGGCTACGAAAAGGGTACTGCGGTGAGCTACACGATGCCCGTAACGCCTAAATCCGCGAAAAAAAACCGCCATCCTATAGGAATAGCGGTTTTTCACTTGCCTGTCGGGGTAACGCCCGATCGACCTGGGCTTTAGCTCACGATATATTCTTCGAGGCGGGGATCCTTTAGATCATCCCTGAATTTATCAGCCGTCCACGGCCAGGATACCGGCACACCACTTTTGTCGAGATACCAGCTCGCACAACCTGTAAGCCAGACCGTGTCCTTCATATTTTCGATGAGGTCTTGATTAAACCGTTCGGTAGCCTCCTCACGGGGAGCCAGCTCGTTGAACTGGCCCTTCGACCACATTTCAATAAACTTAAGAATGTGTGCAGATTGTGTCTCCGCTATCGATGTCAGCGAAATATTGCCCACAGGACTATTCGGACCCATTACCATAAAAAAGTTCGGAAAACCCGGCATGGATACGGTGCGATAACCACGGGGACCGTCTTTCCAGGCCTCCGTCAGAGTCAGCCCGTTTTCTACTGCCATCGTCATCGGCAACATGTGCTCGGCAGCGTGATAGCCCGTAGCGAGCGCGATGATATCGACTTCGTGCAACTGACCATCCTTGGTGACGATACCTCCGGCTTCGACGCGGTCGATTTCTTCGGTCACCAGTTCCGCATTGGGTTTTTGAATGGCGGGATAGAACTCCGAAGACATGACCAGCCGTTTACACATGGGAGTGTAATTGGGTGTCAGTCGCTTGCGCAGATCGTAGTCTTTAACCGAATTCAGGTTCCACTGGCAAAGGCGTGCAATATTGCGCCTAGACCAACCGTCGCGAATCACGCCGACGCCCATCACCCGTTCCATCAGGAAGCGTACGCTGTAGTAGTACGTCTTCGACAAAAAAGGAAAAATCTGCTGCATTTTTTTGCCAAATTCCGTGTATTTGCGGTTTGGAATCGGCACTATCCATTGCGGTGTACGCTGAAAGGAATACACTTTTTTACAGATATCGGTGAGGGGTTTTATCATCTGAATACCGGTAGATCCGCTGCCGATCACCGCGATACGCTTGTCTTTCAACTCTAGATCGTTGTCCCAGCGGGCAGAGTGAATAACGGTGCCCT
>DJFY01000051.1:24942-27864 GCA_002431545.1 Cellvibrionales bacterium UBA5860 | reverse complement strand
GCGTGCACAACCTCCTTGTTGAATTTTATACGCTCGTACACGTGATATTTTTTAGCGGTATCGATGTAATACTGTTTGATTTCCGGGCCGCCACAAAAGCGATGGCTCCAACTGGTGCTGGGTGAAAAGCTGTACTGGTAGTAGTAGGAAGGTACATCACAACGCAACCCGGGATAAAAATTATAGTGCCAGGTTCCACCGAGATCCTCCGCTTTTTCGTAGGCCGTAAAATCGGTAAAACCCGCTTCCATTAACCGAATACCCATGGCAACACCGGAGAGACCCGTGCCGATAATGATGGTCTTGGGTTTTCTAACCCCGGCCGAAGAACTGATTCTGTCGCTCTCGCTAACGCCCATTATTCAACTCCTGATACTTATTCAACGTAAATCCGGTTTAATGTTTTCGACCCGTGCAGCTACCAGCGGAATCCGCCTCGCCACAGGCACTCTCAGTCACGCGCTACGACAGCCCCAAAAGCTGGGGCAACAGGACTACCATAGCCGCCGGTCGAGAGAGTTATTATTGATTGAAATCAAAAGGTTGTATCGAAACAACCGGAACATACAAATGCCGGGCAATGGTACCCGAAAAATAACGACCGATCCATCTTGAGCCGACACACCGAGACCCGAATCCTAGCCACCCGCCGCTTTGGCTGCGGCCCGATTGCCAAAGCAGAAACCCACTTTTCCAACCGTAAAAACACAGTTCGCGACTTCCCGCGATTTTTATCCCCTGCCATAATGCCCGCTTCTCACCCAGGAAACAGGAGCAATCATGAAAGGCGCGGACTACATCAACAAATTCCGCCTCTACTTTGACGGCGCAGATATGACAAATGCGAGCCTCTACCTGTGTTTTGAAGAAAATTGTCCCGACAACGTCGCTCAGGAGGTAATAGCGACGTTACGCCAGGCCGGCCTGTGGTCGCCCGAGCCCGCGAAAACGGTCGCCGACGAGCAAAAACCCATGTATGCGGCACAAATGCAGTTTATCGAAGCTCTAACCGCCGCCGTAAACAACGAAACTTTTTACGCCACGGCTTACGACCACGAAAAATTTAAATACACCCCTACGCGCTGGCAGGCGTGGAAGGCCTGCCTGGAGGCAAACTACCCGGCATGATGGGGTTTTTGTAAGCCACGCTGGATATGGTTCAAAGGCAGGTAAGGTTCAAACAAAAGACAATACAACCCGGACAACCAATACGACGACCAGAACGAACAAAGCCGCGAAGAGGACACCGGCAGCAATAAAATGCACCGGTTTGCCGCGAGCGAAATCCCGCTGGCGGTTGGCCTTGGATTGCACTCCGACAGCCGCAGCAAAAGTACTGCCGACGACCTCAAAAAAAGTCAGAGGCTTTTCTTCCTTCTCTTCCTCCGGCTTCGCGGGATTTTCGCGGCTTTCGTCATTCATAATACTGCCTCTATAACGACGTTTAAAAAAACCTGGTTCTGGTGGGCGCCATGATTAGCGGCCTACCTGCAAAGCGCCATCGGTGTGAACCGGAATACTCTTGTCAGCCAGACTTTGCGTCTTCGGTTCTAAAAACCCCATGCGGCGGGTCACCGTCGTTGTGGTTTAATCAGTGTTTCACGCCCCCTGAGCATCAAGTTCCAGTATATATGCGGCATCAGATGGCGCTTTAGAAACCAGGCTTTGCGGCTTGGCTTGGTGTTGTCCACCGGGAAAGTCGGCAGTAACTTGCCCCCGTAACCGAACTCGGCAAGAACAACCTTGCCATGCTCAACCGTGAGCGGGCACGCTCCATAACCGTCATAAACACAATTCTGTTGACGCCCAGCAATAGCTGCCAGCACATTTTCACAGACGACCGGCACCTGTTTTCTTACCGCTGCTGCGGTCTTCGCGTTGGGTGCATTAGTCACATCACCCAGCGCATAAACGTTAGTGTGTTCGGTATGCCGTAAAGTGTTCTGATCGACCGCAAACCAACCCGCCTCGTCGGCAAACGGGCTCGATCGAATAAATTCGGGCGCGATTTGCGGTGGCACGACATGAATAAAGTCAAATTCGCGCTCCACAGTTTCTGATCCCTGTTGAAACACGGCTTTTTTGGCCGCGCCATCGATGGCAACCAGATTGGACTGGAGATTAAGCGACACCCCATAACGCTCGATATATTTCATCAGGGGAGGTACAAAATCGGCTACGCCAAAGAGCGCGGGCGTAGCAGTATGAAACTCGATATCGAAGTTTCCCAACTTGTTGTTACGCTCCAACTCATTCGCCGCCAAATACATAATCTTTTGTGGCGCGCCGGCACATTTGATCGGCATGGGCGGTTGGGTAAACAACAATCGTCCGCCTTCTAGGGATTCGAGACTCGACCGCGTGTAGCGTGCGTATTCGAGCAGATAATTACTCGACACGTTGTTTTTGCCAATGGTTTCCGGCAGGCCTTCGATACCTTCCCAGTTGAGGGCAAGACCGGGGCAAACAACAAGGTATTCATACTCCACACTCAGCCCGCTATCGAGCTCGACAATGTTGCCATCTGGATCGAAGCGCGTCGCCGCAGCCCTGATCCAGTTAACGCCAGAGGGTATCAGACCGACTTCCTCGCGCACCGTGGCCTCGGCGGCATAGCACCCTGCCCCGACCAGAGTAAAGGCTGCCTGGTAGAAGTGCCTGTCAGAGGGTTCGATTATGCCGATATCAAGGCTTTGATCGCGCCTGAGAAGACTGGCAGCAACGGAGATACCCGCCGCGCCCCCACCCACAATGATGATCTGATGCCGTTGCGTGTTCGAGGGCTGTGTCATATTTTCGGTCCACCGAGAGAAAAATTCATAAGGTATCGAAGTGACAAAAAGTATCGAAGTGACGATAAGTGACTGACTAATGATGCGACTAAGCTACCTGCGCTACGGGGCTATTCGTCGCGGTCGCGGT
>DJFY01000051.1:24144-24702 GCA_002431545.1 Cellvibrionales bacterium UBA5860 | reverse complement strand
GTCGCGGTCGCGGTTCACGCTAGCTCCGCCCGAAAAGCCAGTAGCCGAATTCAGGAGCTGGAAACTAAACCGTAGCATGGCGCATAAATAGTCAAAGGCAGCTTTATATTCTATATCATTATATCCAAATAGTTATTTTAAATAAGCAATACCCTGATTTGTACCACCATCGGTTCAGCCTTCCCTATTAGGCCTGTTTACGCCAACTTGATCGCCCCTAATGTGACTAAAAAAGTTTCACTTAAAGCGCGAGGCGCGTTTGGTCACGCGACACAAGCGACGAGCCAGACAATGCGATGCTATTTTGTGCAACCTGCAGACCCACATTATAGCTGCCAAAGTGTTCTGGTAAGGGGGGAAGATCTAGCGAAACCCTGAGACGCAGGTTCAGGGTGATCCAAACTCGCTAGCCGGCACAGGGCCATTGTTTTTCAGGACTTCAAGTAAAATCTCCAGCAGACCGTTGGATTGTAGACTCGCTTTACTGATATCCATCTGCCGCAATAGGGATTTCAATGCCGCCTGGGAATGCGGATAGGGTGGGAATACCTCATCCGC
>DJFY01000051.1:22196-23824 GCA_002431545.1 Cellvibrionales bacterium UBA5860 | reverse complement strand
AAACAATGGACCGCGGTAGTAGCCGATAAATAGGGCAGGAGCGCGCGGCTAAACGCGGTCACCGCTGGCGAAGGCAGGTAACTCAGGACATCCCAGAGCAGGCAGATATCAAACCGCGTGCCCGAGGGATAGTTCAAACAGGATCGAAACGCGACGTCTAACTCAGTAGCGGAAATATCGCCGGAGGCTGCTTCGGTCAGCGCTGTCTCTGAATACAGGTCGGCAAAAACCAATCGGCAGCGGTAACGGGAAAAAAACTCGACCGTGGCGGGCTCCGCAGGGCCGACATCGAGGACGGTAATCTGACGGTCTTTGTCGATCCTTTCAAAAACGGATGAAAGGAGACGGCTGCGCAGCTCCAAGGTAGGGAATGTTAACTGCCTGTTGTCGCTCCCGCAGTACCGGGTTCGTCGGTATCCTGTTTATCGACCGCGGCGCGTTTGGCAGGTTTGGGTTGCGTAGAAGAACGCGCGGCACCGGTACCACTTGGATCCATGTCGATACTGCCCTTGAATTTGGCGCCATCCTCAAGCGTCACGCGCGGCGCAACTATGTTGCCCTGCACTTTACCGGAACGGGTAATCACGACCTTTTCATTCCCGACGATGTCGCCCTCGACCTCACCGTCAATGTTGATCTTTTTGGCGGCTACGTTGGCACGAACATGTCCGGACTTTCCGACCGTGACCTCGTTATCAGAAAATGTGACCGAACCGTCAACCCGGCCCTCAATCACCAGATCCTCCTCGCCCGAGACGTCTCCCTTGATCACGATAGAAGAACCGATCAACGCGTTGCCACGTTTAGGCGTCGGGGCGGAGGCTACGACCTCCGGCGTCGCCACGCTCAGGCTCGGTTCCTGCGGGGACGAACTCTCTACTTTATTGTTCCGCTGTTTTTCGAACATATCGGCACCTATCCTACGTGATTGATTTAAAAGGGTTCCGCCAGTTCGCCAGTGTAACGCCTCGACGCCTTTGCTACCGAGAGCCGCGTCACTATTTCAACGCCTGATCAAGCCGCGACAGCTCGCCCCCTGAGTATAGGCCATCGCTGGAAAAGTGCTTTCACCCGCTGCGCGGCCGCTAAAACCCATCAACACCCTCATCCAGCTGCACACCAAAACTGTTTAACGCCATGGATACCAGATTGTATTGTCCGACGGTGAACACCACGTCCATCATCTGCAGGTCATCGTATTCTTTGGCTAGTTGCTCCCAGGTGATATCGCTAACGCAAGCGTCGGCATGCAGCTCGTCCACGGCACGTAACAGTGCGGACTCGAACTCAGTCCAGCCCTCGGCGTCAGGGCCCGCCTTGATACGCGCGATTTCTTCGTCAGTGAGCCCTGCTTCGCGACCAAAAATTACGTGCTGCCCCCACTCGTACTCGGCCTGACACAACCACCCGATCCGGAGGATCAAAATCTCCCGTTCCCGCGGCCGCAATCGAGAGGTGTCTCCCATGATATGGTAAGCCCACACGGTAAATTTCTGCGCCGCATCCCAGTGACGCGACAGAGTGCCCAGCACGTTGTAAAAAGGCTCTTTTTCACGAATGGGTTCCAGCATCTGGCGCTGTTGCGCAGTCCATTCGCGCTCTTCCAGCGGGTGTATTCTCGGTTTGGA
>DJFY01000051.1:16297-21918 GCA_002431545.1 Cellvibrionales bacterium UBA5860 | reverse complement strand
TTAGTTGTTATGTTGTTGTCCAAAAACTCGACCGATATGCCGATCCCCTGCAGTTTTATAGCGGCGGACTATCCACCTTTGGCATTATTCCTGGCTGGCCAGACGGCAAACCGGCCATCGGTTTTTAATGTCATATATTAAGCGCCACATTAACACAGCGAACGATGGAACAATCGACTCGACCCCGGCCGAGATCGGAAGATCAAATACCATTATCAAGCAAACTGTTCAATCGGATCTGCATGTCTTCCATTTGCTCCAGCAATTGCAATGCCAGCCCAACCCCGGCCATATTCAGTCCCAGGTCTGCCTGCAAGCGCACTGCCTTACGCACCCTGGTGAGGCAGCGGCCGCTGAAACGCCACTGCCCCGGACCCTGGCCCTCGGGTTCGACGATACCCTCCTCTACCAACTCGACCACGTAATCGGCATGCACCGAACTCGCCCGCGCCACCTCGGCCAGACTCAGACAGGGCTCAGCGCCGATCACCGTCACCCTGGACGTTAGCTTAGTTTCAGTCACCGTAACCTCCTGATACTCGAGTCCGTGCGCACTAACTGAAGTGCAGATGCCGCCGCGGATCAAAACCGCTGGCCTCTGCCAGCTCGCGATAGGCCTGTTCAACCTGGGGCGAACTTGCCGGCGGCACGACTATTTTGAGTACCGCGTAGAAATCGCCTGCTCCTCTGGCAGGCAAACCTCGGCCCTTGATGCGCATTTTCTTACCGCCGACCGAGCCTGCGGGAATTTTTAGATCAACCTTACCGACCGGCGTTGGCACTTCCACAGTAGCACCCAGTGCTACCTCCCATGGCGCTACCGGCAAGTCCAGGTAGATATCTTTTCCCTCCAGTCGGTAGAGGCTGTGCGGCCTGAACGCCACATCCAGATACAGGTCACCAGCCGGTGCGCCACCATATCCCGGCTCGCCCTGGCCAGCCAGCCTGATCCGCTGCCCTGGCGCAATACCTTTGGGAATCGTAACTTTTAGGGTGTGATCGCGGGTCCGTAAGTGCCCGCGAGCATCGACACCGGGAACCTGCAGCGTGAGGGAGCGGGTTGCGCCGCGCAGGGAATCTTCGAGATCGATCAGTATCTTCGCGTGGTGATCGGCACCTCGACTGGAAAAGGGCTGGCGCTGACGCTGCGTGCCCGGGTCAAAGCCTCGACCAAATAGAGATTCAAAAAAATCACTGAAAGCCTGACCGTCGGCCTGTGTAAAACCGCCACCACTGAACTCAAAGCCAGCATCCCAGTCCGGCGGCGCGGTAAAGTCCTGCCCCGCCTGCCAGTTGGCACCCAACTGATCATAGGCCGCTCGCTTCTCGGGATCCTTCAGCACTTCATAGGCCTCTCCGAGCTCTTTGAACCGCTCTTCGGCATCCGTATCCTTACTGACATCAGGGTGGTAGCGACGCGCCAATTTTCGGTATGCACGTTTGATTTCTTCCTGGGTCGCATCCTTGTCAATGCCCAGAGTCTGGTAATAATCCTTGAATTTCATCGAACCTCCCAGCCGACTGACGATGCCGCTCGAGCAAGTGTCAGCATAAACAACCGTACCATGCTAACGTTACCCGCTTCCGGTAAAGCTGGAAATAGGGGCGACACCGAGGTTTTCCCAGTGCCCGTTTATTGGCTGCGCGGAAAATCACGAGCAGCGAAAATTTGCAGAGCGAAACGCCTATCCCTATGATAGCCGCCCGTTACAGGACAACACCGATGTCGTATAGCAACCCACCACTCCAACCAGGGATTTTTTTGCGCCACCATGACAATTAGAGCTGTACTGTGGGATTTCGGTGGGGTTATCACCACCTCTCCCTTCGAGGCCTTTAATCGCTACGAGGCGACAAAAGGGCTACCCAGAGACTTTATTCGAAGTATCAATGCCACCAACCCGGATACCAACGCCTGGGCCCAATTCGAATCCAGTAAAATCACACTCGATCAATTTGACGGCTTGTTTCTGGCCGAGGCCAGCGCGGCAGGGTTCGCGGTACCGGGCAAGGAGGTTGTCGCCTTACTCGCCGGCGAGGTTCGCCCTCGCATGGTGCAAGTTCTCAAGCGCTGCAAACAGGATTATAAAATCGCCTGCCTGACCAACAATGTCCGTTCCGGCACGGGCCCGGGCATGTCCCGTTCGCCGGAAAACGCAGCGCAGGTCAAGGCCGTGATGACTCTGTTCGATCACGTCCTCGAATCCAGCAAAGAGGGCATGCGCAAACCTCAGCCGGAGTTTTACCTGCTCGCATGCCAGCGCATGGGCGTTGAAGCCGGCGAAGTGGTTTATCTCGACGACCTGGGCATCAACCTGAAACCAGCGCGCGAGCTTGGTATGCAAACCATCAAAGTATTGAACGAAACCCAGGCGATTGCCGATCTGTCAGCGATACTGAAGGTTGATTTCGAATAAATCTCGCGAGGGCCTGTTAACACTAAATCGATTACCCCTGCCGACAGCGGTTTTTCCGCCGGCAACGCGTTTGTCCTTCGCGCTACCTAGCACCGCAGCGCGGCACTACATCACACCCGCTTGAGCCAGCCCCGGGCAAACCTTTCCTGACTGGCGTCAGCTGACATGATGGCGGCATAGCGCGCACCCTGCTGGATATTCATCAGCTTAAGCAATGCGCTGGGATCTTTGTCCTTCTTGAGATATACCAACAGGGTTGCGCTGGTCTTAGCGCCGAACCAGCCGTCGACAACGAGATCTTTATAGTCTTTTTCGTCCCGGTTCAGCAGGTTCAGACCTGACTGCAAGAAACGCACGGCACGACGCAAGCCCATATTGACCGCTGTATCGTAAAGCTCGTTAGCGATGCCCTGATCTGGAATGTCGTCGCCCTGAAACGCCTCCCAGTACCGTGCTTTGTAAAACTTTTTGACACTCGCCTGCAGACTCCGGTCGGATTTGAGCTGTTTGGGAAATCCCGGTTCGCGCCTGGCCGCGTCGATCACTGCCCACCCCACCCAGTCGGGATGATGAATGCGCGAGATGCCCCGATAAGTTTCCCCACCGCGATCAATCCGGTCGTTAGAGTAGCCCCCTTCGTGGGCGGACGTCAGTCGATAAGCCTCTGTAAAATTTGCCATATGCTCGTTTTCCTTCAAGCTGTCGCCAACTCGGTAACTTTCCTTATTTAAGTCTGAATTTATCTCCGACCCGGAAACCGATCAATCGGACCAAGCCTCCGAAAAGAATTAGTAGGTCAGCGCCTCCTCAGTAAACGGCGTTTTCGGCGCTTCCCCTAATATAGTAGTCAACAAGCTGTTCATCGTAGCGACATCGTTGTCAAAACCGCCGTGGCTATCACTCTGCGACAAGACCCCGCTTCGACCAGGGCTGTAAATCACCTGAAACCTGTCACCGAGTGCCTGCACACCGGGTTCGGCCCGAAGATCGTTCGAATAACACTGCATCCCCAAAAGCGGCGTTGGCGGCTCCACCACCTCTTCAAAGGCGCGCGAGACCATGTACAAAAGGGATTTACGGTAGACCTGGCCCACGTGATCCTCCTGCTCCAACTCATCCGTCAGGTTATAGACCTGCATTTTATCGATGCCAAAGCCCGTGTCCGGCTGGGCCAGGTAAGGAAAGTAATGGCTGCGAAACAACTCAACGCTGCACGCCGGTGCCAGCAGAGTACAACTACCCAAGCGCAATTGCGGCGCCAGGTCTTCCATGGCTTCCAGCAGATGCGCCATCAGGATGCCACCTGTGCTGTGCCCGGCCACATGAACGGTAAGCCTGGTGCTGTTTTTTCGCGCCATTTCGTTGAGAAAAATTTTCAGTGTTTCAGCACCCGCGCCGGTCGGTAAAAACGGCTGCGCCGCGCCGCTCTTCATCTCCCGCCACAAAGCCCGCCCGGGAACCCGAGTTGTCCACTCTAGTAACCTGTCGCTCCAGTCGCTGATCGCCCCGGCCCGTTCCGTCGCGTGCGCCGCGCGTTTCAGGATGACATCCTTGATTTCCTCGAGAATCCCGGTGTCGTACATGATGTGGTAGGGATAGACGCCGTTATCTTTGAAAGTCTGCTTCATGGCGGCGATCCGTCGCGCCGATGCCTTGGGTGAGTTAAGGCCACCGTGGGCATACAAAAGAAGGTGCCGATACCGATCTTTGCCGTGCCGGGCCAGATGCTTTGCCGTTGTCCTGACATCCTCAGCATCGCTCCAGTAAGTGCCCTGCGTATGAAAACTACCGTCGTCCACATGCACGAAATGACCCGCGATCTCACTGCGCTGGGGACTCACGGTCTTCGCCGCCTGGCTTCTGTTGCGCTCGATACTTGGCGGCAAATGCCATATCTGGGGCGTCGAAAGCGCCAGGCTGAACACCCAGGCATCCATCAGGTTCTGGTGCCAGTCTTCGTAGGACCAGCGCGCCAGCCCCCGGCGACCCGGCTTGCCTTGTATACCCCAGTCTTCGCCCCAGGAATTCTGGACCCAGAAGGCTTTGTCGTCGTAACCGACGATGGCGAATGCATGGCCGCCTACAGGCGTGTCGTCAAAGGGAATCAGACCAGTCGACCGGTGCGGCCGCTGCCAGCCGATGTGCGTGCGCGCCGAGCAGAAAATAGCACCCGCTTCGTTAATAGCAGCGTGGAAGTCGGATATTCGGGGCTGAACCCGATAGTAGGCACCCAGGGTATGATTGCGCGCCGCCTTGGCACGCTCGGCCGTCAGATTTCCCGGGCGATTGGGCCGATATGGCCATTCCTCTTCTTCGCATACCCCCATGTGATACCAGCCGAGGATAGCGCCCCGACAACTGGAACCGGCGTAGTTCTCTCCCGGCCATTTGTCGTGCCGCTTGGCCATTTCGTAGAGCATGCGCGGACTGACACGGACCCGGCTTTGCCGTTGCTGGTTCAGGAGATTAACGACCGCGGCAAGACCAAAGCCGGTACAGGCACCCTCTTGCTGTTGATCGAGAATAAACAGGTTGTTGGGGGGATCAACTTTGAGTGCGAGCTTGCGCAGCGAGGGTTCGAAATTCCAGTCTCTCAGATCGGGCACATCCGGCAGAGCATCCACGATGTAACCGTTTTCCATTATATGCGTGTTCTGACTATCCATTGTCCGTCTCCGGTAAACTTGTTATTTGATGATAAACCGATTTACTCGAGAATAAACCGCAAAACGACTACCGCCAGACATCGGTGCAATTTTTTCGGCAAATTCCGCCGCGCAAATGCCCCCAAGCCCACTGTTTCAGTCGTCGTATTTTGGTGAAATCCGCAGGTGCTGAACCTTTTTGTCGTTGCGCAAATGGCTGTCGAGGATTTCTTCAAGATCCTTTTTCGACGTCAAGCGATACCAGGTTTCGTTGGGATAAACGACCATCACCGGCCCCAGCGCGCAGCGGTCGAGACAACCCGCATTGTTGACGCGCACGCCCTGCGGTCCGGCCAGCCCCTCCTCCTTTACCCTCGCCTTCAGGTAGGCCCGCAATTCACTGGCCTTGTGATCCTCGCAGCAGGCACGACCATCCTGCCGCTGGTTGGTGCAAATAAATACGTGATGTTTGTAATAGGACATAAAGTTTTCGCGCAATAAATACCTTGGCTGGATAAGCACGTTCGCCATGCGTACTATTCTTGAAGCTAGTTTAACG
>DJFY01000051.1:11148-15988 GCA_002431545.1 Cellvibrionales bacterium UBA5860 | reverse complement strand
GACAATAACGAGCCCTTTGAGTGCAACCAATATTTGCGGACACACCGATATGACTTACAACACCATAAAGTTTCAACACATCGACAACATTGCCCATATCACCCTGGCCCGCCAGGACGCGGGCAATGCACTCAACTTTGCCATGGGTGAGGAATTACACGAAGTTGCAAAGATTTGCCGCGATGAAGAGGATATCCGAGCGGTCGTGATCGATGCCGAAGGCAAGATCTTCTGTGCCGGCGGCGATGTCATGACATTTGCTGCGGCGGGCGACGATTTACCGGCAACCCTACGCAGGCTACTCGACACCTTTCATCCAGCAGTAAGTATTCTATCTACGATGGACGCACCGGTCATCGCCAGCGTTCAGGGCATGGCGGCTGGCGCGGGACTCTCATTGCTGTCCTCCTGCAGTTTTGTTATCGCCAGCGAAGCGGCGGCCTTTATGATGGCCTATACCGGCATCGGCATGACTCCCGATGGCAGCGCCACCTATTTTCTGCCGCGTCAGATCGGTATGCGCCGGGCTGAAGAAATGATGGTGACCAACCGCCGCCTGAATGCCCAGGAAGCGCTGGACTGGGGATTAATTAATCAGGTGGTACCCGCAGAAAACCTCGAGACTGTCACTGGGCAACTGGCAGCCCAGCTGGCTGCCGGGCCAACCGTCGCCTACGGCACGACGCGCAGATTGCTGCTGCAAAGCCTGGATCACAGCTTTTCCCGCCAGCTCGAAGTCGAGGAAGAAGGCATCATCGCCATGGCGCGCACGCGCGATGGCCTGCACGGCGTGGCTTCATTTAAAAACAAAAGCAAACCGGAATTCGAAGGCAAATAGGCCTCTATCCCTGACAGGGTAAGTCTTAATCTTTGGCGCCGGTGTAGCGCCGCATGGTCAGATTCGACTGGCTCACGCGCCCAATCGCGCCGCGCTCGTCGTAGAGCGTGGTCGCCACCATCGACAGACCAGCGGCCTGGGGAAAGGCTTCAGCTTCGATACACAACCACTCGCTTTCCGGCATGCGGTAAAGGTTCACGGTAAGATCCGCGTTAATAAAGCCGACTTCCTCACTCAGGTGCACCTGAGAAAAGCCATTGGCGAAATCAGCCAACGCCATCACCTGCAACAGGGGCGAATTGTCTCTGCCCTCGATCACCGGAACTGGCAACCTCAGCCAACTACAGCCGTGACCGACCCCAATATCTAGAAATACCGGCTTGAGAGGAATCACCGTATGCAAGCCGGGCGAGAGGTTGCTCTTGAGCGTACGTGTGCGGGTTCGTGGTACCTCTCCGATGCCCTCGATGGGCGCTTGCTGTCGGGCGCGGTCGATGTTTTCGGGCAGGCCAGGTTCGTTTTTCACAGCTGCCGGCACCACAACGGATTGCTTGCGCAATACCAGGGCGCTCGCGCGACAGATTTCCAGGCCGTCGTGGCGAATCGAGGCATCGAAAACTTTCAGTCGCTTGCCGTCCCTGACCGCTTCGCACTCTACGGTTAGCGGCGCCCGCGGCACTGGGTGAAACAGATCGACAGTAAGCCGGCTCAATTGCATCTCATCTGCATTAAACCGGTCTTCCATCGCCGCCACCATCAAGGCCGTGGAAGCACCGCCGTGCAGCGTCTGAGGCCCCCACGGACTGCAAGCAGTCTCCGTGGGAATAAAATAATCGCCATCGCGAACAAACAATGCCTGCATGAATGCCAACCTGAATTGATCAATTGTCCTGCTGCACGCGCCCGCGCATGGCCTTGACCTGTCCTCTGCGCTTCTTTTCGCCCATGCGTTTCTCACGCGCCCCTCTGGATGGCGCGGTGGCCAGCCGATGTTTACGCTTCTCAGTAGCTGTGCGAATCAGCTGCTCAAGCCGGTCCAGCGCATCCTGGCGATTTTTGTCCTGCGTCCGGTAGCGCTGGGCCTTGATCACGATAACACCGTCGCGCGATATGCGGCGGTCTTTAAACTGCAAGAGCCTTAGCTTGTCGTCTTCACTCAGGGAAGACGCACGTATATCGAAGCGCAGGTGCACCGCGCTCGACACTTTATTAACGTTTTGCCCGCCCGGACCACCGGCGCGAATCGCCTCAATCTCGACTTCCTGCTCGAGATTTATCCTTGAATAGGCCCTCTGCATCAATTAAATACCCTATCCGGCACGTTCCTGCAAACCTTCGCGAGCTCCCCTTCAGGCAGTATCGGCACCAAATATCATGTCGACGTGCGCTTTCGGTAGCGGCTTGGTCAGCAGAGAAACAAGCACCGTCACTGCAATCGACAAACCCTCGCCAACCGTAGTACAGGCAAATGGATTGTTGGCCTGGCTAGCAAGCCAGAACCACGCCTGGTCGACAAGGCCACCGTCCACCGCACCGCCAGGCAACCAGGCGTTACGCAACACCGTAAAAGAAACAGCGCCGGCAACGAAACCCCAAATCGCGCCCTGCCGCGTCACGCCACGCCAGAATACGCCGATAATCAAAGGACCGGCCAGCGCGGCCATCATGCCGCCAAGACCTACCCAGACCATCAGCGCGATGTTCTGCCCGATGGAATACCAGGCAAGCACTGCAGCGCCGGCCAGGACAAAAACAATCGAGACACGGCTGATGCGCAGCACGTTGTGGTCGATCTCCGCCTCGCTCGCGCGAGGATGCAGCTTTCGAGCGAGGGTTCGGCGATAGATATCGTTGGCAAACACCTGAGATGTGGAAATCACCAGTCCATCTGCAGTAGACATAATGGCTGAAAGAATAGCCACGCCCAGCAAAGCAGCCAGCCAAACCGGAAATAACTCGATAAACAACGCGGGAATGGCCTGATTTGGCCCACCTGCCTGCTCAAGAAGCGTGTCGCCGAGCACCGCGCGCGCCAGTATGCCGCCGAAAATCATGGATGCCAGCACGACCCCCATCAGCAAGCAAAGGCCCAAAAACCGGGTACGACCGACGCCCTCTTTAAGCGCCCAGACTTTGTTGCCGATATGAGGCAACATCCCCAGAGAGAGGTGGGCCAGAAAAATGGCGCTGAAATCCCAGTAGGAATCGAGGATGCCAGAGCCCTCATAATGCACTTGTACTGTTTTTGGATCCAGCTCCCAAAGCCGGTTCAGCACCCCCTGCAAGCCCCCGTCGCCGTCGACGCCAACACCCAGCACAAACAGCACCACAATCATGACAGCCAGTGCGAGCATGGTCGCGCCCTGCGCGCCATCGGTAATGATATCGGCGTGCGCACCACCCAAAACAACGTACACCAGTAATACCAGGGTAGTGACCGCCAGGGCCCAGAAGGCATTCAACCCAAGCATTTGTTCAAACATCACCAGTCCCGCCAACAACTGCGCGGCGAGATAAAATAATAAAACAACGGAAAAAACTGAGACGATGACTCGAAAACCCTCGGACTGATAGCGATCGCCCATAAATTCTGGAATTGAGCGATTATTAAAGGAATTTCCCGCTTTCTGCACCTGGCGAAAGCACAACCAGACGCCAAGATAAACCGCGAAGGGGTAGACCAGGGCATAGCCCAGGGCCGGCAGTCCAAAGCGATACCCGAGGCCGGGAATGCCGAGAAAGGTCGCGCCTGAAGCTGTGGTTGCCGTCATCGCAAAGGCCAGGAACCACATGCCGTATTCGCCCCGGGCAGTGGAAAAGTCATCGCTGCTTTTGACATGGCGCATACCGAGATAACCAAAACCGATCATCGCGCCGACATACAAAATCAAAAAGGCCCAGGCCCAAATTCGCAACGAATCCATTGCTTTCTCCCAACTCTATTATTTGCGTACGCTTTGTACGCGCTAATGACGTAAGCTCATCTTAGCCGCACAAAAAAGCCCGGCCATGCGGCGCCGGGCTGAATGAAGTCGAAGCGCTTGTTTTAGTAGATGGCGACCGGATTGATCATCGCCTGGACCGAACCCCGGACCCTATGCGGGCCGAGCACAAATAAAACTTCGTAGGCTTTGTCCCGCACTAGCGATCCCGACTGAATGTTTTCGAGAATGTATATGCCATTTTCTTTCATTAAAATCAAATGGCCGGCGAAAATGTTACCTTTATTTTGGGGTGGCACGACGTCAACGCCCCAGGTATCCGCACCCACTGCCACAACGTTTTTCGCGGCCAGGTAGTGGGCCACTTCTTCAGAAATACCCGGTTCCTGGCTACCCCAGACCTGGGGATCCTTCTCGTACATGTGGTCGGTCCACCCGGTATAAAACAGCACAACGTCGCCCTCGCGCACGGGCGTGCCCTGCTTTTTCTCGACAGCCTTGACGTCTTCGACGCTAAAAAACTGGCCGCCTTTCATATAGTCGACACCGAAATGAGCTGCCATATCCAGGATCACACCCCGGGTGGCGAAGGGCGGGACTTTTTCGATGCCCATCTTGGTGACACCTGTAATATGGACAAAATCCTTGCCGTCGAAACAATTGTAAAAAACGCCGTGATGGCCGACATGACTCAGGCCGTCGAGCTGGGAGCCGATGCCAAACCATCCCTGGAAAACATCGTCGTTGTAGTTAAAACCATTGGGGAATGGCTGACGACCAAATTCATGGCCAGGTTGGACGATCTGCAAGCTGAGGCTCCGCGCACCGAAGGCCGGCGTGTCTTTGTCGATAATCATACCCAACTGCTGGACTTTGCCTCTTTTGATAAGCTTGGCGGCCTGCAGCACACTCTGCTGGGTAATCAGGTTGGCGGCACCTATTTCGTCGTTCTTGCCCCACTTGCTGGGCTGGCAATTATTCTCGGCTGTCGCAGCAACCGCCACCAGGGAGGTCATCGCCAAAATCCCTCTGCCCAGCCACCTTCTAAATCGTGTTAGCC
>DJFY01000051.1:9437-10887 GCA_002431545.1 Cellvibrionales bacterium UBA5860 | reverse complement strand
CTAAATCGTGTTAGCCCCCGCATCGTGCATTACCCGTATTAGATTTTAGTCATTCATCGCAACTGCCGCATCACCACGGCCAGCCCTGAAAGAGATAATTACCGCCGCACACAAGGCATTCCATCTTATTGCGGCATTGGTGTATTGCTTAATCAGGGCCGGCGTTACGCCGGCATCGGCAAGTCAGTCGCATAAAACAAAATGCCCACTCAGGCGACTGCTTTCGCCACAGTTTCCACAGAGGGTACTTTTTTCAATGCCGGCAGCACCTCTTTACTAAACAAATGAAAGCTTTTTTCAGCGGCATCGAAGGGCATGTCCGCGTAGGTAAAGACTGCGTTAAACGTATCGTTGCCGACATGGCTCTGGATTTTCATCACTTTTTCATAACACTGTTCCGGCGTACCCCAAACCTGCAAGTCCATGAACATATCGGCGATAGCATCGCGACCCACGTCGTTAATGACATCCGACATGTTGCCGTAGTACTCGTAGCCCTTGCGGTTTTTAAAATAGTCTTCGTTCATTTCGTAGTGATCGATCACCGTTTGCCAGTAACCGGCGATGTACTTGTCGGCCATTTCTTTGGCCACACCTTCATCTTCGTGGCAGTAAGTCCAGCCAGCGGCAATGGGTGCCGGCGGATTGACACCGTGCACTTTATTAAACAGCTCGCGGTAACCGGCAATATCTGTGGCGACTTCTTCCCAGGGCTTGTGTGGAATAACCAGCAGACCCAGACCGAGTTCAGCCATCATAAGAATCGAGTCCGGGGACATGGAAGCGGCATAACTCCGTCCTTTGAAGCTCTTAAAGGGGGCCGGACGCAGCGGCGCCTTGCTCTGCTTGATGTGCTCGCCATCGATTTCACAGTAACCGCGCTCGAGACCCTCGCAAATCATTTTTGCCGACTCGGCAAAAGTTTCTTTAGCGGCACTCTGGTTAAGGCCGAAGGTATCGAATTCCACTCGGGCAAGCCCGCGACCAAAACCGGCAATGACACGGCCTTTGGACAGATTGTCCAACATGGAGATTTCTTCGGCCACGCGAACCGGATCATGCCACGGCAAAATAACCGCCATAGTGCCGAGCTCGACTTTTTCGGTCTTGCCGGCCACATAACTGAGCCACTGTGTGACATCGGGACACATGGTGTAACCAGTAAAGTGGTGCTCCACCCCCCAAATAGAATCGTAACCTAGCGCCTCGGCCTGCTCCGCCATCCGGACCTCGTGCTGGTACACGTCCAGATCATTGAGGTTGTCCCAGGGGTTTTGAAAAATACACGATAGTCCGACTTTCATGGTGACAGTACTCCTGTTTCCTATAGTATTTCTGTCCGATTAATAACTTGGCGCCGCCGACATTAGCGGGGATTTGGCATTATGTAAACCCGTTGAGACGACGGGCTTTGGTGCCGGTATTTATCCGGCATGGGGCATACCAGGGA
>DJFY01000051.1:1832-9083 GCA_002431545.1 Cellvibrionales bacterium UBA5860 | reverse complement strand
GTTACGGAAACATTTCTCTGCTTATGCCGCCTTGTAGTCAGGCGCTTCCCATTTTTGCACAACCGGCACCACATCTTTGGCGAAAAGCTCCAGATTTTGCTTGGCGTAGTCGTAGGGCATACCGGCGAAGCTGAAAGAACAGTTGATGTCCATCGCGCCGATAATGTCCTGGATACCCTGGATTTTCTCGAGGCACTGCTCCGGCGTACCCCAGATTTGCAGGTCCGTGAATGCCTCACCCATTTTCTCATCACCAGCCTGCTTCGCGTACTTCGCGGACTCGTGGTAGAAATCGTAGGCACCCCCGCCTTTTTTCGCGAAGTGGTCTCCACTTAGTTCGTAATGCGCCATGGCCGATTTCCAGTAGTCGGACATGTACTTATACGCCATTTCTTTTGCCCTGCCCGCGTCCTTGTCGCAGACAACAAACAAATTAGCGCTGGTAGGCGGTGCCTGCTTGCCCTGCTCGCGCTCGTAGTGTCCACGCCAGATATCTATTTCCTTGGCGCGAGTTTCCCATGGACCGATGGCGAAGGTCATGATGCTGCCGCCCAGTTTTGCTGCGTGGGGCGCGGTATCCGGCGACATGGAAACGATCAGCGTACGATCCTTGAAACTCTTGAAAGGTCGCGGTCGAATTTCCCGGCGCTCCTGTTTGAAATAAGGTCCGTCTCCTTCCATGAAACCCGTTTCAAGCGCCTCAATAATCATCGCGGCGGATTCGTTCATACGATCCCGGGACTCCCCCATGTCGATCCCGAAACCATCGTATTCGATCTGCGCGAGACCGCGTCCCAGACCCATCAGGACCCGACCTTTGGAAATATTGTCGAGCATGGCGATACTGGTGGCGACACGAATCGGATCCTTATGCCAGGGCAGGATAATAGCCGCTGTGCCGAGGTTTATCCGCTTGGTTTGCCCCGCCATGAAACCGAGAAACTGAGGAATGTCGGGACTCAGTGTGTAATCGGTGAAGTGATGCTCCACCGCCCAGATAGAATCCAGTCCAAGTGGCTCCGTCATCAGCGCGATCTCAAGTTCGTGCTGATACATGTCATAGTCGGACTGCGGCAAATTGGGATGGTTTTGGAACAACATCAACTGGCCAATTTTCATAGCTTACTCCTCGTCAATAAATTTTACTGCGTAATTCATCTATCAAACCGCCTTATAATAACGACTGAAGTCCTGTAACCAACGGGATAGGCCTACTAAAACGTCTTCTAGCTGATTTGTGACAATTCCCGGCCATATTTTCCGGATGCCGGGCAGAGAGCACTTAAGCCGGTTAATACACCACTCAGGCTAAAGGGGTGAGCGCACAATCAGTTCAAATCTTTTTTCGATTTCAAAACAGATAGTTAAGGAGCTACTTATGTCATCACGCTTGGTCGAGGGTAAGGTCGCGCTGGTTACCGGTGCCGCATCCGGCATCGGCGCCGCAGCAGCCGAGGTATTTGCCGAAAAGGGTGCCAGGGTCGTGGTCTCCGACATCGCGGAAGACGGTGGCATGGCGACAGTCGAGAGTATTAAAAATGCTGGCGGCGAGGCCGTGTTTCACCGTTGCGATGTCACCGATCCGGAACAGGTACAAAACCTGATTCAGACTACCGTCGATACCTATGGTCGCCTCGATGCCGCCTTTAACAATGCCGGTATCGAGGGAGAAGCCGCCACGACGCCAAATTGCTCGCTGGAAAATTTCGATCTCAATGTGGACGTAAATCTGAAAGGCGTCTTTCTTTGCATGAAATATCAGATCAATCAATTTCTCAAACAGGGTTCTGGCGGCGCCATTGTCAACACCGCTTCCGTTGCCGGCCTGGTGGCGGCCAAGGGGGTACCGGCGTATGTCGCCGCCAAACACGGCGTGGTCGGCCTCACCAAAACCGCAGCTGTCGAATTCGCCAAGAAAAACATTCGCGTGAATGCGGTGTGCCCGGGAGGTATCAGAACACAGATGCTGGAGCGCGCGATCGAAGACAAGCCCTGGGTCGAAAAGCAGTTGCTGCGTCTGCAACCTATCGGCCGCCTGGGCGAACCCAAAGAAGTGGGTCGCGTGGTGGTCTTCCTGTGTTCCGACGAAGCCTCCTTCGTCACCGGACACGCCATGCCGGTCGATGGTGGCTGTGTCGCTATCTAACCAACCTGGCGTCTAGAGCTTCCTCGTCTTTCAATACGAAGGCTCAATACGAGGACTCGCTATTCGGGGGTTTCCGGGCCGCTAGAAACAGCGGCCCACCCCCCCGCACGGCCCGGAAGCAGGCTCGCGGCCAGGCAACCCAAAGCCAAAACGTGTCGATTGGCAATAAACCTTTTGGACGGCAACAAATAAACGAACCAAAACCCGCACGCCATGTCTGGAATAAAGCCCGCTTCGCCACTACCATATGAAGCTTGAGGCACGCACTACTGGCGCGCTCCAGCGTATACCGGATAAGGAGAACTGTATGGCCTTTGTCGCGTTCGTCACGTTACTGCTGTTGATTCAATACACATTCTTTGCCATAAAAGCCGGCCAGGCGCGAGAGGCGGCAAATATAGAGGCGCCCGCCATGAGTGGCGACGACACTTTTGAACGCGCCCTGCGCGTGCAGCTGAATACGCAAGAACAACTGGTCGTGACCGTTCCCGCCATGTGGCTTTGCGCCTACTATGCCAGTGCAACGTTCGCCGGGCTTATGGGCATTGTGTTCCTGGTCGGCCGCCACATCTACCGCAAAGCCTATATTGCCGATCCGTCAACCCGCGGCACGGGCATGATGACCGGCTTTATCGCCAACGCCCTAATGATCCTGATTGGTTTTTTTGGCGTTCTCGGAGCGCTGTTCTAAGCTCCGCCGGCAAACCGGCAACAGCGCCTGACCGTGATACTAGTAGTCTAGGTGCACATTAAACCAAGCGTTATTTTCACAGGGTCGATTATGAAGTCATTTAAAATCCTCTTGGTAGCGGTGCTCGCGGTCACCAGCTGGCACGCTGTGGCTCAGGCCTGCAATCCACGGGAAGATGCTGTTTGCGCCTACATTATTTCGCCGGAAAACGGTGCCACCGTATCCAGTCCGGTCACCGTCCGCTTCGGTCTAAAAGGCATGGGCGTGGCGCCCGCCGGTGTCGAGCGCGGCAATACCGGACACCATCACTTGCTTATCGATACCGAGTTACCGCCGCTGACTAAACCGGTACCGACTGACGGGCACCACCGTCATTTCGGCGGCGGACAAACCGAGGCCACCATTGAGCTGAACCCCGGTAAGCACACCCTTCAGCTACTTTTGGGCGACCATTTTCACGTACCCCATACACCACCCGTGGTCTCAGAAAAAGTTACGATTACCGTGAACTAGCCCCTATCGATAGCGAATACTTACCGCAGTCACCCACCCCTCACCCATCGGCCACATCCCGAGGGCCTGTTACCACGAATTGGGCTGGCCCTGCTCGTTACTCGTTGCGTAGTTTGGCGTGACCAAACGATGCGCCACGAGTTCTGACTAGAACTTATTTGCCACTAGCCACTAAAGGAGCTATTTCTTTTTTATTCCGTGTTATCAGACCCTCTGTCAACGACCGGCTCGCCTTGCTTTATCAAGTTGCATATATATAATTAAATTTTGATAGACAATAAGCCCACCCAAAACTAAAAATACCGGCGGGCAATAGCCAGTAATCTGCTACCACAACCCTGGCGGGGCGGGTTATCAAAATTTTACCCACAAGCCCTTGCAATCCAGGCCGCGATACACGGGAGGACCGGTAATGAAGCAATTTAGAATTTCCAACGCGCACGGTAACTGTTCAAAATCCAGGCTGCTACCACTGCTTGTCGCGATAGTCGCCTCCCTGATAACCCCACACACGCTGGCAAAACCAGACCAGAGCTATCAGGCATTGCGAGACTGGATTGACAATGCCCGACCAGGGCAGGCCGCACTTGAAGCTGGCCGTCACCTGACTATCGCGGACCGCCATCTTCTCGAAAAATACATTCCACACACCGCGTGGGAATACTATTTTTTCGACGATATGGACATGGAAATCGCCACCACCCGCCACTACCCGGCCCCGGATAACTGGGGCAAAAACGTCAAGCCGGATTACTCCGTTGATGAAACAGGCACATTAATCGGCTTCACCGGCGGCGGTTATCCCTTCCCCGAAATAGACCCCAACGATGCCATGGCCGGCCAGAAAGTCATTCAGAACATGCTGTGGCGGCCCGGCGCTAACGACTATGACATGCCCATGGTCACGTGGCTGCGTAGCGAGGGTGGCAAACTGGATCGCGAAATGGAATATTTTTCGGTCAACGCCACCTACGCCAAAGGCCATCACAGCCTGGTGCCGGGCTATGAAGAAGTCAAAAGCAAGCAGGTCATGGAGTTTCGCTCACCGCGCGACATGGCCGGCGCGAAAGACATGTCCATACGCTATGTCGATCACTATCGGGAAAACTCTGGTTGGCTGTACATGCCCGAGCAGCGCAAACCCCGCCGCACGCTGGCTTCGGAGCGCACCGGCGAATTGATGGGCATGGATATGATTCGCGAAGATTCGAACGGTTTCGGCGGCAAGGTTTTCGAGAATAACTGGGCATACCTGGGCACGCGCAAAGTATTGGCGACAAACAACGTGCTCACTAATCCAGAATTCGGTGGCCCGCACCTCTGGGTGCCGCACAAGACTCGGTGGGAAGTCCGCGATGCCCACGTAGTCCTGATCAAACCCAAATCAGAGAATCACCCCTACAGTGCGAGAATCGTCTTTGTCGACGCCGAAACTTACTGGACCCACTGGATGTTCGCGTTTGACCGAACGGACGACCAAATGCTGCGCATGAACCAGCACTTCCTCAAATACTCGGAAGACTACGCAACCGAACCGCCCGCTCAGGCGCCCTATATCAAGCAGGACTTTAACAAGAGTCTGGGCCACAAGGTTTTCCTGCACCTGGGAGAAACCGACATTAACGCAAAAAAACCCCACGCAACGATGACTCACTGTTTCACCAACAAACGGGAATTCAGTGCAGCACGCGCCAAGCAGTTCTTTTCTCTGCGCAACATGATCAGTGGCCGACGCTGAGAGCAAACAGTTTAAATAAAATTTTTACCGCGGGCTGCCCGACGGCCCGCAGTAAAAAATAACAACCTAGTAAAACAAATAAGGGGAACCCACCGATGGTCCAACGAAACCATGTGGCCCGGCTGCTAGCCGCGCTATTTGCAATGCTGCTGCCCGGTTTGTCCTGGGCCATCGTCAAGATTGGAGATGACATCGAACTGGAGGGCTTTGTCAAAGCCTACAATATCGTGCGCACCGGAGCGTCCTTTCTCGATGACGCCGATCTCACCCACCAGCGCAACACCGCCCAGGTCGAGGGTAAGTATTACTTTCTCCAGGAAGGCGAAGCTTTTGGTTTTAAGACGGGCCCCCTAGAAGAAGCTACGTTTACCTTTCTCGCCCGCGGCGTCTACGATTCGGCATTCGACATTAAAGACAGTTTTGACGTGCTGGATGATCGGGGCAAGGAAGAATACAAAGTCCGCGAGGCCTTTTTCGATTTTATTATGCCACCGTTCTCGCTCCGGCTCGGGCGACAACAGGTAGTCTGGGGCGAAACCGACAACTTTCGCGCACTCGATATTATCAATCCCCTGGATCGCTCCTGGCACGGCACTCGAGAATCCTGGGAGGATATACGCATCCCTTTATGGATGGCCCGCGGTATCTGGGATATCGGCAAAATCGGCACACTCGACGAATCCTTTCTCGAAATCATCCTGATTCCCGATGATTTTCAAGCCAACAAGGTGCCTACTGATTATCCTCGCCCCTGGGCCTTTACCGGTATTGGTCTGCCCGTTCCAGCCAATACCGTCGATATTGGCGGCACGCTCTACGATCTGGACCTGACGCTGATCGACAGCCCCCCGGAGCGCTCGGAACTAAGAAACATGCAAAGCGGCATTCGTTTCAAAGGGATCTGGAACGATATCGATTTCAGTTTTAACTATTTTTACGGCTTCTCCCAAACGCCAGGTGTAAGGACACTCTCTGCGGGTATTGCCAACCCCACCACCTTCGCTACTACCGCAGAAATCGTCTACCCGCGAATCAACGTGTTCGGTATGACCGCCAACTATTCGGAAGACCGCTATACGCAATCCGTGTTTCGGCTGGAAACCACGGTCACCAAGGGCATTCCTGTGGGTATCGAGCCCGGGGCACCCATTAATATAGATCCGGACGGGGATGGCTTCGACACAGTAGACCAGTCGGTAGTGATGCTGGCTATCGATCGCCCCACCTGGATCAAACCACTCAATCGGTTGCGTACGTTTTTCCTTTCAACACAATTTTTCTGGCGCCGCTATCTCGACCACAGCAGCCATTTTCGCGGCAGTTTTTACGAGGTCAGCGAAGCTCCCGGAGCGCCCGGTCGCTACCTCAGTGTCAATAACGACAAACTCGACCAGGACGAATTTGTCATCACTTTCTCCGCCTCCACCAGCTACGGCGGCGCCGGTCTCTGGAAACCACTGTTCGTACTCGCCTACGACCCGCGTTCAACCGGCGGTTACACTAAACTTCAAATGGAATATCTGTACTCCCGCAATCTGGTGTTTAAACTTGAACAGCACCTGTACTGGCGAGAAAGCGGCGATGACCAGGGCCCGTGGGGCCTGGGGTCATATCTGGCAGAACCGCCCTATCGCCGCAACGAAACTGCGTTCACTGTCACCTTCCAGTTTTAGCGCAGGCATACGCCGGGCTACCGAACTTTCGTAACCCGGCGTTGTACCAGAACCCGCCAGCGGCGGATTGAATTCGTCCAGCGGGTTTGCTAGATTCGGCGGCCGTTTTTTGCCACACGTCCCCCCCAGACATTTGGGTTGGTACGTGAGTTTCGATGCCCCCTATGAGCCAAATTGAATCTCAGATCAATACCCGGTCCGAAACTTTCCGCGAAAACCAGAATCATTACGAGAATCTGCTGACCACCTTGCGCCAACGCGTCAAAGAGGCCGCAACCGGTATTCGCGAGGCCCATATCGAGCGCCACCGCAAGCGGGGAAAACTTCTGCCCCGCGAGCGCATCGACCGTTTGCTCGACCCACATACGCCTTTTCTCGAACTGTCGCCATTGGCGGCCTACGGCCTTTACGGTAACGAAGTGCCCTCTGCCGGCATCGTTACCGGCATTGGCCAGATACACGGTGTGCAATGCATGCTCATCGCCAACGA
>DJFY01000051.1:0-1494 GCA_002431545.1 Cellvibrionales bacterium UBA5860 | reverse complement strand
GAGCAAAACCGTCTTCCCTGCGTATATCTGGTCGACTGCGGCGGAGCCTACCTGCCGGAACAGGACCGCGTCTTCCCCGACAAGGAGCATTTCGGCAATACTTTTTATCGCCAGTGCAATATGTCGGCCCAGGGCCTGCCACAAATCTCCGCTGTCTTTGGCGGCTGCACGGCGGGCGGGGCCTATATCCCCGCCCTGTCAGACGAGACCATCATGGTGCGCGGCAATGCGCGCATCCACCTGGGCGGGCCATCCATCGTAAAGGTTGCCATTAACGAGGAAGTCGACGGTGAAACCCTCGGTGGGGCGGAAATGCACAGCAAGGTCTCGGGCGTCAGCGATTACCTCGCCGAAAATGAAGACGAGGCACTGGCGCGCATCAGGGAGATTTTCGCCGCCCTGAACTGGCCCGCCCGATGCCACACCGATGTCAGACCCGTCGTAGCGCCGCGATATAGCCCGGAAGAAATTCCCGGTATCATCAGCGCCAACCCGAAAATCCCCTACGATGTGCGCGAGATCATTGCCCGACTCGTCGACGGCAGCGATTTTCAGGAGTTTAAACCACTCTACGGCGACACCCTGGTGTGTGGCACCGCTCGTATTCACGGTTATCCGGTGGGTTTGCTGGGTAACAACGGCGCGCTGTTTTCCGAATCGTCCCTGAAAGGCGCGCACTTTATCGAGCTGTGTAACCAGCGCAATACACCACTGTTGTTTCTGCACAACATTACTGGATACATGGTGGGCACCGACGCCGAGCGCGGCGGCATCGCCAAGAACAGCGCCAAAATGGTCTACGCACAGGCGACCTCGCGCGTGCCCAAGTTTTCAGTAATCGTCGGCGGCTCCTATGGGGCCGGCAATTACGGTATGGCGGGACGCGGCTTCTGGCCACACTTTCTTTTTGCCTGGCCAAGCGCAAGCTGCGCCACCATGAGTGCCGATATCGCCAGCAATGTGATGCTCGAGCTGCGCCGCACCAGCATCAAGGGCGGGCAGGCAAGCTCGGCGGAACTGGAGAAAATAGAGGCCGACGTGCGCGCCCAGTACGGTGAGCAAAGTGACCCATACTACGCCACCGCGCGCCTTTGGGACGACGGCATCATTGAACCGGCCCAGACCCGCGACGTTATCGGCCTGTGCCTGGCGCTGGCCGCAGCGGTGCCGATGGAGGCCGACTACACGCCGGTCTACCGGATGTAGCGCGCACGGTATGAGCATCAGCAGCCTGTTAATTGCCAATCGCGGCGAAATCGCTGTACGCATTATTCACACCTGCCGGAACATGGGCATCGAGGCCGTCGCAGTCTACTCCGAGGCCGACCGGCATGCGCCCCACGTCGCCCTGGCCGACACCGCACTACTGATCGGTGCTGCTGAGAGCGCTCACTCGTACCTCAATAGCAATGCAATTATTAAAGCCGCCCTGGACGTTGGTGTCGACGCCATCCATCCCGGTTACGGTTTCTTGTCGGAAAGCGAGGAGCTGAT
>DJFY01000011.1:63582-65697 GCA_002431545.1 Cellvibrionales bacterium UBA5860 | reverse complement strand
GGAATGACGCTACTGGAAAGGGATCGGGCTGCCGCATATTTCGCCGACGATACAGATTCCGCGCAAGTGCTGGTATGTTCAGAAATCGGTAGTGAAGGCCGTAATTTCCAGTTCGCCCGGCACCTTGTTCTATTCGATTTGCCACTCAATCCCGACCTGCTCGAGCAGCGGATTGGTCGTCTCGACCGTATCGGCCAGAGTCGCGATATTCATATTCATGTCCCCTACGTCGACGCCAGTGCCCAGCATGTGCTCTTGCGTTGGTATCACCAGGGCTTGGGCGCCATCGAGCAAGTGTGCCCCGCCGGCTCGACGGTTCGCGACCAGGTTGCCGAGGCACTTGAGCACTGCCTCGCCAATCCCGAGGATAGCGCAGCCTTGGAAGAGCTCATTACCGAGACGGCGCAACGTACAGCGAATGCCCTGCAGGCGCTGCAACAAGGCCGGGATCGCCTGCTGGAAATGAACTCGTGCCGGCCGCAGGTGGCGGAAGATGTCATTGAGCAGGTGATGACTCTGGAGCAGGGCAGGCAATTGGAATCTTATCTTGATCGCGCCCTTGATGAACTGGGCGTTGAACAGCATCACCACAGTGCTGACGCTGTCATTATCGAGCCGGGTGATCACATGCACGGCCATTCGCTCGACGGGCTACCCGAAGATGGGTTGACCGCAACCTATTCGCGAGCCCGGGCGTTGGGCCGCGAGGACATGGCATTTATGACCTGGGAGCATCCGCTGGTTGCCGGCGTAATGGCAAGCATCGTCGACAGCGATTTTGGCAGTACCGCGATCGCGACAATAAAATTACCACCTCTGAAACCTGGCACATTGCTGCTGGAAGCCATTTTCACGCTGCGCTACGTGGCACCTCGGGCGCTAGGTGTGGCGCGTTTCATAACGGATTCCGTAACCCGGGTGGTGGTTGATGAACACGGTCGTCAGCTGGCTGATACCCTGGACGAAGAAACCCTGGCCGGCTTGTGTCGCCCGGTGAAAAAGAATGTCGCGAGCGAAATGACCCGGCATATTCGCCCGGCGGTCAGCGCGTTGGTGGAACGTGCAGAGACAGCGGTGGCCGAACGCGAGCAAAGTCTGATCAGCGTTGCCCGAGAAAAGGCAGCCCGGTTGCTGGGTGAGGAATTAGGGCGAATGGAAAGTCTGGCGGCGGTGAACCCCAATATCAGGGGCGAAGAGATTAGCTATTTGCGCGAGAGTCTGGCGGCAGTCGATGCGGCGTTGGCGGCGGCGGCACTGCAAATGGACGCCTTGCGCGTTATCGTGGTGGCGCCGTGAATTGCCGGTGCCAGGCTACCAGCCGTCCCACACCGGTTTGCAGCCCGCCGGCATCGTTGACTGTTTACCGACGTCCGCCCAGCTTTCGTCCGGGCGGTGGAAATCCGAGCCTGTAGAAGCGACGAGCCCGGCCTCCTGGCAGAGCGTTGCCAGTGCCTGGGTGACTTGCTGGTTCTGCTTGCCGGAGACGACTTCGATGGCGTCTCCGCCGGCTGCTGAAAATTCGCCCACCAGAGTGCGCAGCCGAGTTCGTGTCAGCTGGTATTTGCCCGGATGGGCCAGTACGGCCTGGCCACCGGCAGCGTGTATCCAGGCAATCGCCTGCTCCAGAGACACCCACAGATGCTTCACATCGCCGGGCTTGCCGGCGCCGAGATACTTACGAAAAGCCTGTTTGACGTCCTTGACGACCCCCGCCGCTACCAACTGCGCGGCAAAATGCGGCCGGCCTACCATGCCGTGCGTGGCCGATGCCAAGGCGGCGTCGAGCACGCAGGGCAGGCCGAGCTTTTTGAGCTTTTGCGAAATAAGTACGGCGCGATCGATGCGCGCCTTGCGTTGGGCCGCCAGCCCTTGTTCGAGCTCTGTGGCCTCAGGATGAATACGCAGTCCGACCACATGAATGGCGTGACCGCGCCACTGGGTGGAGATTTCGACGCCGGCAATCAGTTGGATGTCATTTGTTTGGACACTCCTTGCCGGGGTGTGTCGCGGTTGGGTGTTGTTTAGCCGTCCGCTGTTCAGTTTAGGTGCGCACGCTTTATACCGCTCAATCCCGTCAGTGGTATCGTGGTCAGTGACAGCCACAACTTCGACACC
>DJFY01000011.1:55821-63295 GCA_002431545.1 Cellvibrionales bacterium UBA5860 | reverse complement strand
CACCGTGCTTGTCGCGCTTGGCCAATGCCGTGATACTTGGCGGTTTGACACAACAGACGGGTGGGGGCAAGACAGTTTGAGCAGTATAACAATCGAAAAAGACCACGTGGTGAGCTTTCAATATGTCTTGAAAGACGTGGAAGGCAAGGTGCTTGAGACCTCGGCGCAGGAAGATCCCACCGTTTATCTGCACGGACACAATGGCATGTTGCCCGCCCTGGAGCGGGAGCTGGCTGGCGCCACGGCCGGCACGGCCTTAAATGTCACGCTTAGTCAGCCCTATGGGCCAAATCATCCGGACAGCATTCAACGCATTCCCCTGAAACACCTGCACGCTAAAAAGAAACCGCAGCCGGGTACCGTTGTCGTGGTGCGCAGCAAAGAGGGCTTGCGCCAGGTAACGGTATTAAAGGTGGGCAAGTTTTCGGTCGATGTGGATACCAATCACCCATTCGCCGGAATGGACCTGACGTTTGAGATCGAAGTGTTGGATGTGCGGCAGGCAACGCCGGAGGAGCTGGCCCACGGCCATGCCCATGGCCCGGGTGGCCATCAACACTGAACTGTTTAAAGGTTTGAGGCTTTATGGCAAACGCGGTCAACTACGAATTAATTGAAGGTGTAGCCCGGCTGTCGATAGACGATGGCAAGGCCAATGCGCTGGGCAGTCCGCAGTTTGCCGAGTTGAGCGCGGGCCTGGATCGGGCGCAGGATGAGGCGAGCGCGGTGGTTATCGCCGGTCGTCCCGGGCTCTTGTCCGGCGGGTTTGATCTCAAAGTGCTGCGTTCTGGTGATAACGCTGCCGTCAGTAAGATGATCGATGACGGTGTGCGTTTTATGATGCAGCTATATGGTCATCCGCAACCGGTGGTTGTCGCCGCGACCGGCCATGCTGTCGCTCTGGCGGCATTTTTGCTGTTAGCGGGCGACTACCGCATTGGTGTCGATGGTGACTATTCCATCGGCCTCAACGAAGTAGCGATTGGCCTGGAAATCCCGCTCTTTGGCCAGATGCTTGCCAAAGCCCGCCTGTCGCGGCAGGTTCACCAGCAGGCGTTGCTTACAGCCACAATGTATTCCCCTTATCAGGCGGTCGCAGCTGGTTTTCTCGACGAAGTTGTCGCGCAGGACTGTGTTTTGGACGGTGCGCTGCAACAGGCACACAAGTTAGCTGAACTGGATGGACGGGCCTTTGCCGCCACTAAGTACCAGATGAGAAATGCCGATATTAAACGTGTGCTCGCCGGGTTGTCCGCTACCTTTTGAAATAGAGGTAGGTGCCTGAAAGTGATGCCCGTGCTGTATTCCTTTCGTCGCTGCCCCTATGCCATTAGGGCGCGCATGGCTTTGCTTTATGCGGGCATTGACGTCGAGTTGCGGGAGGTTTTGCTAAAGGACAAACCGCGACACATGCTCGAGCTATCCGCCAAGGGGACGGTGCCGGTATTGCAGTTGGCGGGCCAGGTGCTTGACGAAAGTTGGGACATCCTCTGCTGGGCGACGGCGCAACGCGATTCGGATGCCTGGCGCGGAGTCGATGATTGCCATTTGCCGGCTTCCAAAGCGCTGGTGCGGGAAATCGACGAGTCCTTCAAGCCCTGGCTGGATAGATACAAATACATTGTGCCCGAGACCGCGCACCTGCAAGCGTCCTACCGTGCGGCGTGCGGGCGCTTTCTTGCGGGGCTCGAGTCCCGACTGAATCACTCGGCGTTTCTTCTCGATGATAATTGGTCCCTGGCCGATATCGGCGCTTTCCCTTTTGTCAGACAGTTTGCCGGTGTCGATACGGCCTGGTTTTCCCAATCGCCGTATCGGCGCCTCAACGAATGGTTGACCGTGTTCGTCGAGTCGGGACTGTTTCGCGCGGCGATGAGCAAAAACAAGCCGTGGTCGGAGGGGGATCCGCCACGGTACCTGGTGGCTGCTCAGTGCAGCGGCGGAATAAGCGCCGACCTATGACCGATGAGGGTGATATTCCAGCGAGAAAATCATTGGCTCGCGCAGCTCAGGCGGAGTCAGTGGCCTGGTCGGTTTACATTATTCTCGCCAGCGACGGTTCTTTGTATACCGGCATCACGACAGATATATGCCGCCGCTATCGTCAGCACGCAACCGGCGCCGGCGCGAAATATTTTCATCGGGGGCGGCGACCCCTGCGCGTGCTCTATCGGGAAACAGGCCACACGAAAAGTAGCGCGAGCCGTCGCGAAGCCGCGATAAAACAATTACCGCGGCTTCAGAAATGGCGCTTGATCGAAGCGCATGTTACGTAAGGTTTAGCGTTTTCCTCTTCCCCGAGTCCTGCTTTGGTCGCTCCACTTGAATGCACGCCACTTCTGTGGCTAAAAAACCTGACGTCCGTCACAACTACACAAAAACCTTGACAATTAGTTAGGTTGTACCTGTAACCCTATATTATATTTGGAGTTATTGGCATCCAGCCAATCGGTAATTTGGTTAGTGTTGGAACAGGAGTTAGTCGTGGATCTGGCAACGTTAATAGGTTTTTTGGTCGCCGTCGGCATTATTGTTGCTGCTATGGTGACAGGAGGGGGGCTGGACGCCTTTATCGATCTGCCGTCGATGATGGTGGTTTTTGGCGGCACCTTTGGTGCGGTGATGATGAATTTCACCCTGGGACAGTTCTTTGGCGCTATTAAGGTCGCGCTAAAAGCGCTGATTTTTAAAATCGACAAGCCGGCCGAGCTTATCGCGCAGGTTATTGAAATGGCCAAGGAGACCCGTACGGGTGGGCTTTTAGTGCTTGAGGGTAAGGAAACGGATAACGCTTTTCTGTCAAAGGGCATTCAAATGCTGGTCGACGGCTACGAGGCGGACGTGATTTCGCAGACTTTGCGCGCCGACATGAACCAGGCCGCTGCCCGGCACGACGATGGTGCGGAAATTTTTTCCAAAATCGGTGATGTCGCGCCGGCCATGGGTATGATCGGTACACTGGTTGGCCTGATTCTTATGTTGGGCAATATGTCAGATCCCAAGGCGATCGGACCGTCCATGGCAATCGCGCTACTGACCACGCTCTACGGTGCACTGGTCGCCAATGTTTTCGCCATTCCTATTGCCGGCAAGTTGACCTTGCGTCGCAATGAAGAAGTTTTGGTTCAGTCGATTATTATCGACGCTGTATCCGGTATTCAGGAAGGCAAAAACCCGCGCGTTCTGGAAGAGTTATTACAAACTTACTTGCCTGGTTCCAAGCGGGAAATCGAGGGCGGTGACGCCAAAGCCGCGGAAAGCACATCGTGAGCAAAGCAAACAAAGCCGGTGCGCCGGCATGGGTAATGACCTTCGCGGATCTGATGTCCCTGTTGATGTGCTTCTTCGTGTTGCTGCTGTCATTTGCCGAGATGGATATCATTAAATTCAAGCAGGTCGCGGGTTCGATGAAGATGGCGTTCGGTGTACAGCGGGAAGTTCAGGCCGCCGAATCAGAACAGGCACAGGAGTTTCTTCAGGGACGGGAATCGCCGACACCCTTGTTTCAGCAGCCCAAAGAAGCGGTGGCAGAGCGCGAGCAGGAGGTAAACCCCGAGTCGCCCGAGATGGATGAAATTATGCAGGCCCTGAAAGCGGCCGAGGCTGCCGCTGAACAGGAGGCGCTCGATCAACGGGTACTGGAACTGACCTCGTCGCTGCAGGACGAGGTTAATAAAGGCATGGTCGAGGTAAATACCAATGCCAAGGACATCGTGATTCGTATTACCGAAAAAGCCTCGTTCACATCCGGTGAAGCTAAATTACGCAACAGTTTTATTCCCACTCTGAAACGTTTGCAGGCGGTGCTGGCGGATGTCGACGGGCAGATTATCGTGGCCGGTCACACGGATGACAGGCCGATTCGAACTGCCAAATTCCGTTCTAACTGGGATTTATCCGCGTCGCGGGCGGCCTCGGTCGTGCACGAGTTGCTGGAAGCCGGCTTAATGCCCGCGGAGCGTTTTATCGTTGAAGGCCACGCTGATGCGCATCCCATCGCGCCCAACGACACTGCCGAGAATCGGGCCAAAAATAGACGCGTTGAGTTGACCGTGTTGTGGCCTGAATCGGGAGGCGACCCCGATAGAGTGCTCTCGTTGCCACCCGCGGTCGAACCGAACTAGTTGGAATTTGTGAAAGAGCTTATTGGAGAATAGGTACAGAACATGGAAGAACGCCGGCAATATTATCGAATCGACGATCGCATTTATCTGCAGTTTCGGCAGGTCGACGCCAATGAAGCCGACTGGGGTATCGCCCGCTTGCGCGCTTCTGCGATGCAAAACAAGGGGGTTTTCGACTCACTGCTGGGGATGGAAACCCGGCTTACAGCTTTGCTTGAAAGCATCGGACGGGATTTGCCGGATGTGGCCAACGCGATAAAGGTCATCAACAACAAGGTCGATCTCGTGGCCCAGACACTGGCGACGCGCGCGCTGTCCGGCGAAGACGATTTCTCCGGCGGGCCAAACCAAGATGTCAGTATCGGTGGCGGCGGTTGTGCCTTCAGCTGCGACAAGTCATTGCAAGTGGGTGTGTTGCTGGAGCTGGAGATGGTGCTTTTTCCGGCCATGCGCCATGTGCGCGCCTATGGCAAGGTTGTCGATTGTCGCGCGGAATCCTCCGAGCGTGGAAACTTCTATTCGGTCGGCACAGAATTTACCTATCTTTCCGAAGAGGATCGGGACTTTATCGTGTCCCATGTCCTCACCAGCCAGTCAAAGCAGTTGCGTAACGCCCGTATATAAGACCGCTTTTCAGTAGTGCAGATAAAACCGGGTCTATCCTGCCGCTGGCGCCGGGTCTGAATCCTGCCCAGCGTGGCCCGCGAAGAATAGCGTGCTTTGAAGCCGGCCAAATACAGCGTGTACTTCCTGTGCGCCACGTTAAGCGTTGCCGGCTTCGTTTAACCGGCGAGCTGCTTGTCCCTTTTGTTAGAATCCGTTCTCTTGTCTAACACTTGTGTGGCACTTCTGTATGACCAACCCCAAAGTCGGCTTTATCAGTCTCGGCTGTCCCAAGGCCCTGGTGGATTCCGAGCGTATCCTGACCCAGTTGCGGCTGGACGGCTACCAGGTTTCCGGTTCTTACGAGGATGCCGATGTCGTCGTGGTTAACACTTGCGGATTTCTCGATAGCGCCAAGCAGGAATCTCTCGATGCCATCGGTGAAGCCATGGCGGAAAACGGACGGGTCATCGTTACCGGCTGCATGGGTGGTGAAGAACAGCAAATTCGCGAGGCGCATCCAGGCGTGCTGGCGGTAAGCGGCCCCCAGCAATACGAGTCCGTGGTCGCCGCTGTGCATCAATGGGTGCCGGCGCAACGCCCGGTCCATGACCCTTATACCGATCTGGTGCCGCCGCAGGGTGTCAAACTCACCCCGCGCCACTACGCTTATCTGAAGATTTCCGAGGGCTGCAACCACGGCTGTACTTTTTGCATAATCCCCGACATCCGCGGCAAGCTCGTCAGCCGGCCAGTGGGAGATGTCCTCGACGAAGCGCAACGCCTGGTTGAAAGTGGCGTCCAGGAACTGCTTGTGATTTCCCAGGATACCAGCGCCTATGGCGTCGATATCAAGTATCGCACCGGTTTCTGGCAGGGGCGCCCGGTAAAATCTGACATGCTTGGCCTGTGCCAGGCGCTGGGCGAACTCGGTATCTGGGTGCGCTTGCACTACGTCTATCCCTATCCGCATGTCGACAGGGTGATTCCGTTGATGGCCGAAGGCAAAGTGCTGCCCTATCTCGACATTCCCTTTCAACATGCTAGCCCCGAAGTGTTGCGCGCTATGAAGCGACCGGCGCATCAGGAGCGTACGCTCGAACGTATAGCCAACTGGCGCGAGCAGTGCCCCGAAATTACCCTGCGCAGTACTTTTATTGTCGGCTTTCCCGGCGAAACCGAGGCCGACTTTCGACAGCTGCTGGCTTGGTTGGAGCAGGCTCGCCTCGATCGCGTCGGTTGCTTTAAATACGAAGCTGTAGCTGGCGCCCGGGCCAATGCGTTACCCGGGGCCGTGCCGGAGGAAGAAAAGACGGAGCGTTGGCAGCGTCTGATGGAAGTCCAGCAGCAAATCAGTGCCCGCCGCCTGCAGGACAAAGTGGGGCAGACCCTGGAAGTCTTGGTCGATGCCGTCGACGAAGAGGGTACCGTCGGCCGCAGTTGGGCCGACGCGCCCGAGATCGACGGGCAGGTTTATTTTGACGGGCGCGGCGCCGGGCCCGGTGAGCGGGTAAAAGTTCGTATCGAAGAGGCGGATGAATACGATCTTTATGGTATTCGCCGTTGAGCCATCGAGATTCCCGATGCCAGACAAGCCGGTCGTTGCAAAGACGGGGGGCGTATTCTCACTTATTGCTTAAGCGGTTGTGGGTGCCCGAATACCTGGTCGAAAAAAAACGTGAATCGAATTGTAGAAGGGTTGGATAAAGACGCGGTAGTCTTGATGGAACGGAAAGTCACGTGAGGAGCACGCGCGAAATTCCACCGAAATACGGCCCTCACAGGATGATCGAGTTACCGTATATTTCTAGCTGAACCGACACTAACCTTAGGCCCCGTGGATTAAAACTCGAGACCCAGTCAATGCACCACACCAGCCAGTCTTCCCAGTTTCTGTTTCAAAATGCCCTGTGGCGCCACGCTGCAAAAACCGCGGTGGTGGATGCGGGTGAGTCCTACTCTTATAAAGAGCTGGATGAGTTGTCGAGCAATCTGGCGGCGCGGCTACACCGCATTGGCGTCGGCAAAGGTGACCGCCTGGCTATCTTGTTGCGCAATTGCGTCGAGTTTGTCGTCACCGACCTCGCGATCATCAAGCTGGGCGCGGTCAAGGTGCCGCTTAACGAAATGTTGAGTACGAACGACGTCAGTTACATGATCGGGCATTCCGGCGCCAAGGTGCTGGTGGTGCACAGTTCCCTTGTTGATAAGCTCGACAAGAACGCGCTGGCTGAGACCGGACTTCGGCATATTTATCAACTGGACGACGCGGGTGCCGGCATCGACAACGGACACAGCGACTGGGCGGAATTGTTCGAGGGCGACCGGCAGGCTTTCGAGTGGTTGCCGGTACAACCGGAAGACCCCGCGTTCATCATGTACACCGGTGGCACCACGGGACGCTCCAAGGGAGTGTTGCACACGCATGGGGCGATGATGATCAACGGCCTGACCCACGTGATTCATGCGGAGATCGCGGAAAACGAGAAACTGCTGTTGATGAGTCCCCTGCCCCATGCTGCGGGTTTTATGTTGCATGCGGGGCTGGTGCAGGGGGCGACGATTTACCTGCAGAACAAGTTTGATCCCGACCTGGTACTCGAGACCGTGCACCGCGAGGCGATTACCTGGACCTTTATGGTGCCTACCATGATCTATCGGGTACTGGACGCGTATGACCCCGAGCAGCACGATATGACTTCCCTGAGAACGTTGGTGTACGGTGCCGCGCCTATCACGCGCGTGCG
>DJFY01000011.1:52084-55557 GCA_002431545.1 Cellvibrionales bacterium UBA5860 | reverse complement strand
CCGGATTTTGCCACCAAGCTGTCCAAGACGGATCATCTGGACGAACGCTTTCTCGGTTCCTGCGGCCAGCCGGTGCTGACTGCCGACGTGCGCATTGCCGATGAAAACGGCAAGCCAATTGCCTTTGGCGAAGTGGGCGAGATCATTGTGCGCTCGCCCTACACCCTGGCCAGCTATTACAACGATCCGGAGAAGACTGCCGAAGCCTATTCGGGCGAATGGCTGAGAACCGGCGATGTGGGTTATCAGATGGACACGGGACACGTGTTTATCGTCGATCGTTCCAAGGACATGATTATTTCCGGTGGCATGAATGTCTATTCCACCGAGGTGGAAAATGTGGTGCAGGAGCACCCCGGCATACGCCAGGTGATGGTGGTCGGTATTCCTCACGAGGATTGGGGCGAAGCGGTGTGTGCGGCGGTGATTCCGGCAGAAGGAGGCCTCGATGAGGCGGACCTGCTGGCCTTTTGCAAGCAGCGTCTGGCTGCATACAAAGTGCCGAAAGTGATCGAGATCGTCGAGGATATCCCGCTGACAGCCTATGGCAAGCCGGATAAAAAAGCCCTGCGCGCCAAGTACTGGGGGGATCAGACCCGGCAGGTGAACTGACAGATACGCCAGAGTGTCTGCGCCAGATCTCGGCCTACCCCCGCCGCTTGCTTCCACACAGAGTCCCCCGTTCCCCGCTCATTGCCTCGGGAGCGGGTTGCCGGGCCCTTTGGCGCCAGGCCCGCGATTGCGGATACATCGTGCCCGCGTTGCGGTGTCGCCATAACCGGTTTAGTCTCTATGGTTGGAGATATGCTTTCTACAGGGATTGCAGCAGCGACTAAACCGCTGTCTATTCCAATCAATAACTGAATGAATAAGCTAAGGAGACATTATGGGGCGGGTTCAGGACAAAGTTTGTCTGATCACGGGAGGCACGGCGGGGATCGGCTATGCCAGCGCAGAATTATTCGGTCAGGAAGGTGGCAAGATTGCCATAACCGATTTAAGGCCCAGCGAGGGTGAGGCTTCGGCGCAGGCCTTGAGAGATAAAGGTTATGACGCGATTTTTATCGAGCAGGACGTGACTGACGAGGCGCGCTGGCCGGAAGTCGTCGCCGAGGTGGTGGCTCAATATGGCAGGCTCGACGTATTGGTGAATAACGCCGGGGTGGGTCAGGAGACGGATCTGGAGAATGCCGATCTGGCCCACTGGCGTTTCGTCAACTCGGTAAATATGGAAGCCGTGTTTATGGGCACCCAAAACGCCATTAAGCAAATGAAGTTGAATGGCGGCGGCAGCATTATCAATATTTCCTCCATCGAAGGTCTTGTCGGCGACCCCAAGTTCGGCGCTTACAATGCCAGCAAGGGCGGCGTGCGTCTGTTTACCAAATCTGCGGCGCTCTACTGCGCCGAGAAAAAATACAATATCCGGGTTAATTCGGTGCACCCGGGTTTCACCCAGACACCTCTGCTGGCTGGTGCCGCCGACCAGTTTTCGCCAGAGGACGCGGAACGCATAAATCGGGAAATCGTCTTGGGTTACATGGCCGAGCCAATAGATCAGGCTTACGGTATTTTGTTTCTCGCCTCCGATGAATCCCGGTACATGACCGGCTCGGAACTGGTGATCGACGGCGGCTTCACCGCACACTGAGGAGAGCGAACGCTATGGGGCGTGTACAGGATAAAGTCTGCATGATCACCGGCGGGACCGCCGGCATAGGTTTCGCATGCGCTGAGCTGATGTGCCGCGAGGGCGGCAAGGTGGTAATTACCGATATTAGGCCCGACGAAGGAGAAGCTGCTGCCCTGAGTCTGCGCGATCAAGGCTACGATGCCCAGTTTATCGAACAAGACGTGACTTCTGAAAGCCGCTGGCCTGAGGTGGTGGCGGAAACTGCCGCTAAATATGGCCGCCTCGATGTATTGGTCAATAATGCCGGCGTCGGTGCCGGGACCGATTTGGAGGAAAGTGACCTGGCCCACTGGCGGTTTGTCCACTCGGTGAACCTGGAAGCGGTGTTTATGGGTACCCAAAACGCCATTAAGCAAATGAAGCGCACTGGCGGTGGCAGCATCGTCAATATTTCGTCAATCGAGGGTATTATCGGTGACCCGCGTTCGGCTGCCTACAATGCCAGCAAAGGTGGCGTGCGACTCTTTACCAAGTCTGCGGCGCTGTATTGTGCCGAAAAGAAATACAATATCCGTGTCAATTCCGTACATCCGGGCTTTACCAAAACGCCGATGGCTGCCAGTGTCGAGGGTGTCTTCGGGCCTGAGGATTTGCAGCGCATTCAAAGAGAAATCGTCGTCGGCCACATGGCCGAACCCGTCGATCAGGCCTACGGCGTGCTCTATCTTGCTTCCGACGAGTCCCGTTATGTGACCGGTACCGAGCTGATCATCGACGGCGGTTACACCTGCCACTGACGGTCTCGATGGCCAAATTATTTTGCAGGTGCTGATTGGCGAGAGCGTCTGAAAGGTTACAAAAAAATGACGGACGCGGTGTCAAAAGTCGGACAATACGGGTTGTCGGTACGAGGGGTATTGAAAAAAAATAAAAAAATATGTAAAAAAATCATAATTTTATTGAAATTAAAATGATGATTTTTTATTCTTTTCTTTTCCAATAAGAAAGGGAACTTCCTCGATGCGTACAATCCTGGTCGTAAACTCCAAAGGTGGTTGTGGCAAAACAACGCTGGCAACCAATCTGGCTGGCTACTATGCCGTGCGGGGCAAGAACGTCGCCTTGGCCGATTACGACCCGCAGGGTTCTAGTATGGCCTGGCTGGAAGCGCGCCATGCGTCGCGACCGCCCATCACTGGCGTAGAGGCATATGCTAATCCGCTACGCGTTCCCAGTGACACCGACTATACGATTATTGACAGTCCCGCCGCATTGCACGGCCGGGCATTGTCGGAGCTAGTGCGCAAGGCCGATACCATTCTGATGCCCGTCTTACCCTCACCTATCGACGTTCGGGCTGCGCGGAATTTTATCTCTGAGATCAATAAACTACGTAAAGTGGTCAATGCCGACGTCAAACTCGCCACGGTCGCCAATCGCGTGCGGGAAAACACGCTGGCCGCCAGTGATCTCGACGAGTACCTGGATGCCATTCGCCTGCCAAGCGGTAAAAAATTGCCTTATCTGGCCCATCTGCGTGCCAGCCAGAACTACATTCATGCTGCGGGGCGGGGTTTGTCAATCTTTGAATTCGCGCCTGTAAAGACTCTGCCAGATCGCGAGCAGTGGGCACGTATCTTTCGCTGGATCAATCAGGCCGGTAAGGCCGCCGCCGCGCCCAAAGTGCGTAAAGCCAGCTAGCCGTTTCCCTTGGCCTGACATATACCGAGAGTTAATTAACTCACTTCAATCAGTTTGCAAGCGCGTGGCGCAGCGACAAATAAACGAAGCGCCCCTTGAGAAGCCTCGATGGCGCTAAAGCTAGCACGCGCTAAAGTTA
>DJFY01000011.1:50302-51811 GCA_002431545.1 Cellvibrionales bacterium UBA5860 | reverse complement strand
TAATAGTTGGCTGCCTTGATGAGCGTCGACGCCTTTTTCCCATATCTGAATTGTCAATCATGGGCCTTGGGTGCTTCGCCGAAGCTAACGTCTCTTGCCCCGCTCTGCTTACCGGCGTCTGAGCTGGTGCTTATCAAGCCATAAAGAAAGCGCTTAGCTGGCTGTGATTCCGCCATCCACAACGAGTTCCGCGCCCGTGACCCAGGGGGATTGGTCGCTGGCCAGGTAGAGTGCCGCCTTGGCGATGTCGGAGGGGGCCCCGGTCATGCCCAGGGGGGTCAGTGTTTCAAAGAGCTGCCGAGTCGCCGCTTCATCGGGGGCCAGGCCTGCCTCGACAATACCTTTCAACACTGCATTGCCCATATCGGTAAAGATCAGTCCGGGATGAATGGAATTTACGCGCACGCCATAGCCCAGATTGCCAAACTCGACGGCAGCAGCCTTGGTCAGAAGTTTTACTGCGCCCTTGCTGCCACAGTAAGCCCCCAGGCCGGCAAAACCGCGCAGTCCCGCCACCGATGACAGATTGATGATAGAGCCGCCTTTGCCGGCCGTGCCCCCCGGTTTCATGGCCTTGCAGCCATGCTTTATGCCGAGGAATACGCCAGAAACGTTTATATCGAGAATGCGCTGAAAATCCTCCATCGAGGTGTCTTCAAGTAATGCGCAAATTTCGATGCCGGCATTGTTAACGACAATGTCGAGACCGCCGAGCTCGGATACAGTCTTTGCAACGACCTCTTGCCATTGATCTTCCCGCGTCACGTCGTGCTTGAGAAAAGCGGCGCGTCCGCCGGACTTGTTGATGTCAGCCACGGTGGCTTCGCCCTCGGGCGCGAGGATATCCGTGATCATCACAGTCGCACCTGCTCCAGCCAGGGTCCGGGCAATTTCCGCACCCAGGCCACGGGCCGAGCCGGTAACCAGTGCTACCTTGCCTTCCAGCGAAATTGTTAAACCTGCAGTCATGACATCTCCTTCGAGTGAATGAAATCAAGCCGTAGGGCCAGAACAGTTCGAGCGCCCTTAGCGGTTTTGTTGCCTATATTGCGAGGGTGAACAACCGCACCAGCGCTTGAATGCCCTGCGAAAACTTGTCGGATCCTGATAGCCCAGATCGAGCGCAATAGCCTCGACCGACTGGTCGGTATTGCGCAGCTTGTCCGTCGCCAATTGTCGGTGCACGCGGTCGCGCAATTCGCGGTAGTTGGTTCCTTCGGCCTGAAAATGCCTGATCAGGGTGCGGGTCGAGATGTTAAATTGCTTGGCCAGAGACTCCAGCGTGGGGACATTGCCGGGCGATTGCCGCATGAGATGGATAACGTGTTGTATGGTCAGGTTGTTATCGCGAATCTCCTGCATTTTTTGTTGCAGCTGTTCCTCCGCAAGCCGATGGATATGGGGGTCTGCAGATATGCAGCGCATGTCCATGACGTATTTGGGCAGCACCATCTTATGGCGGGTGCCGGAGAACTCAAATTCTCCCGACAGATAATTCTTGTAATCGTC
>DJFY01000011.1:32090-50046 GCA_002431545.1 Cellvibrionales bacterium UBA5860 | reverse complement strand
AGTGCATTTTGAATGGTCAGCATCATCGTTTCGGCGACGATAGTGCGCACCTGAGGATTATCATATGCCTCGACCATTTCGACGACGACATTGTCGCCTTCGTAATAGATTTCGAGATCACAAAAGTTGATAGCTGTTTTGTAGTATTTTGCCGCGTCTTGCAGCGCCTGGCCGACGGTTTCACAACTGATAATCGCCATACCGAGCGTGCCATGTTGCGAGACGTGGATACGTGTGCCAAGCGATAGCCCAGCATCTTCGATGTGCTGCCCCTCGATAATCTCGAAAACCGCGTTGCAGAGCGGCTCGAACTCGACTTTGGCGCCCGGGTCTTCAAGTAACTTGCGCGAGACACCGTGACGTTCGAAAACAGAGCGCACGTCCTCCCCGCCCAGCATGTGCAGCACCATGTTGGCATAAGATGCGGTGACGAAATAACTGTTGACCGGGCTCGAGGGCGTTTCAGCCGGGGCGGTCATGTTTTTATCGGCTGATTTGTTGGGCATGATTCCAGACTGCGGGTTTGATATAGAAGAATTATTATTGGGTGAGTGGCAATTTCCCCATGCCCCGGATTCTCTCACGGGATATTAGTCAAGTCCACGATAGCCAAGTGATTGATTAATTAGCTAAACTCCGCCGGTCAGCACCAGTGCCGGGTCCTGGTTTGCCGTGGCTTTGCCCCGGTGTCGTCGTTCACATTTTTAAAAAATGCCAGTTGTTGCCGGATTATCGATGGTTAAAAAAGTGACGTATGGCCGGAATACTGAATCGTCGACCCCTAGTATGTAGTCATCAGAAGTTGGCACGCTCGTTTGGGTGGCGTTTTCAGGCTCCCGGGTGCCGCCGGTGCCGGTTGCCAGCCCTATTTACGGATATATTCTTTATACTGTGATAATTTGTCCAGCCGTTTGCGGCGACACCGTTGATGTGATTAGCCTGGCGAGATCGCCCTGGAGCCTATCCGCGTGACAAGCATCAATGCCTGTGGGTTTAGATTCGTGCAGTCGCTCGAGGAAGAAATATCCTCGGGCACGGTCGAATTACCTTCTTTCCCCGACATCCCCTTCCGCATAAAAAAAGCATTGGATGATCCCGACATTACCGCTCGGGAAGTGGCGCAGATCGTGGCAACGGATCCGGTGTTTTCCGCGCGGATTCTCAACGTTGCCAATTCCGCGGCTCTGGCCCGCGTGAGTGGACCGATTAGCGATATACCCAATGCGGTGACACGCATTGGTTTTCGCATGGCGCATGCTGTCGCCATGTCAGTGGCGATGAGCCAGGTCATGCAAGAGGCTCCTGTCGGCAAGGTACGGGACAGGCTTACGCGCCTGTGGCGTCACAGTTTAAGTGTGGCCGCTCTGTCTTACCTGATTGCCAAAAGCCGTCGGGCCTGGAATCCCGATGAGGCGATGTTGGCTGGTCTGATGCACGACATTGGTAAAGTCTATATTTTTTCCCGCGCGCATAAGGAATATGGCGAGCTCATCGATGATGACATGATTCTCGATGCCATCGTTACCCAGTGGCACGGCGGTATTGGCGAGGCCATTCTTCTGAATTGGGGGTTTTCCCCGGCGATGGCTCAGGTCGCTTCCGAGCATGATTGTCTGGAGCGAGATGGTGAGCAAGTTGACCTGACAGATGTGGTGCTGGTGGCGAACCTGTTCGACTATGCTTTGCTCGATGGCGTCGACCTGGAAGAGACTCTGGTCGAGCAATGGCGCGTACTGCCGGCGTTCGGGCGGCTCGACCTGACCGCCAGTGATATTCAGGAACTCGCAACCGGTTCTCGCGAAGAAATGCAAGCAATTACCGCTGCCCTGGGCAGCTAGCATATTCCGTCTTCGGTTGTTTTTAGCGACCTCGTTAACAGGCCCTGACACTACGAACTGGCATTGCCGGGAATATACTGCACCCGGTCGCCGACGCGAATCAGCCCGCCGCTTGTAATATCCGCTCGCAGACCGCCGCGGCCCTTTAGTGCCGCGCACAGGCCGCGGGCGCTGAGTTGCTCGATGTGGGCACAGGGTTCGCAGGGTCGGACGCCGACCAGTTCTGCCGAACCGACTTTGAAGCGCTGCCCAATTAGGCCATCAAGATCGACGCCATCGACCACCAGATTGCGGCGCAATTGCGCGGCCGTTACCGGCATATCCCTGGCCAGACTATCGACCACTTTGCCGTCGATGAGGGTCACCTGGCGTCCGGTCCCCGGCCAGTGCGACCAAGTGCCCCCGCCGACGCAATATCGGTCATTTTCCAGGCCCTGGCCGGCGAGCGCGCGTACCTGCTCGCGGGCTGTGGGCAGGACTGCGGCCGACGGCGCGATATATATGGCGACAACTCGGGACTGTGGCGAGGTGAACATGACGCGGTTTGGCGGCATATGGTTTCAGGGTTCATATCGTTTCAGGGTTAAAGTACAGTAAATCACTGCTTAAACGAAACCAAACCAACGGCGGGTAACGATGAAGGATCTTTCTGGGCCGCGCGCCATCGCGAACTTGGCTCCCCGGGGTGACACACCTGCTCTACACTGGCGTGGCGTCGATTATTTGTCCGCGGTTGCGTGGGTTTTTATTGCGTTTTGGTGGGCCACGGCGCTGCGGCTTGTCCCGCGACGCTGTACTTCAAAGCCAGGGTTGTCACACTTGACGCCCGAAAATCCCCGGCGCCTGTGCCGCGTTTCATTACTGTGGCTTGGCCTTTTTATGTCTGCAGCGGAGCGCGGTGAAGCCGCCCCCGTGGTGCCCGAACCGCTGAAACCCTGGGTGCCCTGGGTGTTGCGCGACCTGCCGGAACACGACTGTCCACGGGTTGCGCCTCGGGCGGCTCAGCGCCGATGTATCTGGCCGGGCCAGCTCGAACTCAATATGACATCCGAGGGTGCGCGCTTTAGTCAGTCCTGGTCCGCTTCTGCTGCGGGTTGGTTGACCTTACCCGGCGACCGGCGACATTGGCCGAAGGAGGTATTGGTCAATTACCGCGCCGCCAGCGTGCTGGAATGGCAGGGGCGGCCCGCAGTGAGAGTCGAACCCGGAACCTACAGTGTCAAGGGTGAGTTGTCCTGGAGTGCCTTGCCCCAGTTCCTTCCGGTGGCGAAAGACACGGCGCTGGTCAAGGTAACACTGGATCGCCGAGCCCAGGCTGCGCAATTGGATCGACGCGGGCGCCTTTGGCTGCGCAATGACCAGACGAATACCGGGGTCGATGGTACAGACAGCGTTAAGGTCGAAGTCTTTCGACTGTTGCAGGATGATATCCCCTTAAAACTGGAAACAGAGTTGCGGCTGACTGTTTCGGGCCGCCCGCGGGAAATTTCTCTTGGCCAGTTGCTGCCCGCAGGTACGGAGTTACTCGAGTTCGATTCACCCTTGCCGGCGCGTGTCGAGCCGGATGGGCGTTTGCGCATTCAGGCGCGTGCCGGTGAGTGGCGTGTCAAGGCGCGGGCGCGCTATCTGGGTGTTGGCAACACCTTTGGCATGCGCAAGCTGGACGCGCTCTGGCCGGATCAGGAAGTCTGGAGTTTTCGCGCCAATCCCGATCTTCGTCAGGTTAACGTCAGCGGGGCGCCGGCTGTCGATCCTTCGCAGTTGGCTCTGCCTGAAGCGTTCAGGGGCTTGCCGACCTACCTGCTGTCTGCAGAACATGCCTTGAATCTCAGCGAGCAGTTTCGCGGCGATGCCGCCCCCGCAGCCCATCGGCTGAATCTGGCGCGAACCCTGTGGCTGGATTTCGATGGTGGGGGTGTCACTGTTAAAGACGAGATCACCGGTAGCTTGACCCGTGATTCGCGTCTGCGTGCGCGGCCGACGCTGCAACTGGGTCGCGTAGTCGTCAACGGCGAGCCGCAACTGGTGACAAGCATGCCCGGCGAAGACGGCACTGGCGTCGAGGTGCGCAATCGTCAGATTTCAGTGCAGGCCTTCAGCCGGGTGACTCCGCTCAAGTCTGTCTCGGCGAGCGGCTGGCAGCACGACTTCGATCGTGTTCGAATGACACTGAATCTGCCCCCGGGTTGGCAGCTGTGGCATGTCCTCGGACCCGATAGCGTCAGCGCTTCCTGGTTATCCCGTTGGGACCTCTGGGATCTGTTCATCTGTCTGCTAATCGTTGCCGCGCTGTTTCGCGTCCTCGGCCTGATTTGGGCCGCGGTCGGCACGGCGGCGCTGGCGCTGACTTATCACCTGCCGGGCGCCCCGGTCCTTGGCTGGATGGCGCTGTTGGCTGCTCTGCCGCTATTGAGCGTGCTGCCCCAGGGTGGTTTTCGAAAAGCGATCAACATGGCTGCCCACCTGTGTCTGGCAGGGCTGGTGGTCGCAGTGATTGGTTTCGCGATCGATCAGGTGCGCAAGGGTTTTTATCCACAACTTGAACAGCACAGTGCGATCAACGCCGCCCGGTATGCTACGCGGGCGGGCTCTACGCCGGTCGAGGAAGCGCCCGTGCCCGCTAGCCTGGCTAACTTGAAACTTAGCCCGGAGCAGATGCTTGATCAGGCCAGTGAAAGCGAACGGGACACGGAGACGAAAACCTACCGCTATCGGCCGGCGGACAATATCCAGACCGGCCCGGGCGAGCCCTCTTGGCAATGGCATCGCGTTGCCCTGGCCTGGAGTGGTCCGGTCAAGGCCGACGCCGACCTGGTTTTGTATCTCTCGCCACCGTGGCTGACGCGTGCCTTAAATTTTCTCCGCGTAGCCCTGGTCTGCCTGCTGCTCTATGCCCTTGGCGGACGCCTCATTCGGCAACACTGGCTATTTGCCGAAGGCGAGTGGGGTGCGACGCCCGCGTCGAAGGGTCAAGGCACGACCGCCTCGCTGGGCGTGATGTCCAGTGCGATGTTGGTTGTATTGATTGCTTCGGCTTTATATCCGGACGCAACACATGCCGACGCCCTGCCGTCGCAAACCCTGCTCGAGGAGCTTCGCGCTCATTTGACAAAAGCGCCCGAGTGCGTGCCCCATTGCGCATCGGTGCAACAGACTTTTATCTCCCTCGCCGAGGACACGCTGATTATTCGACAGCGGGTCAGTGCCGGTATTGATGTGGCTTTTCCAATGCCTGCAGATAGTAGTTGGCGACCCAGTCTGGTGACGGTGGACGGTAAAAACGCAGGCCTCGCGCACGCCGACAACAAGCATTGGATCAAGCTTTCCGCCGGCCGGCACGAAGTGATCATTCTGGCCGAGGTGGTCGGCAGTAAACTCGACATACCTTTTCCGCTTCAGCCCCATAACACGCAAGTTAATGTTCAGGATTGGCGGGTTTTTGGGTTGATAGACAACCGGGTGTCGGGAGGTACCCTGCAATTTGAACGGGTTCTTCAGGAAGAGATCCGCGATACCCTGGTGCCGGATCCGATCAGACCGTTTGTCGAAGTAAGGCGTGAACTCACTGCAGATCTGGACTGGCAGTTGACAACCACGGTGTCGAGAATCGCCCCCGCCAGTGGCGCTATTAATCTGCACGTCCCGTTGCTGCCGGGCGAATCGGTGGTGACGCCGGGTATCGATACTGAATCCGGACACGTTGTGGTTGCGCTGGCCGCGCGCCAACCTCGAATGCAATGGCGTTCGGTGATCGACGCCAGCAACCAGTTGAAATTTTCGGCGTCGGAAACCAGCGAGTGGATCGAACACTGGCGAATCCAGCCCTCGCCGCGCTGGCACATCGAGGGCGAGGGCCTGCCGCCGATAAAATCGGCCGCGGATGATGCAGTTCTGGCGCAGGTGTGGCGGCCGTGGCCGGGAGAGAATCTGACGTTGCGTGCTACCCGGCCCGAACCGGTATCGGGCGCAACGACGACGGTTGAAAGTGTACAAATCGACCATCGGCCGGGAGCGAGTGCCGCGTCGCTCGAGCTTTCATTGCGTATCCGTACCAGTATCGGCGGCGAATATCGGATACCTCAGCCAGCCGATGCCGAGCTGCAGCGGATCCTCGTCGATGGTGCTGAGCAGGTCATCCCCCGCGACAGCGGGCCGGTTGTAATACCGCTGCGGCCCGGATTACAAAACCTGGCGTTGACCTGGAAGCTGAACCAGGGGGTATCGCTGACGACTGAAACGCCGGTGCTTGCCCTACCGACGCCAGCAAGAAATATTGAAATTACGCAGCAGTTGCCGCGGGACCGCTGGCCGATATTGCTCAACGGCCCGGCCATCGGCCCGGCCATGCTCTACTGGGGTGTTTTAGCGGTGATTCTGGTGATCGCTGCTGAGCTTGGGGTGATTGTCAGGAGCAGGGATCTGAGCATTCCTCTGAACTCCTGGCACTGGCTCTTACTGGCGCTGGGCATGAGCAGCGTCAATCTGGCGGGTAGTATCCCGGTAGTGCTTTGGTTTTTCGCCATGGAAGCGCGACGTCGTCGACCGCCGCCGCCAACCCCCTGGATATTCAATTTGGTTCAAATTGGCCTGGTTGTATTAACTGTCGCGGCTGTATTCAGCTTGTTTTACACCATTCCGCAAAGTCTATTGTCTGCACCCGACATGCAGGTGGCGGGTAACGGGTCAAGCAACTACTTTTACCGATGGTATCAGGATCACGCTGTGGGCAGCCTGCCGCAGGGTTGGGTTATCAGTTTGCCGCTTGGCGTGTTTCGCGTGGCTATGTTGCTTTGGTCGCTCTGGTTGGTATTTGCGTTGATGCGCTGGGTACGCTGGGGCTGGCAGTGTTTCGCCACGGGCCAGTTGTGGTACCGAAAGCCCAGGGTTCTGGTCAAGACCCCGGAGGATGGCCATTTGACAGACAATTGAGTCTGAGTGGCGTTTTCCCGGCGCCGCCCGCTGTCGCTTCTGGCTAGTCCGTATTCGACAGGACCATGTCTTGCAATCCCGTCAGCTGTCCCGGTTGTTAACGAAAAAGAGTGCGCAGCCGAGCAATGTCATTGCGGTGAGTCCACCGGCGATAATTTGATTGCTCTCAGACAAATGGAAACTGCCGCCTACGGTGGCGGCGAGCATGAGTAACATCAGCCCGATTAGCGCCAGTACTCCGACGGTGCGGGCGATGGTCATGGCCAGTGCATCCAAGGTAGGCCAGGCGAGCGACCCCAGAATCAGCAGTGCCGCCGTCAGAAATGTCAACGGCCACAAGCTCAATCCGAAAATAACAATGCCATAAATGCAATTGGCACAGATGGTCAGGGCAAGCAGGGTTTTTATTATCGCTGCTGGATTCACGTTCGAGGCCATACTTTTTTAAGACTTGGTTTGTCGTGCAACACATTATTAAGGGCGTTGTTTAGCGCCGCCTGATAAATTGCATAGTTGATTAACGGTAGTGTTCTATCGCTAGCGGGGAAAGATAGCAGTTTACGGTTAGCCACGACGTTGCTCATCGAGCATTGCTCTATATCCGGCGCGATAATCTTTGTAGGTGAACTGGTATCCAGCTTCGCGCAGGCGCCGGTTGTCACAGCGCTTATTTTGTCGAGGCACTCTACGCGTCGCGGACTGGGCTGGGGGCGCAGCGCAACCGAGCTGCTCGGCCAGCCACATCGCGACGTCGCCGAGGGGTACCGGCATGTCGTCGCTTGCCACGTAAATTCCCCCTACCGGCTGGCCCGTGCGCCTTTGCTGCGCCAGCCAGAACAGAACGCCGACACAGTCTTCGTGGTGAATTCGATTGGTGTAGTACGGTGGTTCGTATTGAACCGCCTTGCCGGCTTTGATATTTCGAATAAGATGATTTCGGCCCGGCCCGTAAATGCCACTAAAGCGCACGATGGAATTATTCTTGCTCTCGGCCAGAAACTGTTGTTCCGCGCATAAAAGTGCACGGCCATTAAACCCGGAGGGTGCGGTGCAGGAATGTTCGTCCACCCGTTCACCCTTACGTTGACCGTAGACGCTGGTTGAGGAGACAAATATCCAGTGTGGCCGTGTTGTTTCGGGCTGTATTGACTTATCGGTCCGCTGGCTAAAATGGGCCAGCAGATTGGCGATACCGGTTTCATACAGGCGCCGGTAAGCGTCCTCCTCTCGTCTGTCGGGTGAGAGAATAACGAATATCTGGTCGATATCAGTGGGTAGCGCCGCAAGGCTTTCGGGCTTTTCGATATCGGCCAGTGCCAGTGTTAGTCCGAGTGCTCGCCAGTCGGGTTTCGAGCGTTTCACAGCGGTAACGTGGTGGCCAGCGGCTACCAGGCGCCGCGCCAGGGCCAGGCCGATATCGCCGCAACCGACGATCAGGTATTTTTCTGAGAGTTGCGTTTTCAGGGATTGTCCTCGAGGGTTCTCCATTTTCTATGGTGCCGCATGTGCCGACTAAACGGATCCGGTGCTCAATGCTGGCGCAGGTATTTTCATTTAGGTGAGGGTTCTGATAGTTGTTGCAGCTGTCGGTTGTGCGCACGACCTAAAATGAGCAAGGCCAGAATCGCGCCCGACAAAGCCATCAGCATATCCCATTGGGCATCCCAGATGTCTCCCTGAGTACCGAGAAATGCCTGCGTGCCGTCGCCATAGCCGACAGCCGCGAACCATTCGAGCAACTCATAGAACGCGCTCAGCGCCAGACAAAAGCAAACCACCAGAAACGCCCGCCAGCCGGCGCCGGCAATAACCCTGTTGCGAAGCAACACTTCACGCGCCAGTAGTGCGGGGATAAAGCCCTGTGCAATGTGCCCGAGACGGTCGTACGGGTTTCGGCTGAATTCAAGCAAGTCTTGTAGCCAGAAGCCGAAAGGCACCTGCGCATAGGTGTAGTGGGCGCCTACCAGTAATATCAGGGCGTGAATGAAAATCAGGTAGTAGGCCAGACGCGTGAGAGGAAAGCCCCGGCGCGTTGCCATCAGTATCGGTATCGCGAGCAACACGGGTAGCGCTTCGAGCCACCAGGTGAGTCGATCGAAAGGGTTCCAACAGGACCAGATAATGACGAGTCCTGTTGCTGCCAGCAATGTGATCAGTTCAGAATTTTTTGCCAAGGGCCGGAGCCTTCTTAATCGGCTTTCAGGGCGGTCAGCAAGCGCTGGTGAAATCCGCCGAAGCCGCCGTTGCTCATAATAACGATATGGCTGCCGACGTCTGCAGCCGCGACCGTGGCCGCGACCAGAGTGTCCAGATCGTCGATCACTTGGCTCGGTGTAGCGCCGTCGGTGACGGTGTCGGCGAGGGACCACTCCAGCTCTTCCGGTTGAAACCAGATTGCTTCATCGGCGCTCGCTGTGGCAGACGCCAGGGTCTGCCGGTGAATGCCGAGTTTCATGGTGTTGGAGCGGGGTTCGATAACGGCAATGATTTTTGCCGGCCCGACTCTTTTGCGCAGGCCGTCCAGAGTGGAGGCGATTGCAGTGGGGTGGTGCGCGAAATCGTCGTAGACATGCACGCCATTTATTTCACCGAGGCAGTCCATACGTCGTGCCACACCCTCGAACCCCCAGAGCGCGGCGCAGGCCTGATCGGCTGCGACACCGGCATGCCGCGCCGCAGCAACGGCGGACAGCGCGTTGGCGACATTGTGCAGACCGGTTTGCCGCCACCGGATATCGCCTACTGTTTTGTCGTTCAGGGTTATTTTGAAATGGCTGCCATCTGCTTCCTCGAGTACCGCTTGCCACTGTCCTTGCGGGCCTGTGGTTTGTGTCGGCGTCCAGCATCCCCGCGCGAGCGTTGTCGCCAGATTGCCGTCGTCGCCGGGATACACAATCATTCCTTCACCGGGGACTGTGCGCACCAGATGGTGGAACTGGGTTTGTATCGCGCTCAGATCGGGAAAGATATCCGCGTGGTCAAATTCCAGGTTGTTCAGGACCAGGGTGCGTGGATGGTAGTGTACGAACTTGGAACGTTTGTCAAAAAAGGCGGTGTCGTATTCGTCCGCTTCGATAACAAAAAAAGGTGTATCACCAAAACGGGCGGAAACCCCAAAGTTTTTCGGCACGCCGCCGATTAAGAATCCCGGTGCCAGGTTAGCGTGCTCGAGAACCCAGGCGAGCATACTGGCTGTCGTGGTTTTGCCGTGCGTGCCGGCGACCGCCAGTACCCAGCGTTCAGACAAACACTGCTCACCCAGCCACTGAGGGCCTGACGTGTAGCGTAGTCCTTTATTTAAGACGTATTCGACGCAGGGATTGCCGCGGGAAAGCGCATTGCCGATGACGACCATGTCCGGTGAGGGCTCCAGTTGTGCTGGATCGTAGCCTTCGATCAAGTCTATGCCTGCCTGCCGCAGTTGGTCGCTCATCGGCGGATAGACATTGGCATCACAGCCGGATACACGGTGTCCTTTGGCTTTGGCCAGTTGCGCCAGGCCACCCATGAAGGTGCCACAAATTCCCAGTATATGAATGTGCATTACAGATTGATCCGCCGATAACCGTGTTTTCCCATGGGATTATCCCATTCGTCTGCCGGTACGTCATGCATTCGCAAAAACATTACCGTATTATGCCTGCTTTCAGGACGCCGATTCCCAGCCGAAATCACGGATACTTTGAATGGAAAAAAAGAATATTTTTTATGCGCAGTCCGGGGGGGTTACCTCGGTGATAAACGCCAGTGCCTGCGGCGTGATTGAAACCGCGCGGGCCCATCGGTCGCGCATCGGCAAGGTGCTGGCGGGGCAAAACGGAATTATCGGTGCATTGCGTGAAGAGCTTATCGACACCAGCAAGGAAACGACCAAAACCATCGCCGCATTGCGGCACACACCGTCCGGTGCTTTTGGTTCGTGCCGCTACAAACTCAAAAGTCTGGAAGAAAATCGTGCCGAGTACGAGCGGTTGATTGCGGTATTCAAGGCACACAATATTGGTTATTTTCTTTACAACGGTGGTGGCGATTCTGCCGATACCTGCCTGAAAGTATCCCGCCTCTCGGAAAAAATGGGTTATCCGATCCAGGCCATTCACATTCCCAAAACGGTCGATAATGACCTGCCCATTACGGATAACTGTCCGGGTTTTGGTTCAGTTGCAAAATATGTCGCCGTGTCCACCAAAGAAGCGAGCCTGGACGTGGCTTCCATGTGTGCCACGTCCACCAAGGTTTTTATTCTCGAGGTGATGGGTCGGCATGCGGGCTGGATTGCCGCCGCCGGCGGTCTGGCGGCACAGCAGGTCGGGGATCCCCCCCACATAATTTTGTTTCCGGAAATCGCTTTTGATCGACAGAAATTTTTAAAAAAGGTCGAACAAACCGTAAAGAAGGAAGGCTATTGCGTCATCGTAGCCTCTGAGGGCGCGCAATATGCCGATGGCACTTTTATCGCCGATGCCGGCACTACCGACGCGTTTGGCCACAAGCAACTCGGGGGGGTAGCACCAACCCTGGCGGACCTGGTTAAAACCGAACTTGGTTATAAATATCACTGGGCACTGGCGGATTACCTGCAGCGAGCCGCGCGGCATATTGCCTCTGCAACTGACGTCGAGCAAGCCTACGCTGTAGGCAAGGCAGCGGTCGAATATGCGCTAGCTGGAAAAAACGCGGTGATGGTGAGTATCGAGCGCAAAAAAACAAAAAAATATGGCTGGAAACTGGGCGAGGCTCCTCTGGAAAAGGTCGCAAACCGGGAGAAAAAAATGCCACGCAGGTTTATCACTCGCGACGGTTTTGGTATCACTCAGCTGGCGCGTGATTATCTGGCACCGCTGATCGCCGGTGAAGACTATCCTCCCTACGAGGCCGGCGTACCTTGTTACGCGCGCCTGAAAAACCAGCTGGTGCCGCGCAAGCTTAAAACCGGTTTCGAGGTCTGATATAGCCTGGCGGGGCGCAAAGCGGTGAACAGAAGCTGGCTTGGTTACAGTTTGGCCGGAGCTCGAGCTGCCGGTTTCGCAGATAATCTCAGGTTTCCAGCAGGAAGGTTACCGGGCCGTCATTGACCAGAGCAACCTGCATATCGGCGCCGAAGACGCCAGTGGCGATCGGCGCGTACGCCTCGCTCAGGATCCCGATAAATTCCTGGTAGAGTTTTTCCGCAGCGTCTGGGCTGGCGGCGGACGAAAACCCCGGCCGCAGGCCTTTTTTGGTGTCTGCTACCAGGGTGAACTGGGACACCACCAGAATGCCGCCGCCGATATCTTTCACGCTCGCGTTCATGCGGCCACTATTGTCGGGAAAGATTCGATAATTAATAATTTTGTCGATCAGTTTCCGCGCTCGGGCCGGCGTGTCATCTGCCTCTATGCCTAGTAGCAGCAGAATTCCCCGATCGATGGCGCCGACCGTTTTCCGGTCGACATCTACCGACGCATGCCGGACGCGCTGAATCAGCCCGCGCATAGTATTTTTCGCGTACGGCCTGCGGTTGCACCATGAGAGGTGGTAATAACGGAGGGGGGCATCGGTTACCGATCTGCTCGCCGGTTATTGATAATCGAAGCCATATCGTCCGTCGCCTTAACCAGGGCGTCGATGGTTCCCGGTTCACTCGATGCGTGGCCGGCGTCGCGGATGATTTCCAGCGTCAGGTCCGGCCAGGCAGCCTGCAGGTCGAAGGCCTGTTTGATAGGGCACACTACATCGTAGCGGCCGTGTACAGCGATTGCGGGAATATCCTTTAAACGGTGAGTGTTTTCTAAAATCTGATCGGGTTCGACAAAACACTGGTTGATAAAGTAATGGGCCTCGATGCGGGCCATGGCCAGTGCTACGTGGGAATTGCTCAGGTGGTCTACCAGGTGGTGGTTGGGGTGTAGCGTGGCACAGCGAGCCTCCCAGACGGACCAGGCCTTTGCAGCGCGGGCCCGGTCCAGCTCGTCGGGGCCAGTGAGGTGGCGGTGATAAGCGGACAGCATGTCGCCTCTTTCGCTTGCTTTGATGGGGGCGATGAATTCGCGCCAGTAGTCCGGGAAAATCGCGCTGGCGCCAAATTGATAAAACCAGTCGATGTCCGCACGCCGGCAAAGAAAGATGCCGCGCAGAACCATGCCGGAGACCTTATCCGGGTGAGCCTGAGCGTAGAGCAAGCTCAGCGTCGAGCCCCAGGAACCGCCGAACAATAGCCATTGTTTTACACCGAGGGTGTCTCGAATAACCTCCATATCGGCAATCAGGTCTTGCGTTGTGTTGTCGTCGAGGCTGGCATGGGGTTTCGAGCGGCCCGCACCCCGTTGGTCGAAGAGGATAATGCGGTAAATCTCCGGATCAAAAAAACATCGGTCGCCGGTAGAGCAACCGGCGCCCGGTCCGCCGTGCACAAATACGACTGGCAGCCCATCGCGATTGCCGCATTCTTCCACGTACAATGTATGTGAAGCGGCGACCGCCAGCTCGTGCGTCGCGTAGGGTTTGATTGGCGGATATTTTATGCGCATGCTTGAGGCCTGCCGGTGATGGTGGGCAAAGTTGGCAACATAAGACACGGTAGAAGAAATGGCAATGACTGGTGTGAAACAACCGGGCGAGACTCGCTGTCAGTGGTCGGCAGGAGATCCCCTGTACGAAAGTTACCACGATGAAGAGTGGGGTGTGCCCTGCTATGACGACGATAAGCTTTTTGAATTTCTCGTGTTGGAAAGCGCGCAGGCAGGCTTGTCCTGGATCACCATATTGCGCAAGCGTGAAAACTACCGCCGTGCTTTCGCTAATTTCGATGCAGGCAAGGTGGCTCGATTCAACCGGCGCAGTATCGAGCGGCTGATGACCGACCCGGGTATCGTTCGCAACCGGCTAAAAATCGAAGCCGCGATAAGCAATGCCCGGTTGTTTCTCGAGCTCCAGGCCAGCCACGGCAGCTTCGCCAATTACCTTTGGGCTTTTATCGACGGCCGGCCGCTGCAAAATCGCTGGCGGGCGATGGCGCAGGTGCCGGCTACAACGCCGGAGTCCGATGCCATCAGCAAGGACATGAAAAAAAAGGGGTTTCGCTTTTTTGGCTCGACCATCTGTTATGCCCATATGCAGGCCATGGGCATGGTAAACGATCACACTACCGACTGTTTTCGCCACAAAGAGTGCGCCACGCTTGGTGCGAGTGTGCGGCCCAGTCCTAAATGACGGCCAGGCATGTCCCGAAATTAATGCGCCATGCCGGAATTGCCCCGTGAGGCGCAGGTAGCGAGACCGATACAGGTAGTGAGACGGATAAATGTAGCGGAAATAAAACATCATGTATCCGCGCAATGGAAACACATTAAATTCACTGGCATCACACAGGGGTATAACAATGACGAAATCAACTGATGTATTAGTGCGGGAAATGCTCGACCGGGAGGCCATCAGGGAGCTTCCCATTCTGTATTGTCACTACGTATGGCAGAACGATGTCCAGGCGATGGTCGATCTGTTCACGGAGGACGGATCAATCTCGGTAGACGATGGGACAATTCCGGCGACCAAGGGCCGGGAAAATTTAATCAAGATGTACCACCAGGCCCTGGGCGATCTGGCGCCGCGGCCGTTTATTCACAACCACGTGGTCAATCTAGAGGGCTCCGATAAGGCGTCCGGCACCTGCTACGTGGAAATTCGCGGTATTAGTGATGGCAAAAGTATTATCGGCGCCGGTTATTACGACGACCAGTACCGCAAAGTGGAGGGAACCTGGAAGTTCCTGTCCCGCGACGTAAAAATGTATTACATGGTGCCACTGGAAACGGGTTGGGCCGAAAAGGTTCTGGCGCGCGCGCAATCACAATCATAGGGGTTCACCGAGTCCGCGGGGCGTGCCGCTCGCCGTTAAGGCTATAAAATATCTTCGATAAACCATGCCGAAAAAGCGTGTCTGCCTGGCAAGCCGGCTTTTTTATAGATGGACGAGGCCTGGTGGCGAACGGTTTTCTCGGTCACGCCTCGAAGGGCCGATATTTCTTTCAAACTGAAGCCCTTGATCAATAGAAGGCCGACTTCCTGCTCGCTATTAGTCAGGCGCCATTGCTCGAAGTGATGCGCAATCACCTGGGCCAAACGGTTCTTGACCGAGATAATGTCTTCAGATTGGCGTGGCAACATTTCTTGCACTGTCTGCAATTCGCGATGCAATGCCGCGATTTCGCGGCGACTGCGCCGCAAACGAAGTGCGAGCCAGGCAATTGCCGCCATGGCGATTAGCATCACGGTTGCCTCTTGAATCAGATGGCTCAGGGTGACGCCCTCAGAGTAATCGGCAATCAGATCCGCAGCACTTGATACCACTACAACGAGAAAAAAAGCCATTATCAGATGATCTGAAGAAAATCTGTACTTCACATGTTTTCCTTTTCCTCCCGGGCTCATGGGGCTGATGTCCTGATACTCGCTTGAATACGGCATTTGTCCAATGGTATGGGTCAAAATAAGCCGTATTATTTCCGGATCGCCGTTGCCGTTATAGCAGGAGTGTCGAGTATGGCTCAGCAAGTCTATGTGTGGGACCGGGTTGTCAGACTGTTTCACTGGTCTTTGGTACTTTTGTTTGCCACCAGTTATTTAACGGGCGAAGAAGAACACTGGTTTCACGTGTATTCCGGTTATGCCATTTTCTCTCTGGTTTCTCTGCGCGTGCTGTGGGGCTTATTCGGCAGCAAATACGCGCGCTTCAGTAACTTTCTATACCCGCCTGGTGCGGTTGTCGGCTACTTGAAGGCTTTGGTAGCCGGCTCGCCCCCGCGCTACCTCGGACACAACCCTGCCGGAGGCATCATGGTCGTTACTTTGCTGGCTGCCCTCTATGCCACGACTCTGAGCGGCATGAAGCTCTATGCCGTCGAGGAAGGCAAAGGACCTTTTGCGCAACAGATGACGTTGCCTGCCAGTTCCGTTGCGTATGCATCGGATGACGAGGACGAATTCGAGCGAGAACACGAGTACGCAGGCGAATACGATGAGGAAGATGAGTATAGCGGGGGGTACGAACACGAAGATGAACACGAGGAAGAGGAAGAATACTGGGAAGAAATACACGAAACTTCCATCAATGTTTTGCTTTTATTGGTTCTGATACACATTGCCGGGGTGATTTTTAGCAGCTGGCGGCACCGGGAAAACCTGGTTAAAGCCATGATTACCGGCAAAAAGGATCAGCTGGAAGACTAGGGTCGGTGTCAGGCTCGCGCGGCGCGCTTTCTCGCGTTCTCGGTCAGTAGTTTTTTGCGCAGCCTGATATGGTTGGGGGTGACCTCGACCAACTCGTCGTCTTCAATGAACTCCAACGCCTGCTCAAGCGAGTAGCGAATAGGCGACACCAGAGTCAAGGCTTCGTCTGAACCTGCAGCCCGGATATTAGTGAGCTGCTTGGCTTTGGTTGGGTTGACGGCGAGGTCGTTGCCGCGCGAGTGGATACCGATAATCTGACCCTCGTAGACGTCTTCTCCGTGCCCCAGAAACAGTCGCCCGCGCTCCTGCAGATTGAACAAGGCATAGCTCAGGGTTTTACCCTTGACCATCGAGACCAGCACGCCGTTCTGGCGAGACACGACTTCACCTGATTTCACCCGCCCGTAGTGATCGAAGATGCTGGTCATGATGCCCGATCCGGAAGTCAGTGTGAGAAATTGGCCACGAAAACCGATCAGCCCTCTGGAGGGCACCACATACTCGAGCTTCACTCGCCCCTTGCCATCCGGCTCCATATTTTTCAGCTCGCCCTTGCGCAGGCCGAGCTCCTCCATGACGGCGCCCTGGTGATCGGTTTCGACATCGATCACCACAAGCTCAAAGGGTTCGTGCAAAACGCCATCGACTTCTTTCTGAATGACTTCCGGGCGGGAAACGGCCAGTTCGTAGCCTTCCCGGCGCATGGTTTCGATTAGCACCGAGAGGTGTAATTCACCGCGGCCGGAGACGCGAAATTTCTCCGGGCTGTCTCCTGCCTCTACGCGCAGCGCGACATTATGGATCAGCTCCCGCTCCAGGCGCTCCTTCAGGTTGCGCGAGGTCACGAATTTGCCGTCCTGGCCGGCAAAAGGGGAATCGTTGACCATAAAGATCATGCTCACTGTCGGTTCATCCACGGTCAGCGCGGGCAGAGCCTCAATATGCTCCGGGTCGCACAGGGTATCGGATATACCCAGACCGTCGATGCCGGTTACGGCGACAATATCACCGGCCTGAGCGAAATCGGTGTCCAGGCGTTCCAGACCCAGGTAGCCTTTAACGTTGAGAATCCTGCCCTTCCGGGTGGCGCCTTCGCGATCGATGATAACCACGGCCTGATTGGGGCGCAGGCTGCCGCGGGTTATGCGGCCGATGCCGATGACGCCGACGTAACTGTCGTAATCAAGGGCGGAAATTTGCATTTGAAATGCTCCGTCCGGGTCGACGTCCGGCGCTGGCACCTGGCGTGTAATCATTTCAAAGAGTGGCGTCATGTCGTCGGCCAGCTGGTCTGCCTCGGGGCCGGCGACGCCGTTGAGCGCAGATGCGTACACGATGGGGAAATCCAGCTGCGTGTCGTTGGCGCCGAGGCGGTCAAACAGGTCAAAAACCTGGTCGATCACCCAGTGGGGACGAGCGCCTGGGCGGTCGACCTTATTGACCACGACGATCGGGTTCAGCCCCTGTTCAAAGGCTTTGCTCGTGACGAAGCGGGTTTGCGGCATTGGGCCATCAACGGCGTCGACCAGCAGGAGCACCGAATCGACCATCGACAACACACGTTCGACTTCCCCGCCAAAGTCGGCATGCCCAGGGGTGTCGACGATATTGATGCGGTAGCCCTGCCACTCAATGGCGGTGTTTTTTGCCAGGATAGTAATGCCGCGCTCTTTTTCCTGGTCATTGGAGTCCATGATGCGTTCGGCATCCTGATCCTTGCGCTGCAGGGTGCCGGACTGTTGCAGCAGGCGGTCAACCAGCGTGGTTTTGCCGTGGTCGACGTGGGCGATAATCGCAATATTGCGAAGCTTTTCGATTTTTGACATGGGAGTGACTACGATAGGCCTGAGTCCGGTGGCCTGGGAAGACAGGCTTGACAGTACAGCCGGTACAGCAGGGCGCACATTGAAAGGCGCGCATTATAGGTGGGCTGACGGCAAAGCGATACCTTTGGTTCGCGCCGATGATGGGCTCTGATTTAC